>NZ_JAKRGC010000043.1 GCF_022347745.1 Streptomyces sp. OfavH-34-F
CGGCCGCCGGGCGCCTGCGCCGGTGGCCGTCCTGAGGGCGGCCGGTCACCGGCCGGCCGCGCCCCTGCCCGTGCCCTCGGGGCTCCGCGTCAGTTCGGCTGGCCGATCGGCCGGACCACCAGGGTGTTCACATCGACGCCGCGCGGCTGCGTGATCGCCCAGACGAGGGTGTCCGCCACCTGCTCCGCGGAGATCATCGGTCCGGCCGCCGCCGCACCGCCGGGGCGCTCGTCCCAGAACGGGGTGAGGACGCGGCCGGGCGCGATCAGCGTCGTGCCGACGCCGTAGCCGGTGGTGAGCATGCGGACGTTCTCCGCGAGGCCGGTCACCGCGAACTTGGTCATCGAGTACAGGTTGCCGGGGGTGTTCTTGAAGCCGGCCACACTGCCGACGAGCACGATCCGGCCCTGCGACTCCTTGAGCGCCGGCAGCGCCGCCCGGACGAGCAGGGCGGGCCCGAGCACGTTCGTCAGCACCATGCCCCGCCACTTCTCCGGGTCGCCGGTCTCGACATGGGCGTCGGCGGAGTACCCGGCGTTGGCGATGGCGTGGTCGAGGCGGCCGAAGACGCGTACGGTCTCGACGACCGCCTCCTCCACGTGCGCCCAGTCCGCCGCGTCCCCCTGGAAGGTGAGCAGCCGCTCGCCGGCCCCGGCCGCTTCGGCCGCGTCGGTGAGCGCGGCCAGTTTCGCGGCGCTGCGGCCGGTCGCGGCGACCCGGTGGCCGAGTGCGAGGAGCCTGCGTACGCTCTCCGCCCCGATGCCGCTGGAACCGCCGGTGATGAAGGTGACGGGTGCCGGGGCGCCCCCGGCGGGTGTGCTGTCGCTCATGGGTCTCTCTTCTCACGGGTGTTCATGGGCGGTGCCGGTCAGACGCGCAGGGCCCCGGCGAACGCCGTGTGGCCGATGTCCGGGTCGGTGGTCGCGAGCCAGCCGTGGCCGCGCAGGGTGGTGCGGGGTCCGACCTCGATGGGGTGGAGCGACAAGGCCCGGGCGGCCACGGCGACGTCGCACTCCAAGGTGGCGAGGGAAGCGTCGTCGTCCAGGTCGTCTTCGCAGTCGTCGTCGGGGGCGTCCTCGATGTCGTCGGGGTCGTCCTCGGCGTCGTCGTCGAACCGGGCCTCCCAGTCCATGGGGTCGCCCTCCCACTCGGGATACATGTGCCGCCAGTACCGGCGGCGCGGTATGCCGTTGAGGGCGACGGCCCACAGCATGGAGTCGCTGTGCTCGTCCTGGCTGAACGCCTGGGCCTCGCCGCAGGCGGCGCTCACGCGCCGGAGCACGTCCTCGAATTCCCCGACCGCCTGGGGGAAGGGCGCGTCCGCGTAGACCAACCGCCAGCCGTCGAGTTCGGGGGTGACGAAGACGCGGTACGCCGTGCGCCGGTTGCCGTCCGGGGCCGTGACCTGCGCGGTGTCCCGTTCCATGGCGGAGAGGCCCATGGAGAGGGTGCAGGGGATGCGGTGGTGGAGGCCCATGGCCTCGAAAAGGCCCTCGTAGGTGGCGCCGGGGACGGCGAGCCACTGGTGGTCGGGCAGGGAGCACGGGGTGTCCGTGGCGGTCTTGATGCGGATGAGGCGTTCCAGGGCGCGCAGGTCGCGCGGGTCGAGATCGCCGGCGTGGCCGATGAGGGCGAGGGCGGTGAGCGCGTGGCGGCGCAGCCGGGCGGGGCCGTCGCGGCGGATGGCCAGCAGTTCGGGGGCGGCGTCCGCACCGATCGCCCGCACGGTGTTCTCCGCGGTGTAGCGCATGTACGAGTCCGGGTCGGCCAGGAACGGCAGGACGTCGGGCAGCGCGCCGGCGGCGGCCTCCTTGAGGTTCTGCAGGCCGCCCAGGGCCTGGCGCCGGATGTCCCCCATGGGGTGGGCGAGGGCGGCGACGTACTGCGGGAGGCACCGTTCGTCGAACGCGCGCAGTACGTGGCCGAGTTCCCACCAGTCGGGGACCGTCTCGGCGCGGGCGCGGGCGGCCAGCGCGGCGTCGAACGCGGGCGGGCCGATCAGCCGCAGCGCGGTGCGCAGTTCCGGGAACGCGGAGCGGCTGACGGTGCCCACCGCGGCGACGAGACCCGGCGCCGCCGCGGCCCCGGGCTCGGCCAGCCGCCGGACGATGTCGGACGTCGTCTCCCTCTGGCGCAGCGCCTGTTCGAGTTCGGCCAGCAGGGCGGATTGGTTCATGCGTCAGACGATATCCAAGGCGTCCGACAGCGGACCGGCCGCGCGTCGGGTGGCTGCCGGCTGCTGCGCTGCCCCGCCCGGGCGGCTACAGCGGTGGCTCGGTGAAGAGTTCGCGCAGCCAGCCGGCGCTCTGCTCGCCCCCCGCGGCGGTGGCGCCGCCAGCGGTTCCGGCGGTAAAGAGGCGGCCCCAGGCGCAGGCCCGGCCGATGGCCGCGAGCCGCCAGGCCAGGCTGACGGCGCGCCGCAGTTCGGCGGCGGTGAGGCCGGTGCGGGTCCACGGCTCGAGGTAGGCGTCGCGCAGGCGCGGCAGCACCCCGGGCCCGTACCGTTCGCGGGCGCTGCGCGCCGGCACGAGCAGGCTGCAGAAGGGGTGGCCCACCGCCGCGTCACCCCAGTCGAAGAACGTGAAGCGGTCCGGTGCCGGGGCGAAGATCTGGCCGTCGTGCAGGTCGGAGTGGTCGAGGGAATCGGCGATGCCCACGCCCGCCAGCTCGGCACACCAGTCCACGAGACGGAGCCGCGAGGCGCGCAGGGTCCTGCGGTCGCCGGGTCCGAGTGCCGTGTTCTCGTCGACGATCCTGTCGAAGACGTCCGGGAGCGCGGCCGGCGGCATGCGCGGAACGCCGAGCGCCGCGATCTCCCGCGTGTACGGGCCGAGGGTGCGCTGCACGTCCGCGTACCGGCGCAGCATGTCCTCCCAGATGCGCGGGGTGTCGGCGCCTGCGCCGAGTACGTCCCGCAGGAGCGGGCCGCCGTCCGGGAGCAGGAACCATCCGCGGTCGGCGTCCACGGCCAGTGGCTCCAGTACGTGTTCCGGAACCCAGCGGGCCAGCGCCTCGGTGAGTCCCGCTTCGAAGGCGCTCGCGGACGGGTTGGCCTTGAACCACACGGCGTCGTGTCCTTCGACCGGCATACGCACCAGCACGGACCACGGCCGCAGCCGCACCTCGCACGGGCCCGACGCGCGCAGTCCGTGCGCCGCAAGCGCGCCTTCCGCCCATTCGAGGGCCTCGTCCCGCCATCGGCTCCGCTCCCACGGCGTCACCGCGTCGGGATACCGCCCCCGGTCCACCGTCCACGTGTCACGTCGCATCGGCCCATCACACCATCGCGCGCCCCGGGCCTTCCACCGGTTTACGCCCCCCAAGGCGTCAACGGCTGAAATATGGACAAGCACACAAAGCTGCGGAACGACTCATTCTTTTAGGCTCAACCGACTTGTCAATGCGGTGAGTTGACGCGGACTCATGGTTTACGCCCGATCGATGGGTTTCCCGTCCGGATCACCGATCGGGTGCGACGGATGACCACGTCCTATGCAAGCCTCGCTGTCGAAGCCGTTCCCGCGGCGCTCCGGCCGGCTCGACGGAATTCGAATTCCGAGCCGGTCTCCTTTCTCGATCGACAGCGACCGCGGCGGGCCTCGACAGCCGTGCGGTCCCCGTTCGTTCCGGCGGCTGGTGGGACTTTTCACCGGGCCTTGCGGCCCGTCATCGGGGTGAGGACACCCCTCGGACACGACAAGGGGAATCAATGACGCCCTACGACGACGCAGACCCGGTGATCTTCCCGGCCGGCGCCGCGACGCAGACGAGTGGAGCGGAGGCCGCGAGCCAGGAGTGGGATGCCGTGATCGTCGGCGGCGGCATGGCCGGTTCGATCGTCGCCGATCAGCTGAGCCAGTCCGGCTACAGCGTCCTCATCGTCGAGGCCGGCCCCGGCAAGGACCTGGACCTCGCCGAGTACGAGTCGTACCTGTCGCGGTTCTACGGCGCGGTCGTCAAGGACAACCAGTCGCCGTACCCGTTCAACCGGAACGCCCGGATGCCCCGGAGCACGGACACCATGCCGGTGACCCCGGACACGCCGCAGGACGACTTCTACCTCGTGCAGGAGGACACGTACTGCACGGACACCACGTTCACCCGGGTGCTCGGCGGTACCTCCATGCACTGGGAGGGCAAGGCGCTGCGCATGCTTCCCGAGGATTTCGACCTGCGGACCAGGTACGGCCGGGGCCTGAACTGGCCGCTCGGCTACGACGACCTGGAACCGTACTACCGGCAGGCCGAGGCGGAGCTGGGCGTTTCGGCCGAGGTCGAGGACCAGGCGTATCTGGGCATGCACTTCCCCGAGGGGTACGTGTTCCCGATGCACCGCATGCCGCCTTCGTACCTCGACCGGACGGTCGCCCGGGGGGTGGACGGCATGCGGGTCAACCTGGCGGACGACGACTACACCCTCCGGGTGCGGAGTTTCCCGCAGGCCCGCAACGGCGTGCCGAACGCCGCGTACGACGGCGGCAAGGGCTTCGTGCCGGTCGGCGCGGTGAGCACCAACCAGGTGGAGGAGGGCGAGCGCTGTCAGGGCAACACCAACTGCGTCCCGATCTGCCCCGTCCAGGCCAAGTACCACGCGGGGAAGACGCTCGCCAAGGCGCTCCGCAAGGGCAACGTCAAGATCGTGACGCAGGCCGTCGCGTCCAAGGTCGAGATCGACGAGGAGAGCCGGCGGGTAACCGGGATCACGGTCAAGAACTACCAGTCGCTCGACTCCGACAGCTATGAGACGTACACGGTGAAGGGCACCGTCTACATCCTCTGCGCGCACGCCATCGAGAACGCCCGGCTCATGCTGGCCTCCGACATGCAGCGGATGAGCCGCAGCGGGCTGATCGGCCGCAACCTGATGGACCACGCCTACCTGCTCTCCTGGGGCCTGCTGCCCGAGCCGGCCGGCACGATGCGGGGCACGTCCTGCACCAGCGGGATCACCGATCTGCGCGGCGGGCGCTTCCGCCGCACCCAGGCCGGATTCGGGGTGGACATCCACAACGACGGCTGGGGGTGGGCCACCGGCTCGCCCTACACGGACCTGGTCGAGCTGGTCGACCAACAGGGACTGCGCGGGAAGGAGTTGCGCCGCACCCTCGGAGACCGGATCTCCCGGCAGCTGCTGCTGGCCTTCATGATCGACCTGCTGCCCGAGCCGAGCAACGCCGTCACCGTGAACGAGCGGTACAAGGACGCCCTCGGCAACCTGAAGCCGGTCGTCTCGCTCAAGATCCCGCCCTACACCATGCGGGGCGCGGCCTTCGCCCGCAAGCTCGCGACCGAGATCTTCGGGAAGCTCGGTGCGCAGGAGATGACGGCGTACGACAGGAACCGCTCCAGCGCCGTCGAGCACGAGGGCGAGTGGTACAACATCGTCGGCGGCAACCACCTCGCGGGCACCCACATCATGGGCACCGACCCGGCGACCTCGGTGGTCGACCACACCCAGCAGTCGTGGGACCACGAGAACCTCTATCTCGTCGGGCCGGGCAGTCTGCCGTCGATCGGGACGTCCAACATCAGCCTGACCATGGCGGCGCTCGCCTTCCGCAGTTCGACCCACATCGTCAGGTACCTGCGCGCCGCGAAGGCTCCGGTGACCATCCGCGCCTAGCGCGCCGGGGGGGGCCGGCCCCGCCCTCGCCCCCGTACCGCAACCCCACTGCCACCGCCCACGATTGGGGGAACATGTCCGTTTCCGAGCCGGAGCCGTCCCAGGACTCCAGGATCACGACCATCGAGGAGCTGCACGAATACCTCTACAAGGGGCTCCAGCTGGAGCACGCCACGCTCCCGCCCTACCTGACCGCCCTCTACTCCCTGCAGCCGGGCAAGAACTCGGACGCCTGGCACGTCATCAGGGTCGTGGCCGTCGAGGAGATGCTGCACCTCACCCTGGTCGCGAACGTCCTGAACGCCGTGGGCGGTTCGCCGAACCTCACCCGGTCCGGCTTCGTGCCGGACTATCCGACGCGGCTGCCCTGCGGTCCCGACTACTTCGACGTACACCTGCGGCCGTTCTCACCCGAGGCCCTGGACACGTTCCTGAAGATCGAGAAACCCGCGCAGGCGGCCGACGAGGAGGACCGGCTCGTACCGGTGGACTGGGCGGCCCTCGGGCTGACGTCCGACGGCGCGGCGCCGCCCTCGGACCGGCTCGCGGAGCTGGAGGAGTCCGGCACGGTCCTCGGTCTCGTGCCCGGGGAGCCCACCCAGCGCTTCCTGAGCATCGGTGAGTTCTACGAGGAGATCATGCGGGGGATCAACCACCTGGAGGACCAGGCGCGTGAGGCGGGGACGACGATCTTCACCGGCGATCCCGGGCGTCAGGTGACACCCGAGTACTTCTACTCGGGCGGCGGCGACGTGATCGAGGTGACGGGGCGCGACACCGCGATGGCGGCGCTCACCCTCGTCGCGGAGCAGGGCGAGGGTCTGCACGGCGGGATCTACGACAGCCAGGACGAGATCGCTCACTACTACCGGTTCCAGCAACTGGAGAAGGGCCGGTACTACCAGAAGGGCGACGAGCCGGGCTTGCCGTGCGGCCCGGAACTGCACGTCGACTGGGATGCCGTCTATCCGGTGAAGCCGGACATCAAGCTGGCGGATCTCCAGGACGACCCGGAAATCCTCGCGGCGGCCGAGGAATTCAACCGCTCCTACGCCACTTTCCTGACGAACATCAATCTGGCCTACAACGGTCAGCCCGATCTGCTGCTCAAGGCGGTCTGGGAGATGTTCCGCATCCGCGACACCATGAACCGGCTCATCCGCAACCCGCTCAGCGGGCACGCGGGAATGCACGCCGGCCCGACATTCGAGCTCTAGGCCGTCGTAGGAGAAAGCATCGTGACGCATACAGCGACCACGGACGAGGGACTGCGCGCATTCGTGAAGTTCTCCGCCGAGGTGACCGGATTCAGCGAGTTCGACCTGTGGGGAACCGGTCAGGCGGAGACGTACTACCGCACGGTCCTGGAGCAGGAAGGACCCGGAGCACTGCAGACCGCGGCCTCGTCCGGCTCCGCCGCTCCCGCCGATCCCGTGGTGAACAGCATCATCAAGCTCTGGTACGTCGGCGTCTGGTACGGCCCGGAACTGACGGGGCGCGTGGACGTGGCGGCCTGGACGGCGCCCGGGCGCAGCGGTACGAAACCCGCCGTACCGGACAGCAGCCGGCCCGACGACGGCGGACAGCCGGCCGGGAGTGACGGCGGGCAGCCCGCCGGGAGGGACGGCACCGACCGCATCCCCCTGTTCGTCGTCTCCCCCGACGCCTACACCGAAGGGCTGCTGTGGCGGGCGATCGGCGCCCACCCGTCCGGAGCGAAGGCGCCGGGCTACGGATCGTGGGCCCTTCCGCCCACCCTTGAGAACCACTGAGCGGAGAGACGAAATGACCGGAACCATCCCCAACCTGGGGCCCGACAAGGTATCGCTCGGCGTGACGCCCACCCTGTGGTGGAACGACGACTTCCCGCTGATCGACATCGGCATCCCGTTCGAGCAGTGCGTGAGCGAGATGGCGCTCGCCGGATTCCAGGGATGCAGCATCGGCCACAAGTACCCGGCCGACGACCCCACCGCCCTCAAGGAAGCGCTCGACCTGCGCGGCCTGCAGGTGTCCGAGCCGTGGGTGAGCACGTACTTCACCATCGGCGACAGGGACCGGACGATCGGAAACTTCAAGCGTCAGCTGGAGTTCCTCAAGGCGGTGGGCGGCCGGGACATCGTGGTCGCGGAGTTCGGCCAGTCGTCCCACCTGCAGCCCATCCCGGTGTTCGACCACCGCCCGGAGTTCAACCCCACGGACTGGGAGCGTCTGACCAGTGGGCTGAACGAGATCGGCAGGCTGGCCGCGGACAGCGGGATGCGGCTCTGCTACCACCACCACATGGGCACGGGGGTGCAGTCGGCCGCGGACATCGACAAGCTGATGGAGGGCACCGACGCGCAGTACGTGCATCTGCTGTTCGACACCGGGCACCTGCAGCTCGCGGGTGACGATCCGCTGGCCACCGCGGAGAAGCACAAGCAGCGGATCAAGCACGTGCACCTCAAGAACGTCCGCCAGCCGGTGGCCGACAAGGTGAGGAGCGACCACCTGTCGTTCCAGGAGGCCATTCTGGAGGGCGTCTTCACCGTCCCCGGGGACTCGGAAGGCATGATCGACTTCAGGCCCGTCCTCACCACGCTGGGGAACGCCGGCTTCGAGGGCTGGCTGGTCGTCGAGGCCGAGCAGAACCCCGCGACGGCCTGTCCGCTGAAGTACGCCAAGATGGCCCGCGCCTACCTCACCGACGTCCTGGGATGGTAGCGATGAGCACCCGCGACATCTACCTCAGCTTCTTCATGTTCACGGTCAACCTGCACCCGGACGATCCCCAGTACACCGAGGGCGTCGTCCGGCACATGGAGGAACTGTGCAGCATGGGGTACGCGGGCTTCGACCTGCCCGTCTTCCCGCACGGATCGAGCAACCCCCAGGAGGACGTACCCCGCTACGAGCAGCTCAGGAAGGCCCTCGACGCGGCCGGCCTGACGGAGGTGGGCCTCACCACCAACGTGGCCACGACGCCTGCCTGCGACCCCACCTCGATGGACGCCTCGGTACGGGACGCGGCCCTGGTCTACCTCAAGTCACGGGTGGACATCACGGCGGCGCTCGGCGGCACCATCATGGCAGGCCCCGTCCTGTTCCCGTACAACGTGTTCCCCACCGCCCACGGCGAAACGCTGTGGAGCGACGCCCTGCAGGACTGGCTCCTGCCCCGGTACGAGATCGCGCGGCCGCTTTTCGAGCAGCTCGGCGAGTACGCGGCCGGGCAGGGCGTGCGGGTCGCCATCGAACCCGTCGACCACTGGGAGACTCCGGCACCCAACATGGTGCGCGATGTCCTCGACTTCCTCGGCGGCGTGCGCAGCCCGCACATCGGCGTGTGCGTCGACAGCTCCCACGTGGTCCTCGGCAGCAGCGGCCCGGAGGCGTACCTCCGCGACATCGAGGACTGCGCCCGACAGCAGCGCCTGCACTACGTCCAGGTGTCCCCGCCGGACCGCGGTGAGGTCGCGGACAGCTGGATTCCGTGGCGCGAGTTCCTCGATCCGGTCCTGCCGGTGTACGAGGGCCCGCTGCTGATCGAGGTGTTCAACGCCATTCCGGAGTTCCTGAACTCGTTGCGGCTGACGCGGCGCAAGTTCTGGATTCCCGGCGAGGACGAGCCGGTGGCGGGCGTGCCGAGCGCCTATGACGTTGCCCGGGACGGGATCGACAAGCTGCGTACGGAGCTGGCCGTGTCTGGGTAGGGGTGAGCCCGGTGCGCGCGGCGGTCCCCCGACCCGCGACCGCCGCGCGCACGTTCCAGTGGCCCATCGGGCGCCGGCCCTCTGAGCCCCGGCCCGCCGAGTCGGCGTCGGGCGTTCGGCACACACCGGCGGACGCGATGTGTTAGCGTTCCCGGCGCAGCGATATCTGGGTCGACTGCGGGACCGGAAGGAGGGGTGAGTTGATGTCTGCCGTGAAGGCCGCTGCCGTACGCAGCGCACGCCGGACTGTCCTCACCTCTCGGACCCCGGTCTGACCTGACGTTCACCCCCGCCCCGGCCGTCTCGGCCGATGGGGGCGGAGCCTCACGCTCGACGGGGTCCCTGTTCAAGGGTCTCTACGTTGTCTTCATCCTCTTCTCCCTCTCCTCAGGCATACTCCCTGACGGATTACGGCTGGGACGAGGCGTGGGAGCACGCCTTCGCGCCGCATCGCGCCGCCGGCCTGATCCCCGCCCGTGTCGTGCGAGCCGAACGCGGCTCGTGCGAAGCGGTCACCGACGCCGGAACCGTCCGTGCGGAGATCCCCGGTGCCGCCGACCGGAAGTCCCCGCCGTGCACGGGCGACTGGGCGGCCCTGCGTCCCGCAACCGCCGGCCACGGACCCGTGCTGCACAGCGTGTTGGAGCGCAGCACCGCGCTGGTGCGCTCCACCGCGTCGCGTACCTCCCACGGCCAGGTGCTGGCCGCCAACATCGACACGGTCGCGGTGACGGTGTCGCTGGCCGTCCCCCTGAAGCACGGCCGGACGGAACGCATGCTCGCCCTGGCCTGGGAGAGCGGCGCGCAGCCGGTCGTGGTGCTCACCAAGGCCGACGAGTGCGCCGACCCGCAACGGGCCGAGGCGGAGGTGGCCGAGGTGGCGCCGGGCGCCGATGTACTGGTCACCAGCTCGGCGACCGGGCTGGGCCTCGACACCCTGCGGACCGTGCTCAACGGCACCGTCGTCCTGCTCGGCCCCTCGGGCGCGGGCAAGTCCACGCTGGGCAACCGGCTGCTGGGCGAGGAGCGGCTGGCCACCGCAGCGGTGCGCGACGCGGACGGCAAGGGACGGCACACCACGGCATGGCGGGAGCTGCTCCCGCTGCCCGGCGGCGGGGTCCTGCTGGACACCCCCGGTCTGCGCGCGATCGGACTGCACGACGCGCAGGACGGCCTGGAGCAGACCTTCGCCGAGATCGAACAGCTCGCGCGGGACTGCCGGTTCGCGGACTGCGCACACGCCGGCGAACCCGGCTGCGCGGTGCTGGCCGCCGTGGAGACGGGCGTACTCCCCCGGCGCCGGCTGGACAGCTACCGACGGCTGCTGCGGGAGAACGCCTACGCCGCCTCCCGCACGGACGCCCGGCTGCGCACCGACCGGGAAGCCGCCAGGAAGGACATCACGCGGCATCTGCGCGCCACCTACCAGTTCCGGGAGCGCCAGCAGTGAACGACGCCGGAACACCCGGCCGCGCTCCCGGAAGCGACCCGGTGACGGAGGCGATGTCCGCCCTGCACCACAGTCTGCCCCGGCAGGGCCCCGGCTCGGACGCCACCACGCGCCGGCCGCTTCCCGTGGCCGGTTCGCTGCCCGACGGCGATGGGTGGGACGAGCACCGCGCGCCGCTCACCCGGCGCCTGGCCCCGGTGGACCCACACCGCCCGGGCATGCCGGAGGCGCCGGCCGCGCCCCGGGCCGAGAGCGGGATGCGCCGCGAACACGGCGGCGACCACCGCTCCACCGCCTCCACCCCCACGACACCACCGAGAACGGAACCATGACTCCCTGGACCGCCCGCCCCGAAACCACCGACGACGTTCCCGCCGTCCGCGACATCCTCCTCGCCGCCTTCCCGACCGCCGCCGAGGCCGCCATCGTCGACGCCCTGCGCGCCGACCCGCAGGCGTGGATCGACGGCCTGTCGATGGTCGCCACGGGCCCCGACGGCACTCCCGCCGGGTACGCCCTGCTCACCCGCTGCCACGTCGGCGGCCGGCCCGCCCTCGCCCTGGCGCCGTGCGCCGTCCTGCCCTCCGCCCAGCGCACGGGTGCGGGCTCTGCGGCGATCCGCGCCGCGCTGGACGCCGCCCGCGCGAGGGGGGAGAACCTCGTCGTCGTCCTCGGACACGCCGACTACTACCCCCGGTTCGGCTTCACGCGGGCCTCCGGCTTCGGCATCCGGGCCCCGTTCGACGTCCCGGACGAGGCCATGATGGCGATGGCCCTGGACGACACCCGCCCGGTCCCGACGGGCACCATCCAGTACCCGGCCGCCTTCGGCGTCTGACCGCCCCGGTGTGGTCCCGGGGACGGTTCCCCCGGGGCCACGCCGGTCGGGGCCCGGCCCTGCACCTCAGGGCGCGGGGGTCGAGCGCTCGATCCTCTGGCAAGCCACGCCGGTCACCGTGGACTCAGGTGCGCTGTCGAGTGACGTCGACCAAGGTCAGCGGAGCGAGCCGGCGCCGCGCAGGGCACTCAAGATGTGCGGCCAGGCGGCTGCGCCGAGAGCTGCGTCGTCGGCGTCGGTTCCCCCGTAGCGCAGATGTGTCGCCGGGGCCGCTGGTCCTTCCCCGGGGAGACGGGGACGGTGACCGGCAGCACCCCGTTCGACCAGCACGGTGGGCAGCCCGAGGGCCGCCCGCCGATCCTTCAGTGCCCGCGCGGCAGGAAGACAGGGCCAGGTCCGGTCGTCTCCGCCGGCTACCAGGACGAACTCGGCTTCGGTCCTCTCCACGGGGATGGCTGCGGCCTCGTACCGCTCGGGATAGAGCTCGCGACTGCGCTCGTACCAGCCGCGGAGGGACACCAATCCGTCCTCCTCCTGTGCTTCCGGGATCCCTGCCTCGTCCAGCGGCACGAACGGGAGCGGCTCTCCGCGCCAGGTCCACGACGATCGCCAGGGGCGACTCCGGCCATCGTTGCCGGCGCCCATGTTGGGCCACGTCACCGACGTCGGGGACAGTGCGACGACGGCGTCAACACGCTGGTCGAGGACGGACAGCCACAGTGCGGCCTCGGCCCCCTTGGACAGGCCGAGCACACTGAGACGCTCGATGCCTTCGCGGTGCAGCAGATCCAGGGCGTGCGTGAACGTCTCGATCGGGATTTCGCAAATCCCGGGTGGCTGCCCCTCCCCGCCGTACCAGCGGATCCCCAAGGCCACCAACCCGCTACGCGCGAGCACTCGGCACCTCTCCACGGTGCCGGTGCCGTAGGAGCCGTGCAGAACGAGCACCCCGAGCCGGCCTCCTGCGGCCGGCCTCATGAGCACGCCCTCGAACGGTCCAGCGATTGCCTGCTCGATGACGTCCATGTTCCCCTGCAGATCGTTACGGAGGATCCTGCTTCAGGAGACAGTAAGTTCTTCGTACCGAGCGCAGAAGCGTTCGGCACGTCGGATCCCGCAGTCGGTGTGGGTCGTGCACCACGCGGGCAATGCCGGTGGACGGTCGTCGGAGGCGACCGGATCAATGCGCTTTCCGGTGTGCCGGGGAGACGTGGAGAATGCCCTCCATGCACATCCGAGCCGTGAAGCTGAACGAACTGCCGGTCCTCCAGGACATCGAGAGGGCCGCCGGACAGTGCTTCCGGGACATCGGCATGCCGGAGATCGCGGAGGACGAGCCCCTCCCGCTCGACGAACTCGCCCGCTACCACGACGCGGGGCTGGCCTGGGTCGTAGCCGACGAGGCCGATGTACCGGTCGCCTACCTGATCGCCGACCGCGTCGACGGCAACTTTCACGTCGAACAGGTCTCGGTGCACCCGGGCAGCTCGCGTCGTGGTGTCGGGCGGCGGTTGCTGGAACATCTGGCGTCCCGGGCCATGAGCGAGGGGGTGCCCGCTCTGACGCTCACCACGTTCACCGAGGTCCCCTGGAACGCCCCCTACTACGCACGCTGCGGTTTTCAGCTCATGGACGACCACCGGCTCGGTCCCGGTCTGCGGAAGATCCGCGAGCGGGAAGTGGCACACGGCCTGGACCGATGGCCACGGGCCTGCATGCGCCGAGCATTGTGACCTTGCGGCGTGCGCGTCCCGTCGGTAGCTGTGCCGACGGGACGCGGAGTCAGTGCTCGGCGGTGTCCTCCTCCTGCCCGCGCGGGAGCGGCGGCCGGCTCTCCTTCGGTGCGGTGCGTCGCGAGGCGCCCGGGTCCTTCGGAGGTTGCCTCAGACCACCCGACGATCCGCGAGCACGGCCACCTCGGTGAAGTACGCGCGGAACAAGGGCTCGTCAGCGGGCGGCACCCGGAACGCGGGCGAGGTGGAGTACCAGAACGCGGCCGGATCGGTGCCGTAGAGCGCGGCATTCGGGTCGCGCACGGTACCGATGAACAACTGGCCGGGCTTCTCCGGCTTCTTGTGGAGCACCAGCGCCCCGAGCCGGCTCAGCGGCACCCGGAGTTCGGAACCCCGGGTGCCGAACAGTTCAAACACCCCCCGGTCGACACGCAGATGAAGGTCCTCGTAGTCAAAGGTGAGCGGATCCATGGCGGGACGATAGCCCGGTCCCCGCGTCACAGCGCCACCACTCCTGCCACCGCCGCCGTCGCCACGATCAGGACACCCACGACGTTGACGGCGATGTCCCAGTACCAGGAGCGGCGTTCGGCCTCGACGTCCAGGACGAAGACCGCCGGGTCGTCGGGGGCGTAGTGGACCGTGACGTCCCGGCCCCGCGATCCGGCGGGGTCGCTCAGCCCGGACTCGCAGTAGGCCGTCACGGCCCTGCCATCGAGGGTGGTGAAGGCGACGACCGGCACCAGGCGGGTGGCCGTGCAGCCGTCCGCGTCGACGGTGACGCTCTTGAGCACGGCGACGACACGGCCGGGTACGGAGGCCATGGCGGCCAGTGCGTCGATGCGGCGGTTTCTGTCCCGCACGTTCCCGGGCAGGTACCAGATGCCGGAGAGGGCCAGGGGTCCGCAGAAGCCGACCAGCGCCCACGGCCACCCCCGGTCGATCGCGGCGTCGGTGACCGCGCCGGCGTAGCAGAGGACGAGCGCGAAGGTCGGCCAGCCCAGTCCGCGGCCGCCCTTGGAGGGGTCGTTGGCGAACCGGTAGGCGTCGGGCCTGCCGCGCGGGTAGTGGACCGCGATCTCCCGGCCCGTCCAGGCCGCGTTGATCCGGTCGCCGCGCTCGCCGTCGTTGGTGACGGTGAACTCCTGCCCCGTGGCCGGGTCCTGGAAGGAGACGACCACGGATATCCCGTACTTCGGGGAGCTTCCGTGCCGGGGTTCGTCCACCCGCTCGATCCGTCCGGTCGTCCGGACCGTGCGCTGGGCCCGGGTCGTCCCGGCCAGGACCCTCGCGTAGCCGACCAGCGCCACCGCGCCGGTCACACCGCACCACACCATCAGAAATACGTGCCAGCCCATGCGTCTTCTTTCCTCTGCCACTTCGGGGACGGCCATCGCTCGGGCCCCGCCGTACGGAACGGTGCGGTTGCGGGACACCTCACGGTGCGGGCGCGCGCCGCAGCACCTTGCCCCGGCCGTCCGCCTCCAGTGACGCCGTTCCCCCGGCGCCGGTCGCAACGACCCTGATGACGAGGGAGCCGGTGAGGCGGTCGGCGGTGATCCGCCACGTGTGCGGGGAGCGCGCACCGAGGGTGGCCGTGGCCTCGTCCACCAGGGCGGGGAAGCGGCCGTGCGGCAGGGCCCTGGGGTCGAACCCCGGAGTCCGCGCGCCGGCGGGCGAGAACACGATCGACAGCAGGCGCTCCTGCACGACGACGGTGAGGGCCTGGCGTTCGTCCCCGCCCCGGGTGAGCGCGTCGAAGGCCCGGTCCAGCTCGCCCGGGTCGAGGAACGACTGGCCGGACCCGAGCGTGGCCGTCGCGGAGACCGACGACACGACCGTGGACGACGAACCGGCGGAGGCGGACGGCCGCGCGGCCGGAGACGCCTGCGCGCCGTCGTCCCGGCCGAAGAGGCCCTCCCGGAAGAGCAGGACCACGAGGGCCGCGCCGACCAGCAGGCCGAACAGCCTGACGAAACCGACGGCCTGGCTCCCCCGGGGCTCGGCCGCCATGGCCGGCCCCGGCACCGCGTCGAAGCGGGCCGAAGCCGCTCGCTCCTCCCATTGCGGTGTCGGCCGCTCGACGATGCGCGCCCGCCACGGCCGGTCCGGCGGATACCGGACCACCACGACGCCGCCCGGCCGGTAGCCGGGGAGGTCCACCAGGTTGATGTCCTGCGTGACGTCCACCCGGAACGCGGGTCCGTCGTCCGGGGCCACGGTCAGTTCGAACCGCACCGGCGGGTCGCTCGTCTCGCTTCCGACGGCCTTCAGGCTCCCGATCACCGCGAGCGCTGTACGGGGCACGACCGCGGCCTCCCGGGCCCTGGCCGGTATGCCGGCGAGGAATAACAGCAGCCCGTACAGCGCGGGGAGCACGAACCCGGCGACGAACAGCGGCACGGTCTCGGTGATCGCGCCCACGACGAGCGCGGCGAGCGACGCGCCGACCACACCGCCGGTCAGGAATCCCCGGGCGAAGGCGAGGGGCGTGCTGTGCGTGGGCGGGGCCGCACCCGTGAGAGTCGTCATAGGGGCGATTGTGCGGGGCCCGGGTGACGGCCGGTAGAGCTCGACATGACTTCCCGCAGGTGATGCGGCCCCGCACGGCGGTGCCCACACGAACTCCGGCGGGCTCTGCTCACCGACCGCCCTGACAACCGCAGGGTCCGCCGACCCCGTCGGCGGACCCCCACGAAAGAACGAAGTCAGAGAACTCGGTGGTCCCCCAGGCTCATGGTGACTGGCGAGGTGTTGCAAGCAGCCTTGTCTCCGCCGAACAGGGTGCCGCCGATGTACTGGACATCCGGATTCGGGACAGCGCACCGCAGGTCGGCATTGACCACAGGGGCGGCGTGGCCGTTCAGGAGGCCACCAGTGTCACCGGCGGCCTCCACCTCACCTCTGTTGGCGGAGAACGCCGCTGTCTGACCCAAGACCCCTGCCGTGGAGCCGATGACGTCATTGGACAGGCCGAGGGGCCCGCCGTCGGCGGCGGCAGTTCCGGCTGTGCCGGCGAGGGCGGCAGCGGCAGCTGCCACAGCAGCGGCGAGCAGGGCACGAGAGCGCACGAAGGTACTCCTTGGCTAGGTGACTTCCGCAGAAAGGAACGATGCCGTTCCCGCGAGGAAACGGTCTTGCAGTCACCTGACGGTCGCCGGGCTCTCGCACGCTGTCCTTTGACAGCGCACCCTGTCCCTTTGTCATCCAATCGAGGCGCTGCCGCGGCGCTCGCTTCTTTCAGCGAGGCGCTTGACCTGCTCGGCGGTTATATCAGTGGTCCACTCCCAGCCGGGCTTGGCCGTTGAGCCGACCCGCGCGTCACTGGGAACGCGGCCCGCACTCAAGGCGAGCACATACGCCCGGTCCTGCTCGATCCGGGCGCGTACCTCTTCGGCTCCGCAGACTGACCCGTGGCCGGGCACCGCTACATCGACATCGCCGGCCGCATCCTCGAGCAGCCGCAGTCCGAGGAGGTATTCAGCGACGGGGTCGTTGGTGTCGTTCAACTCGTCGAGGTTCGGCACCAGGACGTCAGAGAGCATGTCGCCGGCGACGAGGACCCCGCGTTCGGCTATCAGCAGCGCCGCATGGCCCGGGGCATGCGCCGGGTGCTCGATGATCTGGACATGGGGGCCATCCAAGGGAATGTGTGTTGTTCCGGTCGGCAGGCCGGTGATGAGGCCGAACAGGTCCAGCGGTGTCTCCTCGGAGATTTCCGGCGGCAGCCCCTCGGCAACGTGTGCCTTCCAGCCCGGGTCCGACCGCACCTCTCGCATACGTGCCGCGCAGCGGGAGGTGCCGTACCGGGGCGCTTCGCCGTACTCGGGGTGCCAGAGCACGTGATCCCAGTCGGGATGCGTCGCGAAGCCCGCCACCACGCTCTGGCCTGCCTCGCGCAGGTCGTCCGCGAGGCAGGTCATCTCGGCTTCGGTCAGCCCGGGGTCGATGAGCAGCACGCCGGTTCGGCCTTGCACCACGACGGCGTTGTTCTCAAGCAACTCGCTCCGGTGCGTCAGCACACCCTCCGCGACCTGTCTCAGCATGGCACTCCTTCTGTGGGTGGTCGTGCCGGTACGAACGCACCCGCTACACACTTAGACGAGACAGCCGACCGAAAATCATCGCCGTAGCCCACACCATGGTGATCGACCACCCGGCCCCCTGCGCTTCCTCCGCGACCGTCTGCTCCTGCGGCTCGGCAATCTGGGCGCAGGAGCGGCCCGTGCCAACCGGCTCCAGGGGGCCGCTCACCGTCGGCACGTGGCGGCGGGCGCACCGGACGCCCGGTGTGCGGATCGGGATCCACGGCAGCACCGGGAAGCTCGTCGGGTCGGTCTACAAGAACGGCGCGGTCGAGGGGCTCACGTTCACCCGCGAGCAACGGTTCGTCCCCCACGCCCGGGTCCGCTCCGACCTCCCGCTCGCCCCCACCACCCCGGTCTACCGAATCCCGGGCCCCGGCCCTGGCGAGCCGTTAACCCCCGTGGCCGCCAGGTCACCACCGAACCGGTGCCGCGGCGGATGATCCGCAGCAGTTTGCGGCCCTCGTCGTCATCGATCTGCCACACCCGCACCTGTCCCGCCACGACCTCGAACATGGTGGGCGTGGGCCCGTAGGCTGCGGACGGTGACCTACGACATCGTGTTCCTGCGGGTTTTCCCGGGCCGTACCTTCGACGAGACCCTGGAAGAGATCAACTCCGCCTACGACCCGGATGCCGACCTCAAACCCATGAGCCTGACCCGTGACCAGCGGGCCGCCTGGGACAGGCTGATACAGCGGATGTCGCGGGAGGTGGGTCCGGTCACCACCGAGGAGTACCCCTACAGCCTGACCCTGTGGCGGGACGGGCCGGCCGGTCATCTGCAGCTGGACTACGCGGGAGATTCGGCCAACATCGAGATCCCCTATCGCTACCCGGGGCAGCAAGCACGACCCATCATGGCGGAGGCGTATCAAATCGCGCGGATGATCGAGGAGGAGAGCGGCCTTGAAGGCTACGACTACGAGGTCGATCAGCCCGTCCGGACCGGCGACAGCGACGTAGCGGCAGTCAAGCTCGGCGGTATTGCCCGCTGGGCGCAGGAGCACCTCACCTGATCGGTGAGAGGCCCTACCCATGATGTCATGGAGGGGCGAACGTTGCCTGGTAGCGTCGCTCTCTTCGGCTGGGTCAACCTGCTGGAGTCTTGACGGGATCCACGGTGACTTCTCCGGAAGACAGTGCTCTTGCGGCTGCGACGGTGAGGGTCGCGAAGACCTTCGATGGCATGACGGCCCAGGCGGACGAGTCCGGCTGCGGCCGGTGCTTCGATGAGGGCCAGGTCGAGCTGCTGCGGACTCCTGGTGTCCCGCTCCCGGCGGACCTCGTTCGCCGGGTTGCACAGAAAGATCCTTTCCACTGGGACAACCAGCCCGCCATCATCCGTCGGGTTCTGCCGCAGCTCGTCGTGCTGCTCGCCGAGGGCGAGCCCGAGTCCGATCTGATGGCCCGTGGACTGGCCGCGGCAGGCTGGTCACACTGGCCCCACGAGCAGGCCGGCGCAGTGACCGGGTTCTTGGACGCGTGGTGGACGCAGACCCTGCGGACGACATCGCCACCCATCCCGGCGTGCGCAGTGTTCGAGAGCTGCGTGACCGCGAGTTCCTCGGTCGTCCCGTGGCTTGCCCGTTGGGAGCCGGAGACGGGCTCTGTAGCCCGCCGTCATCTGGCTGTCAGCCTCGGCTGGTGGCGGGAGGAGCTGGTGTCTGACAACTCGCCTTTCACCTGGTGGTGGGGCGCCGAGACGGCGGAGCAGGCTGCCTGGCATGAAGTGAAGCAGTGGCTGGCCGGCCAGGCCAGGGCAACGTGATGCGGGGAGGTTCGGGCCTGGTCGGCAGCGGTGAACGCCGACGCGGTCGGATTCAGGCGACGTTGGCTCTGGTCACGACCTCGCGGAGGTGCTGGTCGTCGGCGTGGCGGTTTCGCCAGATGATGTAGCGGCGGATCATGCTGCCCTGTTCCCTGTGGTCGGCATGGTCGGTGCCGTCGAGGGGGAAGTAGCGCAGGGCCGTGAACTGGGCTTCGATCCGGGTGAGCCAGGAGCTGTTGGTCGGGGTGTAGGCGACCTCCCGATCGATCCGCTGCCCGCCGTTGTAGCGCAGGTGTTCGCCCATGGAGTGGTCGGTGGTGTACTGCCGCAGCCGCCGACCGTCGAAGCCCCAGGCCCGGCAGTCGCCGATCCACGCGCGGCGGGCGTCCTTGCCCGGTTCGGCCAGGGCGAGGACAGCGACCGCGTCCGGTTGGACATCCGTGGTGCCCGGGTCGCCGTAGAGTTCCGCAGCAGCGAGGCGTCCGGACATCGGGCCCCTGCGGGCCCCGACCCGGGCAGCGACCTGGGCCGCGAGCCGGGAGAGTTCAGCCACCTCGGGGAAGTTTCCGATGCCGTCCACCACTGCTGCGGCTGTCAGCTCCGCCACCGGGTGCGCGTGGATGGCCCATCCGTTGGCGTTGTGGTCCCGGGTTCCCCGCCGGGTGGCCGCTGCGGCGGTGCCCCCATGCACGCTGAATCGTCGTCATGGCGAGGGGGGTCTGTCCGGTCCTGAAGCGGGCAAACGCCAGGCGATACTTCGCCGTTGTCGTCGGTTGCGCCCTTGTGCCGCAGGGGCCGCAGCTCGTCGCTCTGGTGTACCTGCGCCGCCACGACCCACTCACCCGGATCGCGGTAGCGCACGCTGGTGGGGCGGGAGCTTGCACCTGCGGTCACCCTCGCGGGTGACGATGACCGACGAGGCTCCTGTGCCGGTGGGTTGAGACTTCAAACACCCTCCAACGGCACGGGAGCCTTGTGCGTTGCGGCCATCACCGCGGGCTCGCCGCCGTCACCCGATCGGTGGCCACACTGAAAGAGCTCACTGATGGTCGCCCTCCCAGACCCCTTGTCACACACAGTCGTTCTCAGGAGCGGGCACTCGACCGCCCAGCTTTGGAGCCCGCTCCAACCCAGTAGCGAACTCAGCGAACCAAGATGCTCACGTCTTAATTTACTACGTGATTTAATCCTCTCGAGAAGGTGCGCCCCAGGAGGAGCATGCGGCACGCCTTGTAATCGAGGGGAGCCTGATGGTCTGCGGACCAGACACACCAGACGCGACCCGCACCCGGACAACTGCGCGACCATGCCGCGGCTCTCACCACTCGACGGACTCACGGGCCCCTTCCGCAGCACGGTCGCCGAACCCGTTACAGAGGGCCCGAGAGCGGGGAGTGGCCGCGAAGAACAGGACGGATCATGTCTCTGTGTCACAGACCAGCGTCTCCTGGGTGGGGAACTCTGCCTGTCGGGGACGACGACACAGCACATCCGGGACGACGTCAGCCGGTCCCTACCTCGCACCGGGTCGAATGGCCTCGCTCTTGCTCGCGCATGGTCTGTCTGCCATTCGATGCACGCTCCCCACAGAAGCGCCGCTGCGGCCCTCTGGCGAACATGTGCGCCTCAGCTTCGGCGCCATCACCGACGACACCCAAGCGCTCCACCAAGCCGACCGGCCCCCTTCCGCTTCAGACGAAAAGGGGCCCGACCGACAGGCCGGCAAGGGCGTGGGGCGAGCCCTCTTCCCCAGGAGGAATCGAGCCCACCGCCCGGGCCTGGCGTCGATTTCGCCATGGAATCGACCAAGCACACCGTCGGCCTACGGGGCCGCCCGGAGGAAGGGCAGGGAGTGTATGAAGTGGTCGAAGAGCCCACGGGCCAACTGCCGGGTCGCCGCCTCGTCCATACGGTGCGCCGCCGCCTTGACCATGAAACGCACGTCCCTGCTCCCGATCACCGCATGGACAGCAAGATCGTGCCCGAGCACCCGGGGAACACGCAGAGGGGCGTGGAGCGTGAGCACCGGAGAGTCGTCAGCCGGTGGGCCCGGCCGATCCCCCTTGGCGTACGTGATGTTGGTCGAGACGCTCTGTCCGGAGCGGTACGGGCTGGGGAAGTTGGCCGTTCTGCGCACGGCGTCCCAGTCGTACATCCCACTCCCGTAGGCCCGGATCAGTTCCCCGTGGAACCAACGGTGCCTTTCATCACGCCCGGAGTCCTCCGCCTCACATACCGCCCATACCTCTGCCGCCAGGCAGGCCAGCGCAGCGCGCAGCGCGGGCCGAAATCGATTCGAGCAGATCGTCTTCAGCGTGACTTCCCGCAGCCCGAACACATCACCCACATACCCACAGATCAGCGAGTTGATGAGAGACGGAGTACTAATGCCGAGCCGAGCCGCCGCGTGCGGCAGCGCCTGTCCGATCCGACCGCCCAGGGCGAACGAGACACGGTTCTCCAGATCGAGGCCATCGGCAGTCCCACGGACGCGGCCATCCGCCCCATCACCGCTCCAGCCTTCGGCGGGGCTGGGGGCAGACCCATCGGACCACACGAGTCCTCGCGGAACGCCGTGGAAGCCGAGCCAACGACGAGTGGACCGGACACCGCGAGCACCTTCCTCGAAGGCCCGTACGTGCCGCGGCTGGACCGCTTCACCATCAGCCTCGCCGAGCACGCCCGCCCTCCTTCCTTCAAGGATCTCCGGAACCTGCGCCGCCCGCAGGATCATCGCGTGGAGCATCCCTGTCGCCGCCCCGTCGAAGAACGCGTGGTGCGCCGCGTAGTACACGACCGCGCCGGCGGGGGCGTCGGCCACCAGGAAGAAACAAGACCTCGTGAACGCGTCAAGTGGTTGTGGACACTGCGCCAGGACGTCCTGCGGCTGCGAGGAAACGACATAGCGGAAACTGTGGGCGAAGAAGTGGTCCAGGCCCGTCACTTCCTGAGTGAAATTCCCATCGACCTCCTTCACCACCCTACTGCGAACCGCCTCGCTCTGTCGGCACACATAGGACAGGAGGTTACGAGCCTGCTTTTCGCTCAGCCTGCATGGAAGGCTCACACTTTCCCGAATGGCCACCCAATCGTTCTCGGGATATTCAATCTCATCGAACAGGAACTGTAGTTGCGCTGAAGCCAACGGGTACCGGCCCAGGGGGGCGCCATCGGAATTCTCTCTAACCATCTGTTCTCCCGCACGCGACGAACCTCGACATAACCACTGAAATCAGAAACTCTCCACGAGAATGATTCTCCTGCTCTCCGCAACCTCTACCGGCCCATTCGAAGCCCTTTTGCGGACAGAGGAGGGGGTTGAAGAAATGGGGGCTGCACGGACATGCAGAGCGGAACACGGCATGGAGAAACGGCGGAAAAACTCCGACCGGAACACGGTTCCCTGACAGGCCGGGAAGCGGACTGGATCCGGGACGCACTTACGACACCACGGCCCGCACATTCGCCCCACGGACCCGATTCTTCCGATTCGCATCCATTGCACGAGGGGGGAAGCGCAAGTCTCGAAGGGCCAGCATTTGCCAAATTCATTACGCACCGTCGGGGAAATCTTGGATGGACCCAGGAAGAACTCGCGGAAAGATCTGGTGTGAGCGTCCGAACAATCCGTAACATAGAGACGGGAAAAGTCGAAAGCCCCAGGCGTTCTTCGCTTTCCATGCTGTTGGCCGCTCTCGGGGAGAAGAGCCTTGAGCACTCCATCCTCAGGTCCGCGTCGGCTTTGCGAGAACGGGACGTCGACGCGCTCGTACACGCACTGGAATCGCGTCGCCTGGTGGTCATCACCGGGCCTGGTGGAGTGGGCAAGAGCAGACTGGCCCTGGAAGCAGCGAAGCGGGTCGCCCTCGCGCAAGGGAACCGCGCGGTGGTGAACCTCGGGCATTTCCCCCCGGAGGGCTCCACGACCGCTCCCCCCTTCCAGGAAATCTTGGGCACCATAGTTTGCCAACTGCCGAATCCCACGCTCGCAACACGCCCCGAACTGCTGGTCCTGGACAATGCGGAGCACATGCCGGTCGTGGTGACCCGGCTGATCGCGCGGCTGCTGAAGGAACGCCCAGGCCTCCACATCGCAGTCACCACGCGACGTCGGATCACTATCGGGGGCGCGTGGATCTGGGAAGTGCAGCCGCTCTCGATCGAGGACTCCGAAGGCGCCGGGGACTTCTTCGTGAACCGGGTGAGAGAAGTGTGCCCCGGCCTGTCGCTCGACCCTCGAGACCAGGACGTACTGGAACTTTGCCGTATGCTTGACGGAATACCCCACTATCTGGAACTGGCCGCCGAGCGGCTTCGATCACTGCCACTGACCGCACTTGTGGCGGAGGGCGGAACGTTTACCGGCCTGACGGGATCCGACATCTCCCTGTTGCCACACCAGCAGGGCGTCCTCCCGAGTGTGCGCTGGACCCTGAGCCTGTTGAGCCCGATCCAGCACACCCTCCTGCGCGACCTGGCGAAGCTTCCTCCCCAGTTCACTCTTCAAGACGCCCGACAGGCCATGGAATCCGGGATCCCCCTCACGGAAATGCAACTTGTGGACGAGATGGGGAAGTTGGTGGACTTTTCGCTCGTCCAAGTGGCGCGTACTGGAGAAAGCTACACGTACGGACTGATGCACACCGTGCGCTCGGTCCTCACGCACGAAAGTCAAATGAAGCGATCCCAATAGTCCGCCACAGTGCGGATCAACCGGCCGCCGGCTGCTCGTCGGCGGCCACTCGCATCAGTGCCGAACGGTCGATCTTCCCATTTGCATTCAAAGGGAACGAAGCCATTCGTCCGATGTGACGGGGGATCATTTCGCGTGGAAGAATTTCAGCCAGTTCCTCACGCAACGTGGCGAGGTTCGCTTCGGATCCCGTGACATACGCGTGCAGCGTTCCCTCGACCAGGAACGTGACTGCTTCGTCGACGCCTTCGCACCGCCGCAGCACATGGTCGACCTCGCGCAGTTCCACTCGCACACCATTGATGTTGACCTGGTGGTCCAAGCGGCCCAGATAGGCTAGTTGTCCGTCAGGAAGCGTGCGGACCACGTCGCCGGTCCGGTACCACCGTTCGCCCGCGTAGTTCAGAAATCTTCCCTGGTCGTCGTCAGGGTCCAGATAGCCGGCGATCATCTGAGGGCCTGTCACACACAGCTCTCCTGTGCCGACTGCCTCTTGGCCCTCCTGGTGCAGGTGCAGCCGCAGTCCCGGGTGGGCGTGGCCGATGGGCACGACACCGTTCAGGCAGAATCCAGGCGATGTCACCGGATCCCAGCGGTGAAGCGTGCAGGAGATGGTCAGCTCGGTGGGCCCGTAGAGGTTGTACACGGTCGAACGGTCGGCCGCCGCCTGCCACGATGCCGCGTCCTCACCCATGAGGGCCTCACCGCAGAAGAGACTGTGCCGCAAGGTCGGCATCGCGCCGGCAGCCAGTGCTCCCGCCCTGCGCAACAGGGGCACCACGCTGGGAGCGGAGAACCACACGGTGATCCGATGCTTGGACAGGAACCTCGGCAGCCGGGCATAGGCACCTGGGGGGACGGTGACGAGCGTCGCCCCATGGCTCCAGGCCACGAACATGTCGAACACCGCGAGGTCGAAGGTCAGGTGGAATGTCTGGGAGAAGACGTCGTCCGCGCCGAAGTCGAAGTGGTCGTGGATGGACCTCAAGTAGTGCGCCACGTTGGTGTGCGACACCGGGACACCCTTGGGCACGCCCGTCGATCCGGAGGTGAACATGAGGTAGGCGGGGTCCTCGGGACGGACGGGGACCGGCCGCGTCAGCGGTTCGCCGAGCTGCCCTTCGATGACCGTGACCCCGTCGAGGGCCGTGTCGAGCCCGGGGAGGCAGGCCGCTCCCGCGCTGTCCACCACGAGGACGGTCACTCCAGCCGCTTCGATCATGGCGCGGGTGCGTTCGGCGGGGTAGTCAGGGTTCAGTGGGACTGCGGTGGCACCCGCGTAGAGGGCTGCGAGGAAACCCGCGTAGCCGCGCTCCCCTCGGCGGGCGAGCACTCCGACCCGCGTGACGCCGGGGGCGTGGGAGAGAAGCGTGCCTGCCAACGTCCTGGCCGCAAGGTCGAGTTCGCGATAGGTGTGACTCAGGCCCGCCGTCCTCAACGCCATGCCGTCGGGTGAGACATCAAGGCCCCGGAGGAACCAGTCGAGGAGGCTGGGGGAGCCGTCCGGAGAGGTCATCGGGCCGCTCCAGAGCTCGGGTCGTGGCGTGCCGGCAGGTCCGCGCCGTCGTGCAGTTCCACACTGGCGGGTTCGGTGCGGCACGGAACGAAGGCCATGGCCGCCAGTGCGCCGTCGGGATCGGCGGCAAGAACCAGCGCAGGTCCGGCCTCGCCGTCCGGTTGCCCCGGACGGCCGCGGTCCATGAGGGAACTCAACTGGAGGGCGCTGTGAGCGCCGTAGCAGTCCCCCAGAGTTTCGTGGTGAGAAGCGGGCTCAGTGCCGAACAGGGCGGTGAGCGCTGTGTGCTGGGCCGTGTCCACCGCCTGATGTCCGGTTGCCCTGATGAGGACCGTCCGCACGTCGTGCGGCTCCAGGCCCGCGCGGCGCAGGGCGGTCCCGGCGACGGTGGTGAACGAGGCGGGCTGTTCGGGATCGACGGCCCGCACCACGACGCCGCCCGTGGTGCCCAGGGCTCTGCGGCCTGCCGCGGCCGCGATCTCCGGACGTTCCATGATGAACATGGCTGCGCCTTCTCCATGGGGGCTGGTCTGCCGGGCGGTGCGCGCCCACCAGGCGGCAGGAACGCTCAGTTCCTCCGCGGCGCCCACCAGCACTGTGTCCGTGTGCCCGCTCCGCAGGGTCATTTCCGCGTGCCGGAATGCCTGCAGGCTGGCCAGGGGTCCACCGGCGACGGTGGAGTTGGCGCCCCGCAGCCCGGTGCGGATGGCAAGGGCGCCGGCTGTGGTGTTGAGCACCGACTGGGGAAAGTACGCGGCCTTCACCAGGTAGGGTCGCTCGCGATCGAAGGAGTCCGTGCCGTAGGTGACGATGCCCTCGATGCTGCCCACGGTTGTGCCTACGGCGATGCCGATGCGGTCACGGCCGGATTCGGTGACGGTGAGACCGGCATCAGCCATGGCCGTTTCGCAAGCGTGCATCGCCATCAGGGTGCCGCGGTCGTTGTAACGCACGGCCTTGCGGCCGAGCAGCGCCTGCGGGTCGAAACCAGACACTTGATGCAGGAGGCCGTCAGGCACCGGGCCGGTCCCGAGACCGCTGGGCGGGGCGGCCGGACCGGGGTGCAGCGCACCCACTCCGGTGATCACCATGCCGTTCATCAGAGCCTCCCCAGCATCGTGATGGCGTTGTTGCCGCCGAAGGCGAACCCGTTGTTCTGTGCGATCCGCACGTCCTTCTCGACCCCTGTGCCCGGCACCGGGTCTATTCCGCCGAGTTCCGGGTCAGGCGTGCGATGGTGCGCGGTGGGCGGCAGGAAGCCCTCGTGGATGCTCAACGCACAGGCGACTGCGCCGAATCCACTGGCCGCGCCCATGGCATGGCCCAGCATGGACTTGATCGAACTCATGGGCGGCGGCGTGTCCCCGAAGACCGCGCGGACTGCCTGGCTCTCGACCAGATCATTGGTCCTGGTCCCGGTGCCGTGCGCACAGATGTAGTCGACGTCGGCCGCGTCGACACCCGCTCGGGCGTGCGCGGTACGCATGCAGCGCGCGATGCTGTCGGCGTCGGGAGCGACCGGGTGGGACGCGTCGCAGCTCATGCCGTAGCCCAGCAGTTCCGCGTAGACACGGGCCCCACGGGCCCGCGCGGAATCCAGCGTCTCCAGGACGAGCGCGACGCCGCCCTCCGCCGGCAGCATGCCGTCGCGGTGCAGGTCGAAGGGACGGCACTGCTGCGCGGCAAGGGCTCCAAGCCGGTGGAAGCCGGCGTGGGTGAATCGGGTGACCGAGTCTGCACCGCCGGCGACGACGACCTCGGCCTCCCCCGCCGTCAGCAGATCGTAGGCGTAGCCCAGGGCGTAGTTTCCGGCGGAACAGGCCGTGCCCAAGGTGAGGGCCTCGCCCGTGGCACCGATCTCCTGAGCGGCGGCCAGGGCCAGTCGGGACGCGGGAAGCTGTGCCGCCATGGCCGTGTCAGCGGGTCCGTATCCACCGGTGTGCCACTGCTCGATCATGTCGACCATGACGCGCAGTTCCCCTGACGTGGTGCCCATGACGATGGCCGTCCCGTCTCCCGGGGACCGTATCCCCGCGTCCTCGACCGCGAGGCGGGCGGCCGAGGCTGCGAAGAGGGCGGAACGGCCCCAGGCCCCGGGATCCAGGCGCAGCAGGAGGTCTTCAGGACGGAAGTCCTTGACCTCGCCGCCATTGGTGTACTCGAAGCCCGTCGTGTCGAAACTGGTGACGGGGCCGGTGCCTGAGCTGCCTTCCCGAAGCGACTTGCCGAAGGCGGTGATGCCGGTCCCGATGGTGGACACCGGCCCCATGCCGGTGATGACGACGCGTGGTGACATCGTTCACCAGCCCGCGTTCCGGGCGACGATCTCGTACGTCGCCTTGAGGTCGGTCATCTCCACGATCTCGTCCTCGCGGATGGAGACGCCGTAGCGCCGCTCCAGGTGGGTCAGCAGTTCGATCGCGAGCAGGGAGTCGGCGTCCAGGTCGTCGACGAAGGACGTCGCGGTCTCGACCTCGGCCGGTTCGGCCGAGAAAAGGTCGGCGACGATGTCGCGGATCTCGGCGGTGCGCTTCGCCGCGAGGTCGGTGAGTGCATCGGGCATGCTGGTGCTCCTTGGGTTCGCTGAAGGTGTGGTGGGGGTACCGTGCCAGGGCGTCGCCCGGCGGTCAGACGGTCAGGCCGCCGTCGACGCGCAGCACCGCCCCGGTGATATAGGAGGCGCGGTCCGATACCAGGAAGGAGACCGCGTCGGCGACCTGGGCCGGCTTGCCGAATCCGCCGAGCGCCACGGCGGCCTCCGCCTGTTTCCTGACCCGCGGGGACAGGTCGGCAACCATGTCGGACTCGATGTAGCCGGGGGCCACGACGTTGGCCCGTACCCCATAACGGCCGGCCTCCTTGGCGAGACTGCCGCACAGGCCGTGCAGTCCGGCCTTGGAGGCCGCGTAGTTGGCCTGGCCGGCGGTGCCGCCGAGGCCGGCCACGGAGGAGATCAGGACCAGCGCGCCCGTCCGCCGCCGGAACATGCCCATCAGCACGGACCGGCTCAGGTGGAACGCGCCGTCGAGGTTGGTGCGGACGACGTCGGACCAGTCGGCGTCGGACATCAGCGCGGCTGCCCGGTCACGATGGATGCCGGCGCAGGAGACCGCGGCGCTCACCGGGCCCAGCCGCTCCTCGGCCCGTTCGGTGAACTGCCGTACGGCGTCGGGATCGGCCACGTCCACGACCTGGTGGACCGTCCTGCGGCCCGCGGCCTCGACGAGGGAGGCGGTCTGCGCCGCGGCATCGTGGTCGCCCCGGTAGCAGAAGGCGACGTCGAAACCGTCGTGGGCGAGCCGTACGGCGATCGCGCGGCCGATCCCCCGCGAGCCTCCGGTGACCAGCGCTGTCCGCCGGGCGCCGATGGGCTGTTCAGTCATGTGTTCTCCTCCGGTTGTGCAGGGGACCGCAGGCCCCGTGGGCCACGGCGACGCATACCGCCAGGCCGTCCTGATGGCTCAGCGACAGCACGATGTCGGTGACGCCCTGTCGTTCGGCGAGGCGCTGCGCCCGTCCGTGCAGGCGGGCACCCGGCGCGCCAAGGCTGTCTCGGGTGATCTCGATGTCTCTCCAGCCGAGGTCCTGGCCCAGCCCGTGCCCCAGGGCCTTGGCAACGGCCTCCTTGGCACAGAAGCGGCCGGCCAGGTGCTCGGTCCTGCGTGCCTCACCAAGGGTGTCGGCGTAGGCGAGTTCGGCGGGCCCGAAGACCATCCGCCGGCCGCGAGGGTGGCGGGCGATCCTTTCGAAGCGGGGGATCGACATCAGATCCAGCCCCACGCTCACCGGGGCGATCGCGGGGCGGCCGGTGCCCCGGAGGGCCGTCCAGGCGCCTGCGAGGCGTTTCGAGAGGTTCATCTCGTCCCTCCCCGTGCCGGGACCGTGCCGGCCTCGGCGCGGTAGACCAGCCGCCAGGCCACGGGCCAGGAGAGCAGGGCGCCGATGGCCGCGCCCAGCGCCAGGACAGCGTAGAGGCCGTCGGTGGATTCGACGTGCCGGGCGGCCCACGCGCCGATTCCGAGCACGCAGCCGAAGTGCGCGGTGTTCATGCAGATGGCGATGGGCCCGTGGCCGGTCTGCTCCATGACCCCCAGTGCCACGAGGGCGAGGCCCGTGCAGCCGAAGGTGGGGCCCACCAAGGTCATGAACCGCACGGCCTCTTCGGTGGTGCCCCCTTCCAGTGGCAGAGCGCCGATGGCGGCGGGGCCCGCCGCCGCGAGGACGACGGTGAGGAGCGCGTAGCCGACGCCGACCAGCGCGGCGCCGCGGCGGATCACCGCTCTGGCGTGTTCGGGGTGTCCGGCCGCCCTGAGCTGGTTGACCAGGATGGCGACGGACGAGGCATAGCTCATGGCGGGGACGATGAAGACCGCCTGCACCGTGTAGGCGAGGGAGAAGCCCGCCACCGCGGACTGGCCGAAGGGCGCGACCACCCGCAGGAGGACGAACTCCACGACGAAGAGCAGCGCGACGGACGCGGCGACCGGCACGCCGATGGCCGTGACCGGGCGCAGGACGCCCCGCTCGCGGCGTGCGAGGTCCCGGAGGCGGAAGGGCCCGTCCCGCCGCAGCAGTGCCGGTGCCAACGCGGTCTCCACCGCCCCGCCGAGCGCGAGCGACCAGGGAAGGGCGAGGACGGACGCGTACGGCCCCTGAGTGAGGACGGCCAGGCAGGTCAGTGTGACGGCCGCGGATGCCGTGGTCAGCAGGAGGCTGCGACCGGTCGCTCCCGTCCCGCGCAGCGCCGCGGCGCCGAGCTCACCGGTCATGCCCAGGGGGCTGACGAGCGCCATGAGCGCGAGGAAGCCGGTGAAGGCCTGACGCTGGGCGTCGGGGACCGTCAGGAGAGCGGCCAGCGGGCCGGCACCGGCCACGACGGCGACGCCGAGGGCGAGGTAGACGAGCAGTCCGACGCGGGCGACGGAACCGAGTAGCGCGGGAACCGCTTCGGGTTGCCCGGCGCCGGTCCGGCGCGCCGTGAGCACCTGGAGCGTGATGCCCATGCACATGTTCACGGCGAGGAAGAGGAAGGCGACGGGCACGTACACGGCGCGCAGATAGAGCGCGGAGCCGCCCAGCGAGCCGAGGACCGCCACCACCAGGAACTGGGTGGCCTGGGTGATGAGGCTGCCGGCGACGAGGGGGGCGGCGAAGCGGGCGATCGCGCGGGCGCCGGGGGCATCCGGCGGGGCTTCCTGTGCCACGCTCATCGTTCGCCTCCGGCCGGCCGGGGCCCGTCCCCCGGGGTCGGCTCCACCAGGAGCCATGGGGCGTCGGCCGTCTCCGCCGCGTCGCACACCAGCAGGGGTCCGCGCGCCGTGTCCCCCTCCGCCGCGAGCAGGGCGAGCACTTGCGTCCAGCCGCCCGCGGGGCCGTGCGCGTCGATCCGCCGGACCGGGACGCGGGCCGGTGCGGCGCCCCGCCCGAAGGTCAGGCGCCACGGTCCGGGCCCCCGGACGACCCGGACGGCGACGACGACCCAGGCGGGCAGGGCGGAGGCGAAGCCGTACTCGGAGTGGTCGGCGATCAGCACTGTGGCCCTGGCCCCGGGGGCGAGGGGGCGGGCGAGCAGG
>NZ_JAKRGC010000440.1 GCF_022347745.1 Streptomyces sp. OfavH-34-F
GGCCGGGACGGCGGCTTCGTGGTCACGGCGGAACTCCCGGCGGACGCGGGCGGCGAGGAGGACGACGCGGCGGGCCCGCCCGGCGCGGCGGCCGGGGCGGACCGCTCGCCTACCCTGGGCCGGTGAACGAGATGCCTCAGGAGCACCCCCCGGCCCCCTCCGTACGCGTCCTGCTCGCCGAGGACCAGGGGATGATGCGCGGCGCGCTCGCCCTGCTGCTCGGTCTGGAGCCGGACATCGAGGTGGTGGCGCAGGTCGGCGCGGGTGACGAGATCGTGGCGGCGGCGCTCGCGTCCCGGCCCGATGTGGCGCTTCTGGACATCGAGTTGCCGGGCCGCAGCGGTCTGGACGCGGCGGCCGACCTGCGCGAGGAGGTCCCGGACTGCCGGGTGCTGATCCTGACCACGTTCGGCCGGCCGGGCTATCTGCGCCGGGCGATGGAGGCCGGGGCGGCGGGCTTCCTGGTGAAGGACGGCCCGGTCGAGGAGCTGGCCGCGGCGATCCGCCGGGTGCTGGCCGGGGAGACCGTCGTCGATCCGGCGCTGGCCGCCGCCGCGCTGAGTGCCGGGCCCAGTCCGCTGACCGCGCGCGAGCGGGACGCGCTGATCGCCTCGGCGGACGGGGCGACGGTCGCCGACATCGCGGCCAGGCTGCACCTGTCGGAGTCGACGGTGCGCAACTACCTGTCGTCGGCGATCGGCAAGACGGGCACCCGCAACCGTATGGAGGCGGTCCGCGCGGCCCGGCAGCAGGGCTGGCTCTGACCGGCCCGCACCACCGCCGTCCATCCGTACCGTGACACCTCGGGGGCCAGGTCACGCCATGTCTTCTTCCGTCCGCGCGCCCCGGCGCGCCGCTCCGCTCTGGCTCGTGCCGGCGCTCTGGACGCTGGCCCTCGGGCTCTGGGGGCTCTCGCGGCAGGGCAGCTTATGGCGGGACGAGGCCGCGACCTGGCAGGTGGCACTGCGGTCCGGTGCCGACATACGGACTCTGCTGGGCCATGTGGACGCGGTCCACGGGCTGTACTACCTGCTGATGCACGGCCTGTTCGACTGGTTCGGGCCGACGACCACCACCCTGCGGCTGCCGTCCGTGCTGGCCGTGGCGGTGGCGGCGGCCTGTGTGGCGGCCGTCGGCGAGCGGCTGGCCGGGCGCTGGGCGGGCCTGGGCGGCGGCATGGTCCTCGGGCTGCTGCCGGCCGTGCAGTTCTACCTCCAGGAGGGCCGCCCCTACGCGCTGGTGGCGGCGGGCACCGGGGTCGCGACGCTGCTCCTGGTGACGCTGGTCCAGGGGCACGGCGGGTGGGGGCGCTGGGCGGCGTACGCGGGGGCGGTGCTGTTCGGGGCGCTGCTGAACTGGTTCTCGCTGCTCGTGCTGCCCGCGCATCTGGTGACGCTGGTGTGGAGCGGGGCGGGGCGGCGGGTGGCGGCGCGCTGGGCGGTGGCGTCGGCGGGCGCGGTGGCGGGGGCGCTGCCGCTGGTCCTGTTCACGGCGGAACAGGCCGGGCAGGTGTCCTGGATACCGCCGCTGACCTGGCACATGCTGGTCGGTCCCGGGGTGCTGCTGGCGCTCGGATCGCTCGCGGCGCTGGCGGACCGGCCGCGTGCGGGGCGGCTCTCGGTGGCGTCGGTGGGGCTGCCGCTGCTGGCGGTTCCGCAACTCGGTCTGGTGACCGTCTCGCTGGGCAAGCCGCTGTTCCTGGACCGCTATGTGCTGTTCAGCATGCTGGGCCTGGCGCTGCTGGCGGGGGGTGTGTGCGCCGCGGCGGTGCGGGCGGCGGCGCCCCGGTTCCCGGCGGCGTCGCGGTGGCTGGTCCCGGCCCTGCTGGTGTGCGTGGTCGCGGCGCTGCTGCCGCAGTCGCTGGCCAAGCGGTCGCCGTCGAGCCGGGTGGACGACGTGCTGGCCATGGCGGCGGACGTGCGGCGGCTGAAGGAGCCGGGGGTGGCGGTGGTGTTCCTGCCGAGCGCCCGGCGCGACGCGCGGCAGGTGTCGCCCGGGGCGTTCACCGGTCTGCGGGACATAGCGCTGGTGCGGGGCCCGCTGGCGTCCGGGACGCTGAGCGGGGTGGAGGCCGCTCCGGACCGGATCAGGGCGGCGATGCTGGCGGAGCGGCGGATACTGCTGGTGACGGACGCGCCGGAGGCGGCGCGCACGGAGCACGCGCGGCGCGAGCGGGTCAAGGCCGCGGTGCTGCGGGAGCACTTCGGCATCGTCGCGGACGCGCGGGTACGGGGGCGCCGGGTGACGCTGTACGAGCGGAGGTGACCGGGGCCGGCGCCGGGGTGCGGCGTACCGCCCGGCCCGTCCCGGCCCCCGCCGCTCAGCCCCGTACCGTCCGTTCCCGGGACGGGCGGTGGCGCGGGAGCCAGAGCAGCATCAGCAGCAGGCCGCCCACCAGGACGGTGCCCGCCGTGCGGAAGGCCAGGGCGTAGCCGGCGGTCAGCGCGGCCGGGTCCGCCACATCGCCCGTGCGGGCCGCGGCGACCGTGGAGAGCACCGCGAGGCCCAGCGCGCCGCCCATCGTCCGCGAGGTGTTGACCAGGCCCGAGACGAGGCCGGCCTCCCCCGGTGCCGCGCCCGATGTGGCCAGCGAGGCGAGCGGGGTGGAGGCGAGCCCGGCACCGGCCATCATCAGCACACCGGGCAGGCAGACGGCGGTGAGGTAGGAGCCGTGCGCGGTCATCGTGGACTGCCAGCCGAAGCCGGCGGCGGCGACGGCGGTGCCGATGAGCGCGAGGTTCTTCGCGCCGACCCGGGCCATCAGCCGGGGCGCGGCCTTGGAGCCGACGACGACGGCCAGCGAGGACGGCATCAGGGCGAGCCCGGCCTCCAGCGCGCTGTAGTCCAGGACGTTCTGCGCGTACACCGTCATGAAGTACCACATCGCGAACGTGGCGGAGCCGATGACGAGCATGGCGACGTTCGCCGAGGCGACCGCCCGCGCCCCGAGCACCCGCAGCGGCATCAGAGGGCTCGCGGCGCGGGCCTCCACGAGGGTGAACAGGGCGAGCAGGACGGGCCCGCCGACCAGCGGGACCAGGGTGGCGGTGGCGGTCCATCCCGCCTCCTCGGTCTGCACGATGCCGTACGCGGTGGAGGCGAGGCCCGCCGTGACGAGGACGGCGCCCAGCAGGTCGACGCGGCGGCGGCTCTCCGCGCGGCCCTCGGCGAGCCACAGGGCGGCGCCGACGAGCACGAGCACCCCGATGGGCACGTTGATGAGCAGCACCCAGCGCCAGGACAGCGCGTCGGTGAGCACCCCGCCGACCAGTCCGCCGGCCGCGCCGCCGCCCGCGCCGACCGCCATCCAGGTGCCGATGGCCCTGGCGCGGGCGGGGCCCTCGGGGACGGCGGCGGTGAGCAGGGTGAGGGTGGCCGGGGCGAGGACGGCGGCGCCGAGCCCTTGCGCGGCGCGGGCGGCGAGCAGCTGCCAGCCCTCCTGGGCGAGCCCGCCGGCCAGCGAGGCGGCGGTGAACAGGCCGAGGCCGACGAGGAACATCAGCTTGCGGCCGTAGAGGTCGGCGGTGCGCCCGCCGAGCAGCATGAACCCGGCGAAGGCGATGGAGTACGCGTTGAGCACCCACTGCAGGCCGATGGTGCTCAGTCCGAGGTCGGCGCGCATGGAGGGGAGGGCGACGTTGACGACGGACACGTCGAGCACCACGAGGAACTGCCCCACGCAGGCCGCGAGGACCACCGCCCAGGTCCGGGTCCTGGTGCGTTCGGAGGGCGGTGCGGGGGTGGTGACGTGAACCATGGGTGTCATACTCGCAGCCGCCGTGCACCCCGTACATCGGATTGAGGGCCGGTCCCACTCGGTCCGGCGGCCTAGGACCCGCCGCCGCACCACCACCGGCCGACCACCGGCCGACCACCGGCCGACCACCGGTCGATCCCGGGCCAGGAAGCTGACAACCCGTCATGTCGGAGCCCGTGCAAGGCGGTTGCGCGTGCGCCCGCGCACGCACCCGGCCGGTTCGCACCCCGTGCACCGGAATACGCCGTAGCCGAAGAAGGTTCATCGTGCACAGACTTGGCGGTCGGCGCCGCCCGGCACGGGCCGCGCCACC
>NZ_JAKRGC010000441.1 GCF_022347745.1 Streptomyces sp. OfavH-34-F
CCGCCCGGGTGCTGCCCCGGTGCCGGGTTGTACGGCGCGGGCGGGGTGTACGGGCCGGGGTTCGGTCCGTACGGGGCGGGCCCCGGCTGGTACGGGCCGCTCTGGGGGCCGTACGGGCTCGGCGGGGCCGGGTACGCGGGGGCGCCGCCGCCCGGACCGCCGCCGCTCATCCGCGCCAGATACGGGGCGACGAGGACCGCGCCGCCCACCCACAGCAGCCCGAACAGCAGCGCGTCGGCGACGCTGGGCGCGACCTCCATGACGCCCCGGCCGCTGAGGTCGGACACGCTGCCGGTGTACTCGACGGACAGGCCGCTGATGCCGGTCAGGGCCAGGTAGCCCAGGAGGAAGAGGCCGCCGGCGGTGACCTGTTCGCGCCGGTCGGCGGAGCGGCGTCCGGCGAGGAACCCGAGGATGAGGGCGCTGACGAGCCCGGCGGCGAGCGCGCCGACGAGGGCCCAGTCGTTGGCCGCGTCGCTCAGCTCGCCGAGCCCGAACGAGCCGTGCTCCGAACCGCCGCCGAGGAAGTTGGTCCGCCCGCGCAGGTCGTACTCGACGGAGCCGCCCCAGCACACGGAGAGGACGGTCAGCGCGATGTTGGGCACCACCGCCAGGGCGACGAGCAGGGCGGTGCCGTCGACGTCGTCCTGGACGGCGTAGGTGATGTAGCCGATGAGGCCGCACAGGAGCAGGACCAGGCCGAGCGCGCGGACGGCGGTTCCGGCGGCACGGACCAGGGTGAGCGTGCCCGGCCGCTGGGCCAGCCAGGCCGCGGCGGCGTCGCGTTGCAGGACGGCACAGGTCGTCACGAGGGCGATGGCGAGGGCGCCGAGGGCCGCGAGGACGGGCGAGGAGTGCACCGAGACGTCCTCGATCTCGGGCTGCGCGTAGAGCCCGAGGACCAGGACGGCCGCGGCGGACAGCACGCCGACGCGGACCCCCGCGTCGAGCCCGGCGCCCTGCCGGCGCAGACCCCGGGCGCCGAGGATCATGGCGCCGATCCACAGCACGGTGACGGTGAGCGGGACCAGGGAGAGCGTCATCTGGCCCTGGCCGCCCGGGTCGTAGTCGTAGCCGTCCCCGTACGAGCCGCCCCCGTATCCCCTGTCGTTCATGCCGCCGGGTGCGGCGGCGCGTATGTCGAAGCCGCCGCCGAACGCCTGGAGCAGCATCGCCAGCGCGACCCGGAGGCGGTCGCTCCACCCGACGACGACCTCGTCGTCCTGCCCGTAGTTCGGGATGGCGAGGGCCACGGCGAGGGCCACGACCAGCCCGGTGGGCCAGGCCGCCGCCCGGAGCGATCCCGCCCAGTCCCCGCGCAGGACCCGGCCGAAGAACAACCCGGCGGGCGAGGGGCCGGCCGGCACGGGCGCGTAGCCGGGCGGCGGCGGCGAGGCCGGCCGCGTCATGTACGGCGGCATCGCCGGGGGCTGCGGCGGCTCGGCGGAGGGTGCCCCGGCGGGCGGCGGTGGTCCGGCGGGCTGGGGAGGAGCGGCGGGCGCGGGGGGTCTCTCCCGCCCGCACTTCATACAGAAGCGCGCCTCGTCCGGCGTCTGGGTTCCACAGAAGGGGCAGTACGAGGACATGAGGGCTCCGCAGCGGTACGGGGACGAGCGGGACGCTGACACAGCGAAACGGGGAAGTCGCGCGCGGTATCAACGACACATCTTCCCTGCCCACCGGTTCCCGTCAACCCGGAATCGGCGCAACCGTTTTCCGGTGCGAACGCGTCAGGCGCGCACACCCCGGTGCAGGGCCACCACGCCGCCGGTGAGGTTGCGCCAGGCGACCTCGGACCAGCCGGCCCGCTGGAGCTTCGCGGCCAGGCCGGGCTGGTCGGGCCAGGCGCGGATGGACTCGGCGAGGTAGACGTAGGCGTCGGGGTTGGAGGAGACCGCGCGGGCCACCGGCGGCAGGGCGCGCATCAGGTACTCGATGTACACCGTGCGGAACGGGGTCCAGACGGGCTGGGAGAACTCGCAGATGACAACCCGGCCGCCCGGCTTGGTGACCCGGTACAGCTCGCGCAGGGCCGCGTCCGTGTCCTGGACGTTGCGCAGGCCGAAGGAGATGGTCACCGCGTCGAAGACCTCGTCGCGGAAGGGCAGTTTCGTGGCGTCGCCGCCGGTGAAGGGCAGCCAGGAGTGGCGCTTCTTGCCCTCGCGGAGCATGCCGATGGAGAAGTCGCACGGCACGACGTAGGCGCCGGTCGCGGCGAACGGCAGCGAGGAAGTCGCCGTGCCGGCCGCCAGGTCGAGGACCTTCTCGGCGGGCCGCGCGTTCACCGCCTTGGCGACCTCCTTGCGCCACAGCCGGTCCTGGCCGAGCGAGAGCACGTCGTTGGTGAGGTCGTAGTTGGCCGCCACGCCGTCGAACATGGAGGCGACTTCGTGCGGCTGCTTGTCCAGGGAGGCTCGGGTCACGCCCTCCATTGAAGCAGCCCGGTCCCCGGCGCCCGGCGGCGGACGCCCCCGTGGAACCCGGCTTCAACCTTTCCGGTCCGGCGGCACTCGTACTCAGTGAGAGATCACCGGGGGAACCGGAACGACGAGGGAAGGGGGCAGATGTTCACGGGAGCCAGCCGGAGCCCCGACGGCTTCGAGGAATTCGCGCGCGCCGGTCAGCACCGGCTCTACCGCACCGCGTACCTGCTCTGCGGGGACGCCGACGCGGCGCGCGATCTCACCCAGACGACGCTCGCGAAGCTGTTCCAGCACTGGCACCGGGTGCGCGCCGCCGACCATCCGCACGCCTACGCCCGGACCGTGCTCACCCGTACCTACATCGCCGAACGCCGCAGACGGCTGCGCGACCTCCTCGCCCACACGCCGATCGCTGCGCCCGCTCCGCCCGTCGGCCCCGAACTGACGGTCACGCTGCTGACGGCGCTGGCGCAACTGCCGCCCCGGGCGCGGGCGATGGTCGTCCTGCGGTACTGGGAGGACCTGAGCGTGGAGACGGTCGCGGAGCTGCTGCGGTGCAGTCCGTCCACCGTCAAGAGCCAGTGTTCGCGTTCGCTGGCCACCCTGCGCAGCCGCCTGGGCGACGCGCACCTCTACACCACCCGAAGCTGAGGAGTCACGTCGTGCACGTGTTCATGGATGACGTGCCGGGCGGCGAGCCCGGCCGGGAGGACGAGGAGCTGCTGGTCCGGACCGCCATGGAGCGGGTGACCGACAGCGCCCCGCCCCTGCCCGACCTGGTCCCGTTCGCCCTCGTCCAGGGCCGCCGCCGCAGGTCCAGGGCGCGCGCGGCGATCGGCGCGGGGGCGGTCGCGGTGGTCGTCCTGGGCCTCTGCGGCGCCGCGCTCCCGCTGTGGGGCGGGGACGGGGGCGGGGGCCCGGTGCGTACGGGGTCCGTCGCGGCGCGGCCGACGGCCCCCGCTCCCTCCTCCTCCGTGCCCGTCCGTCCGCCCGTGCACATCGAGCCGAGCCCCGGCGAGTCGTCCATGGCGGACCTCCCGGCCGACGAGTTGTCGCGGCAGACCGTGTTCCAGAACGAGGCGGCGGGGGTGCTGGAGGACCTGTTGCCGGACGCGGTCGCCCCGGTGCGGCCGGTCGATCTCGCCGTCAGCCGCTACCAGGGCGGCCCGGACGGCCCGGTCTTCCCCATCGTGTTCTCCGTCCGCCCGATGGGGCCGGGGGCGGTCCCCTCGGACCCGCCCTGCGAGGACGAGCCGGACAAGGGGCTGCGGTGCCGGGAGGCGACCCTGCCGGACGGCATCACCGTCCGGGCCGTCACCGCCGCCGGGGACGAGCGGGAGGGCCGGACCGTGACCGGTGTGACCGCCCGATTCGCTTACGGCCACAGCCGCGTCACGCTCTCGGTGCGGGGCGACGCCGAGGCGATGGTGTCCGCGCCGGTCACGGCGGAGCAGTTGCTGGACGTCGTACGGGACAAGCAGTTCATGGAACTCGTCGCGTACGCGGAGGCGAAACCGATGGAACCGAAGGAGAACGTGGTCCGTGGCGGCTGAGAGCAGACGGGCGAAGCACGGCCGGGGCGGGCGGCGGCGCGCCCGGCGGACGCGGCGGCGGGGCGGGACGCGGCTGTTCGCCGCCG
>NZ_JAKRGC010000442.1 GCF_022347745.1 Streptomyces sp. OfavH-34-F
CCCTGATATCCCGTCACTTCACCGACGGTCTGGGCGAGTTCGCGGATGGTGAGGTCCTCGCCGCAGCCGATGTTGACGGGGGTGTCGTCGTCGTAGCGCTCCAGCAGGAGGACGCAGGCGGCGGCGATGACCGGGGCGAGCGAGTTCGAGAAGAGGTAGGGGCGCGAGCGCTGGCGCAGCAGGGCGACGATCTCGGCGCGGGCGGCGACGTAGCCGCCGGAGGCGCCGCCGAGGGCCTTGCCGAGGGTGCCGGTGATGATGTCGACGCGGTCCATCACGTCGTGCAGTTCGGGCGTGCCGCGCCCGCCGGCGCCGACGAAGCCCACGGCGTGCGAGTCGTCGACCATCACCATGGCGTCGTAGCGCTCGGCGAGGTCGCAGATCTCGCGCAGCGGCGCGACGTAGCCGTCCATGGAGAAGACGCCGTCGGTGACGACGAGGCGGCGCCGGGCCCCGGACGCCTCCTTGAGCTGCTTCTCCAGGTCGTCCATGTCGCGGTTGGCGTAGCGGAACCGCTTGGCCTTGGAGAGCCGGATGCCGTCGATGATCGAGGCGTGGTTGAGGGCGTCGGAGATGACCGCGTCCTCGGCGCCGAGGATCGTCTCGAACACGCCGCCGTTGGCGTCGAAGCAGGAGGAGTAGAGGATCGTGTCCTCCTGGCCCAGGAAGGAGGAGAGCCGCCGCTCCAGTTCCTTGTGGACCTCCTGGGTGCCGCAGATGAAGCGGACGGAGGCCATGCCGTAGCCCCAGCGGTCCAGCGCCTCGTGCGCGGCGGCGATCACCTCGGGGTGGTCGGCCAGGCCGAGGTAGTTGTTGGCGCAGAAGTTGAGCACCTCGCCGGGGCGGCCCCCGGCGGTGACGGCCACGGTCGCGGACTGCGGGGTGCCGATGACGCGCTCGGGCTTGTGCAGCCCGGCCGCCTCGATCTCTTCGAGGGTGGTGCGCAGGTCGTCGCGTACGGAGTCGAACATGCCGGTTCCTTGGGTCCTTGAAGGGGCGGGAGGTCAGACGGTCCAGTCGAGGATGACCTTGCCGCCGCGTCCGCTCGCCGCGTCGTCGAAGGCCGCCTCGAAGTCGCGGTAGCCGTACCGGCCGGTGATCACGGGGGCGAGGTCGAGGCCGCCCTCCAGCAGCACGGACATGGCGTACCAGGTCTCGTACATCTCGCGGCCGTAGATGCCCTTGATCGTGATCATCGAGGTGACGATCCGGGCCCAGTCCACGGCGAACTCCTCGGAGGGGAGTCCGAGCATGGCGATGCGGCCGCCGTGCGTCATGTTGGCGAGCATGTCGCGCATGGCCTCGGGGCGGCCGGACATCTCCAGGCCGATGTCGAAGCCCTCGCGCAGGCCCAGTTCCCGCTGGCCGTCCTCGATGGTCTGCTCGGCGACGTTGAGCGCGAGGCTGACGCCGACCTTGCGGGCCAGGTCCAGGCGGGCCTCGCTGACGTCGGTGATGACGACGTTGCGGGCACCGGCGTGCTTGGCGACGGCGGCGGCCATGATGCCGATCGGGCCGGCGCCGGTGATCAGGACGTCCTCGCCGACCAGCGGGAACGACAGCGCGGTGTGCACGGCGTTGCCGAACGGGTCGAAGATCGCGGCGATGTCGAGGTCGACCCGGACCCGGTGCACCCACACGTTGGACGCGGGCAGCGCGACGTACTCGGCGAAGGCCCCGTCGCGGCCGACGCCGAGGCCGAGGGTGGAGCGGCAGAGGTGGCGGCGGCCGGCCAGGCAGTTGCGGCACTTGCCGCAGACCAGGTGGCCCTCGCCGCTGACCAGGTCGCCGACCGCGATGTCGACGACGTCCGCGCCGACGGCGGCGACCTCCCCGACGAACTCGTGTCCGAGGATCAGCGGGGTGGTGACGGCCTGCTGGGCCCAGCCGTCGTAGGCGCGGATGTGCAGGTCGGTCCCGCAGATGCCGGTGCGCAGGACCTTGATCAGTACGTCGCCGGGGCCGGTCTCGGGCTCGGGGACGTCCATCAGCCAGAGTCCGGGCTCGGCCTTCTGCTTCACGAGTGCCTTCACGGCTGGGGCTCCCTGTACCTGGTGCGGCGTGGTGCTCCCCCGAGCCGCGGGCATGCCTGAGGAGGCCCGCGTCCCGGGGGAAGAATGAGAGGGACGGCACGGCAGCGCGCTCGCACCGGCTGCCGCGCACCATCCTCCGCCGTCACGGAGAAATCTGCCGTACCCCGCGCCCCGGGTCCATCGAGGTTTTCTTAAGCGGGGCCGCAGCTCCGCTTCACACCGCCGTGCGTGGTGCCGGGGCGGCTCAGTCGCGCGGCCAGGGACGTCCGTCGAGCCGCTCGATGTCGCGGTTGAAGCGGGCCAGGCAGTCGGCGAAGCGGGCGGCCTCCTCCGGGCTCCACTCGGCGAGGACCCGCCGCAGTCCGTCCCGGTTCTCCGCGCGGTCCTTGTCGAGCCGGCGCCTGCCCTCGTCCGTGATGACGAACTTGCGCGCGATCCCGCCGTCCGGGTCGGGGATGCGGTCCACGACGCCGGCCCGGAGCATCGCGGCGGTCTGCCGGTTCAGCGTGGAGGTGTCCAGGCCGAAGGCGTCGCGCAGCTGGCCGATGGACATCGGGCCCTGGACCCGGATGCGGCTGAGGAGGATGTAGGCGCTGCGGTCGAGCCGCCCGTCGCCCCGCGAGGTGATCAGACTCATGTGCCGGCCGAGCAGCATCGTCTCGAACTCGATCCGGTCCACAGGCTTGTCCACGCGCGGCTCCCTACGACTGCGGTACGCCTCCCCCCGCCGGGACGGCGACCTCTCTGTACACATATACCACGGAATGTGTGCACGATGCATGGAGTATGCATCGTGCACAAACGGGCGGGGTCCGCCCGCCGTAGACTCGGCGGATGGCGAAGTATTTCGACGTACACCCCGAAAATCCCCAGCACCGCACCATCACCAACGTGGCCGACAGCATCCGTTCCGGTGCGCTCGTCGCGTACCCCACGGACTCCTGTTACGCGCTCGGGTGCCAGCTCGGCAACCGTGACGGGCTGTCACGCATCCGGGCCGTCCGCCATCTCGACGACCGCCACCACTTCACGCTGATGTGCCAGAACTTCGCACAGCTCGGGCAGTTCGTGCACATCGACAACGACGTCTTCCGCACCGTCAAGTCGGCGACCCCCGGCCAGTACACCTTCATCCTGCCCGCGACGAAGGAGGTGCCGCGCCAGCTGCTGCACCCGAAGAAGAAGACGGTCGGCGTCCGCATCCCGGACCACCCCGTCGTCCAGGCACTCCTCGCCGAACTGGGCGAACCGCTGCTCTCCAGCACCCTGTTGCTGCCCGACGAGGAGGAGCCGCTGACCCAGGGCTGGGAGATCAAGGAGCGCCTGGACCACGAGGTGGACATCGTCCTCGACTCCGGCGACTGCGGCACCGAGCCGACGACCGTCATCGACTTCTCCAACGGCGAGCTGGAGATCGTGCGCAGGGGGGCGGGCGACACCTCGCGGTTCGAGTAGGACGGCGTCAGGCCCGCCCGGGCGGCGGGCCGTTGGGGTCCGGGCCCCACCCGGTGCGGTCCGGTCCTTGATAGCGTCGCCCCAGCGACTGCGGAGCACTCCCCGCCGGGGTCGCCGCTCTGCCGGGAGGCCGCTGCCACCGCGCGGGCGGGTGCGGGTGGCAGGGGATCTTCAGGCAGGGACGAAGAGAGCCGACGCATGAGCCTCGCACAGTTGCACTACACCTCGGCGGACGGGGACGGGACCGGCGAGGACGGCTCCACGGCCGCCCGGTTCGCGGCCGTGGACCCCTCCATACCGGGGTCCGTGCTGACCGAGGCCGGACCGCTCCTCGCCTACGAGCCGCCGCGCGGCACCCCGGACCGCCCCACCGACGCCGACCTGCGCGGCCTGCCCGAGGCGCTCAGCTTCAGCGTGCTCTCCGACGGCAGCCGGCTGCTCGCCCGGACCGTCGCCGTCCGCTCCGCCCGCTCCTCCGGTGTGGGCTTCCACGCGCACGCCGTCCACCTGCCCGCCGGCACCCGGCTCCCCGGCGGCATGCTGCCGCTCACCGCCTGCCGCTCCG
>NZ_JAKRGC010000443.1 GCF_022347745.1 Streptomyces sp. OfavH-34-F
CGAGCCGGCCCGACCTCTCGGCGCCCCGGCCGGCACCCCACCGGGCCGGCGCCGCCATCGGAGCCTTCCAGCGTCGTTCCCGCGCCGCCCGCGCGAACGAGGAGCCGTCGAAGCAGCCCGATCCCTCCACCCCCCTCTTCACGGGAGAAGAACGGACATGACACGTACCACCGCCACCCGTCAGGACCTGGACTGGCTGCTCGACGGCCTCGTCGACTCGGTGGCCGAGACCCGCAACGCCGTGCTGCTCTCCGACGACGGTCTGGTGGTCAGCCACTCGCGCACCATCGAACGGGCCGACGCCGAACGGCTGGCCGCCATCTGCACCGGCCAGCAGAGCCTGGCCCGGGGGGTGGGCCAGCTGTTCGGCGGCGGCGGCGTGCACCAGGTGATCGTCGAGCTGGCCGACCTGTGGCTGTTCATCATCTCGGCCGGCCAGGGCACGCATCTGGCCGTGGTCGCCTCCCAGGAGGTGGACGCCGAGGTCATGTCGCTCGCCATGCACAACCTCGTCCTCCAGGTCGGCCAGAAGCTGAGCACCCCGGCCCGCAGCGACTTCGACGCCTTCGGCACCGGGCCGCGGGCGTGACCGGGCGCTGGCCCTACCGCGAGGGCGACGAGTTCGACGACGAGGAGGACGGGGCGGGCACCATGGTGCGCCCGTACACCATCACCCGTGGCCGGACCGCGCCCGAGCGGGACGATCTCACCCTCATCACGGTGCTGACGACCGCGCACGATCCGCGCGACGCGCACGGGGCTGCGGTCCGACCGGGCCGGCTCCAGCCCGAGCACCGAATGATCCTGGAGCACTGCCGCCGCCCGGCGGCGGTCGCCGAGGTCGCCGCCGGCCTCGATCTGCCGGTCTCGGTGACCAAGATCCTGCTGGCGGACCTGGTCGCCACCGGCCTCCTGATCGCGCGGGCCCCGCTGTCGGTGGCCCGCGCGTCCGGCGGTGCCGACATGAGCGTACTGGCCGCTGTTCGCGACGGACTCCGGAGACTCTGAGCCAACATGACCACCAGTCAGACGGCGCCCACCGCCGTCAAGATCCTGATAGCCGGCGGCTTCGGCGTCGGCAAGACCACCCTCGTCGGCGCGGTCAGCGAGGTCACCCCGCTGCGCACCGAGGAACTGCTGACCCAGGCCAGCGTCGGCGTCGACGACCTGGCCGGCGTAGCGCAGAAGGACACCACCACCGTCGCCCTGGACTTCGGCCGCATCACGGTCAGTCCGGAACTCGTCGTCTACCTGTTCGGCACCCCCGGCCAGGAACGCTTCTGGTTCATGTGGAACGACCTGGTCAACGGCGCCCTCGGCGGGGTCGTGATCGCCGACACCCGGCGGCTGGAGACCAGCTTCGCGTCGATCGACTTCTTCGAGAGCCGGGACATCCCGTTCGTCGTCGCGATCAACTGCTTCCACGGCCACAACACCCGCACCGCGGACGAGATCCGGACCGCGCTGGACCTCGACCCGCACGTACCGCTGCTGGTCGGGGACGTGCGCGAGCGGCCCTTCGGCCGTGACGTGCTGCTGGCCCTCGTGGACCACCTGATGAGCCTGCCCGTGGCGGCCGGCTGACCCGCGACCGGATTCCCGGCCCCTCCTCGTTCCCTTCTTCTTCCCGCTCTGGAGAGTTTTCCCATGGCAACACCCCTGCGCGTCCTGATCCACGGCGGCGGCATCGGCGGGCTGACGCTCGCCACCGCGCTGGCCCGGCGCGGCCACACCGTCGAGGTCGCCGAACTGCGCGACCGGCTCGAGGCCCTGGGCGTCGGCATCATCCAGCCCTCCAACGCCCTGCACGTCATGCGTGAGATCGGGGTGCTCGACGCCTGCCTGGAGGCGGGCTTCGAGTGGGAGGTGCTGACCATCGCGGACCCGACCGGCAAGACCCTGGCCGAGATACCGCAGCCCCGCATGGGCGACGCCCCGTCCAACAACGGCATCCCCCGCCCGGCGCTCGCGCGCATCCTGGCCTCGGCGGCGTCGGCGGCCGGGGCGAAGATCCGCTTCGGTACGACCATCACCGACCTCACCGACGACGGCGACGGCGTGGACGTCACCCTCTCCGACGGCTCGGCCGGCCGCTGGGACCTCGTCGTCGGCTTCGACGGCATCGGCTCGCCGCTGCGCACCCGGCTGTACGGCGACCGCTACGTCCCCGAGTACACCGGCTTCGCCAACTGGCGGGTCACCGTGCCCCGGCAGGAGCAGGTGCGGGGCGTCGTGATGAGCACCGCGGGCCAGGCCGCCAAGGCGCTGCTCACCCCGATCACCGACGAGCTGATGTACCTGGGCTCGGTCTTCGCCGAGGCCCCGGACTTCCGTCCGGACCCGTCGAGCGCGCACGAGCAGCTCCGGGAGCGGCTGGCGATGTTCTCCGGTCCGGTCGCCGAGGCGCTGGACGCGGTCACCGGCCCGGAGACGGTGGTGTACTCGCGGATCTCGCAGGTGACCGTCGAGGAGCCGTGGCACGTGGGCCGGGTGGTCCTGGCCGGTGACGCCGCGCACGCCAGCACCCCGCACATCGCGCAGGGGGCGGCGATGGCCGTGGAGGACGCGCTGGTGCTGGCCGAGTCGCTGGACGCCGAGGCGGACCTCGCGGCGGCGCTCGACGCGTGGGAGGCCCGGCGCCGGCCGCGCGCCATGTGGGTGCAGGCGATGTCGCGTGCCGTGCTCAAGCAGGAGACCGGCGGCGAGACGACGCCGGAGGAGGACGAGCTGCTGAAGGTCGGCATCCCGGGCGCGGCGCACGTCCTGGTGCAGCCGTACTGAGCCGGAGCCACTCCGTGCGCGAGCGCCCCGCCGGTCCGTTTCCCCCGGACCGGCGGGGCGCTTCCCGTACGCGGACCGGTCGCGCCGGGTCCGCGGTTCAGGGCAGGACCGCGATGCCGTCCAGCTCGACCAGGGCCTGTTCGTCCCAGAGGCGGGCGGCTCCGATGACGGCCATCGCCGGGTAGTCGCGTCCGGCCAGCCGCCGCCAGATCCGGCCCAGTTCCGGGGCGTGGGCGCGGTAGTCGGCGACGTCGGTGGCGTACACCGTGACCCGTGCCAGGTCCGCCGGGGAGCCGCCGGCCGCGCGGAGGGCGGCGAGGAGGTTGCCGAGGGCGGTGGCGAACTGCTCGGGCAGGGTGGCGCCGACGACGGTGCCGTGCCGGTCCAGGGCGGTCTGCCCGGCCAGGAAGACGAGCCGGCCGCCGGTGGCGGTGACCGCGTGCGAGAAGCCGGCGGCGGGCGAGAGTTCGGGCGGATTGATGCGGTGGATCGGGCTCATGCGGTCGGCTCCCGGTTCGCGTACAGCTCCTTGGCGATGATGGTGCGCTGGACCTCGCTGGCGCCCTCGTAGATGCGCGGGGCGCGCACCTCGCGGTAGAGGTGTTCGAGCAGGTGCCCGCGGCGCAGGGCCCGGGCTCCGTGCAGCTGGACGGCCGTGTCCACGACGTACTGCGCGGTCTCGGTGGCGTACAGCTTCGCCATGGCGGCCCGGCGCGGCACGCCGGGCTCCCCGGCGTCGTGGGCTGCGGCCGCCGCGTAGACCAGCAGCCGGGCGGCCTCGGTGCGGGTGGCCATCTCGGCGACCTGGTGCGACACGGCCTGGAGCCCGGACAGCGGCCCGCCGAACGCGGTACGGGTGGCGGTGTGCGCCACGGTGGCGTCCAGGGCGGCCCGCGCCATGCCGAGCGCGAAGGCGCCGACGCTGGGGCGGAAAAGGTTGAGGGTGTCCATGGCGACGCCGAAGCCCCGGTCCGGGGCGCCCAGCACGTCGTCGGGGGTGACCCGGACCCCGTCGAAGGCCAGGGCGCCGATGGGGTGCGGCGAGAGCATCTCCAGCGGGGTGCCGGTGAGGCCGGGGCGGTCGGCGGGGACCAGGAAGGCGGTGACGCCGCGGGCGCGGGCGTCCGGCGTGGTGCGGGCGAAGACCGTGTAGAAGTCGGCCTCCGGCGCGTTGGAGATCCAGCACTTCTCGCCGGTCAGCCGCCAGCCGCCGCCGTCCGGCGCGGCGTCGAGCGCCAGGGCCGCCGCGTCGGAGCCGGCGCCC
>NZ_JAKRGC010000444.1 GCF_022347745.1 Streptomyces sp. OfavH-34-F
GGCGGGCCTCGGCGAGCAGCGCCACCGCGTCGAACGGGCGGGCCTCCGGATCGCGGGCGGTGGCGCTCGCCACCAGCGCGTCCAGCTCCGGCGCCAGGCCGGGGACCGCGGCGGACGGCGGCCGCACGTCCTCGTGCAGGTGCTGGTAGATGACCTGGGCGGGGGTCTCCCCGTCGCGCGGCTTGTCACCGGTCAGCATTTCGTACAGCACGACGCCGCAGGCGTACACGTCGGCGCGGGTGTCCGCCGCGCCGCGTTCGAGCTGCTCGGGGGCGAGGTAGGAGACGGTGCCGAGGATCGTCCCGGTGGTGCTGGTCACCGCGTCCACGGCCCGGACCAGCCCGAAGTCGGCGACCTTGACCCGGCCGTCGTCCCCGATCAGCACGTTCTCCGGCTTCATGTCGCGGTGCACGAAGCCCGCCCGGTGCGCAGCGCCGAGGGCGGCGAGCACCGACTCCAGGATGTCCAGCGCGGCCCGGGGGCTCAGCGCGCCGCGCTCGCTCAGCACATCGCGCAGCGTGCACCCGGCGACGTACTCCATCGCCAGGTAGACGTACTGACCCTGGGCGCCCTGGTCGAAGACCCCCACCACGTTGGGGTGGTCCAGACGCGCCACCGACTTGGCCTCGCGGATGAAGCGCTCGACGAACGAGGCGTCGGTCGCGAGGGCCGGATGCATCACCTTGAGGGCGAGCAGCCGGTCGAGCCGGGTGTCCATGGCCCGGTAGACCGTGGCCATGCCGCCCACGGCGATGCGGGCATCGACGCGGTAGCGGCCGTCGAGCAGCTGCCCGACGAGGGGGTCCTGGAGGGTCGTATCCACCATGCGAGTCTACGAGCCGCCGCGGACAGGCCCGCCGCCGCGGAGCGAACCCGGAGCGGGACTGAAGCCGAGCCGTGACAGGGCCGGGGTGGACGGCGGCCCGCATCCGTGCCGGCCGCCCGGAACCGCGGGCTCCGGCACGGCCGCCCGCACCGACGCCGCACCACCGCTCAGAACGCCGGGCGCTCCGGGTCGAGCACCGCCCGCCCGTCCTGCGGCGACGACGCCTCGGCGAAGTGGCGGCGCGGGATGCGCCCCGCCCGGTACGCGAGGCGGCCGGCCTCCACCGCGTGACGCATCGCGGCCGCCATCAGCTCCGGCTCCTGGGCGCGGGTCACCGCGGAGGCGAGCATCACCGCCGAGCACCCCAGCTCCATCGCGAGCGCGGCGTCCGACGCCGTGCCGGCGCCCGCGTCCAGGATCACCGGCACCCCGGCCCGCTCGGTGATCAGCTGGAAGTTGTGCGGGTTGCGGATGCCCAGACCGGAGCCGATGGGGGAGCCGAGCGGCATGACCGCCGCGCAGCCCACGTCCTCCAGCTTCCGGGCGAGCACCGGGTCGTCGCTGGTGTACGGCAGCACGGTGAAGCCGTCGTCCACCAGCGTCTCGGCGGCGTCCAGCAGCTCGACCGGGTCGGGCAGCAGGGTGCGCTCGTCCGCCACCACCTCCAGCTTCACCCAGTCGGTGCCCAGCGCCTCGCGGGCCAGCCGGGCGGTGAGCACGGCCTCGCCGGCGGTGTAGCAGCCGGCGGTGTTCGGCAGCACCCGGATGGACAGCTTCTCCAGGACCGAGAGCACGGAGCCCTGCACGGTCGGGTCGAGGCGGCGCATGGCGACGGTGGTCAGCTCGGTGCCGGACGCGGTCAGGGACCGTTCGAGGACATCCAGGCTGGGCGCGCCGCCGGTGCCCATGATCAGCCGGGACGCGAACTCGGTGCCGCCGAGCGTGAAGCGGTCGTCGGACATGGCTCAGCCTCCCTGGACCGCGGTCAGGACCTCGATCCGGTCGCCCTCGCCGAGCACGGCGGCCGGCCACTCGCCGCGCGGCACGACGGTCTCGTTGAGCGCGGCGGCCACCCCCCTCGGGGCGTCGGTCAGCGTGGCGACGAGGGTGTCCAGGGTGGTCCCGGCGGCGACGACGGACGGCGCGCCGTTGACGGACACGGTGAGCGGGGACGGCTCGGTCATGCGGGCTGCTCCTGGGGTGCGGGGGCGGATGCCGGGGCGGGCACGGGGGCCGGCGGGAACCGGCCGGGGGAGAAGGGGCGGGCCGCCTCGGGCAGCACGCCGTCCGCCAGCAGCGCGGCCATGGCGTCCCCGGTGACCGGGGTGAGCAGCACGCCGTTGCGGTGGTGGCCGGTGGCGAGATGGAGGCCGGGCAGCGCGGTCGGACCCAGCAGCGGGGCGTTGTCGGGGGACGCGGGGCGCAGCCCGGCGCGGGTCTCGGTGAGCGGCAGCTCGGTGATGCCGGGCACCAGTTCGTGGGCGTCGCGCAGGAGTTCGTAGACCCCGCCCGCCGTGACGGTGGTGTCCCAGCCCATCTCCTCGGTGGTGGCGCCGACGACCAGCTCGCCGTTCTCGCGCGGCACGAGGTAGACGTGGCTGCCCCGGACCACCGCCCGCACGGTGCGCGAGAGGAAGGGGGCGTAGGCCCGGGGCACGGTCAGCCGCAGGACCTGGCCCTTGACCGGGCGGACCGGCGGCAGGACGTGGGCGGGCACCCCGGCGAGCCGGCCGCTCAGGCTGCCCGCCGCGAGCACCACCTGGTCGGCGGCCAGCTCGGTACCGTCGTCGAGCACGGCCCCGGTGGCCCGGCCGGCGGCCACGGTGAGGTGGGCGGCCCGGTGGCGGTGGAAGACCACCCCGGCCCGTTCGCAGGCGGTCAGCAGCGCCGCGGCCAGCCGGCGCGGATCGACCTGGTGGTCGCCGTCCACCCGCAGCCCGCCGCGCACGCCCGGCGCGAGCATCGGCTCCAGGCGGCGGCACTCGCGCCCGGTCAGCCACTCCGAATCGAGGCCCGAGCGGCGTTGCAGCTCGTGGAGTTCGCGCAGATGGGCACGGTCGTCCGCGTCCAGCGCGACGGCCAGGGTGCCGCAGGCCCGGAAGCCGATGTCCTGCCCGCTCGCCTCCTCCAGCTCGGCGGTGAACGACGGATAGCGGCGGGCGGAGACGAGGTTGAGCCCGAGCAGGGTCTCCTCGCCGTAGTGCAGTTCGGTGACGGCGGCCAGCATCCCGGCCGCGACCCGCGCCGCCCCGCCGCCCGGCGCCGGGTCGGCGAGCGCCGTGGACAGACCGCGCTGCGCGGCCCGCCAGGCGGTGACCAGCCCGATGACGCCGCCCCCGACGACGAGGACGTCGGACCTTTCGGTGCGATGGATGCGCATGGGCGTCCAGCCCCTCCCTTCGCCGGCATGACCCGGATCAGGTTCGTACGGTCGGAGGCCGCCAGCCTCCCTCTCAGCCCGGTGCGTCCGGGCTCCCGCGAGTCTTGTACGCCGCCAGCCTAGACCCAGCCGCCCGGAGCGGGTAGGGAGGGCGGTGGCCGCGCGGCCCCTGACCTGACGGGCTGTCAGGGCAGGGGCGCTCCAGGGGCGGTCCAGCGGACCGAGGGCGGACACGTCCTAAGCTGAACGGGTGAGCGAGCAGCAGCGGGCAGAGCAGGCGGAACGCCGGGTCGTCGTCGCGGGCGCGGGCATGGCGGGCGTCCAGACCGCCGTAGCCCTGCGCGAACAGGGCTTCACCGGCCCCGTCACCCTGATCGGCGCCGAACCCCACCAGCCCTACGACCGGCCCCCGCTGTCCAAGGCCGTGCTCCTGGGCAAGGCCGAGGAGTCCGCCTTCGACATCGACTTCGAGGGACTGGACATCACCCTGCGCCTGGGCTGCGAGGTCACCGGGGTCCGCGCGGCCGACCACGAACTGGACACCTCGGCGGGCCCCGTCCCCTACGACGTCCTGGTCCTCGCCACCGGCGCCGAACCCGTCGTGCTGCCCGGCTCGGACGGCGTGCCCGGCGTCCATCTGCTGCGCACCCTCGACGACGCGGCGCGGCTGCGGCCCGTCCTGGAAGAGGGCCACCCCGTCGTGGTCGTCGGCGCCGGCTGGATCGGCGCCGAGTTCGCCACCGCCGCCCGCGCCGCCGGCTGCGAGGTCACCGTCGTGGAGGCGGCGGACCGCCCGCTGGCCGGCGCCCTGCCCGCCGAGGTCGCGGTCCCGATGGCCC
>NZ_JAKRGC010000445.1 GCF_022347745.1 Streptomyces sp. OfavH-34-F
CGCCTGCGCGACCACCGCCGCGTCCACGAAGCGGCCGTCCGGCAGCGCCTGGGCGCCGGCCCGGGCGCGGGCCGCCTCCACGATCTCGAGGGCCGCCTCCACCTCCTGCGGCGTCGGGCGGTACGCCCGCTCGATCACCGGAAGCTGCCGGGGGTGGATCGCCGCCCGGCCCAGGAAGCCCAGCGCACGGCCCCGGGCGCAGGAGGACCACAGCCCGTCCAGGTCCCGCACGTCCGCGAAGACCGACTGGGCCGGCGGCGGCAGACCGGCCGCGCGGGCGGCGACCACCACCCGGCTGCGCGCCCAGTCGAGCCCCGCGTCCTCCCGTACGCCCAGATCGGCGCGCAGGTCCGCCTCGCCCAGCGCGACCGCCCGGACCTGGGGGTGGGCGGAGGCCACCGAGTACGCGTGCTCGATCCCGAGCGCCGACTCCAGCAGCGGGCACAGGGCGACCCCGGGGGCCAGCGCCGCGAGGTGGTGGACGGACGCGGCATGGGTGATCTTCGGCAGCCGCAGCCCCGCGAGCCCCGGCAGCCCGGCCAGCGCCAGCACGTCCGCCTCGTCGTTCACCCGGACATGGACGGGCGGCGCCGCGGCGGACGGTGGGTCGGACAGCAGCTCGGCGGTCGCGGAGCGGGCGTACTCCCTGCGGTCGGGGGCGACCGCGTCCTCCAGGTCCACGATCACCACGTCCGCCCCCGACCCGGCCGCCTTGCGGACGACGTCCGGCCGGTCACCGGGCACGTACAGCAGGGTGAGCGGAGCCGCCGCGCTCACAGCACCCGCTCCGCCCGCAGCGCCTCGATCTCCGGCCCGCTCAGCCCCAGCTCGGTCAGGATCTCCTCGGTGTCGGCGCCGTGCGGGCGGCCCGCCCAGCGGATCGCCCCCGGCGTCCGGGACAGCCGGAAGAGGACGTTCTGCATCCGCAGCGGGCCCAGTTCCGGGTCGTCGATCTCGGTGACGGAGTCCAGCGCCCGGTACTGCGGGTCCTCCAGCACGTCCCGGACGTCCTGGACCGGCGCGATGGCGGCCTCCGCCTTCTCGAACGCGGACAGCGCCTCCTCGCGGGAGTGCCGGCCGATCCAGTGGCCCACGGCCTCGTCCAGCTCGTCGCTGTGCCCGGCGCGGCCGGTGCCCGTGGCGAACCACGGCTCTTCGATCAGGTCCGGCCGGCCCACCAGCCGCATCACCCGCTCCGCGACGGACTGCGCGGAGGTGGAGACGGCCACCCACTGCCCGTCCGAGGTGCGGTAGGTGTTGCGCGGGGCGTTGTTGCGCGAGCGGTTCCCGGTGCGCGGCTGCACGTAACCCAGCTGGTCGTACCAGAGGGGCTGCGGGCCGAGCACCGTCAGGATCGGCTCGATGATCGCCATGTCCACCACCTGGCCCTCGCCGGTGCGGTCCCGGCCGGCCAGCGCCGCCATCACCGCGTACGCCGTGGCGAGCGCCGCGATCGAGTCCGCCAGGCCGAACGGCGGCAGGGTCGGCGGCCCGTCCGGCTCCCCGGTGATCGCCGCGAAGCCGCTCATCGCCTCGGCGAGCGTCCCGAAGCCGGGCCGGTGGGCGTACGGGCCGAACTGGCCGAAGCCCGTGACGCGCACCAGCACCAGGCGCGGGTTGACGGCGTGCAGTTCGTCCGGCCCCAGGCCCCACCGCTCCAGCGTGCCCGGCCGGAAGTTCTCGATGATCACATCGGTGCCGGCGGCCAGCCGCAGGAGCAGGTCGCGGCCCTCGGGGACGGAGAGGTCGAGCGTCAGGTTGCGCTTGTTGCGGCCGAGGATCTTCCACCACAGGCCGACGCCGTCCTTCGCCGGCCCGTGGCCGCGCGAGGGATCGGGGCGCACCGGATGCTCGACCTTGATCACCTCGGCGCCGAAGTCGCCCAGCATCGTCGCGCAGAGCGGGCCCGCGAAGAGGGTGGCGAGATCGACGACCCGCAGTCCGGTCAGCGGCGGCGCCGCGGGGGCGCTCACGCGGCGTCGATTTCGCCGCGGTACGGCATGGAGACCGAGGCGCCCGGCTTCTGCACGCAGAGCGCGGCGGCGGCCGAGGCCCAGGCGATGGCCTGCGGCACCGGGCGGCCCTCGCCGAGCGCCACGGCCAGGGTGCCGACGAAGGTGTCCCCGGCGCCCGTGGTGTCCACCGCGGTGACCTCCGGCGCGGGGAAGAGAGTGCTGCGCCCGGCCCGGTCCGCGTACAGGCAGCCCTTGGCGCCGAGCGTGATGAGGACCGCGGGGACCTGGCCGAGCAGGATCTCCGCCGCCGCGTGCGGGTCGTCGTAGCCGGACAGCTCCGCCGCCTCGTGCTCGTTGGGGACCAGCAGGTCGATGTGGTCGAGGAGTTCGGCCGGCAGCTTGCGTACCGGCGAGGGGGTGAGCACCGTCCGTACGCCCTGGGCGTGGCCGGCCCGGGCGCCCTCGATCACGGCGGACAGCGGCAGTTCCAGCTGGAGCAGCAGCAGGTCGGACTCGGCGATGGCGGCCATCTCGCCGGGCCCGAGCGCGGTCACGGTGCCGTTGGCGCCGGGGATGACGACGATCGCGTTGGAGCCGGCCGCGTCCACCACGATGTGGGCGGTGCCGCTGGGGCCCTCTGCGGTGTGCAGCAGGTCGGTGTCCACCCCGGAGTGCTCCAGGTTCTCCCGCATCCGCACGCCGTACTCGTCGTTGCCGACCGCGCCGATCATCAGTACGTCACCGCCGGCGCGGGCGGCGGCGACGGCCTGGTTGGCGCCCTTGCCGCCCGGGATGGTGCGGAACTCCCGTCCGGTGACGGTCTCGCCGCGCTCCGGGGCCCGGTCAACGTAGGCCACAAGATCCATGTTGGTGCTGCCGAGCACCGCGACTCTGGTCATGGGCGGAGTGCCTCCTCGTGGGTGAGCCGGTGGGTGAGTCCGGCGAGGGTGTCGAAACCGGCCGCGTCGAAGCCGGGGACGGACGTGGCGAGCCGGTTCTTCAGCGGGGCCGTCCACCGCTCGGGCAGCGCGTCCGGCCGTCCGGCGAGCAGTCCGGCGAGCGAACCGGCGGTCGCCCCGTTGGAGTCGGTGTCCCAGCCGCCGGACACCACCTTGCAGATGGACGCGGTGAAGTCGCCGTCGGCATGGGTGAGGGCGGCGGCCAGCAGGGCCGCGTTGGGCAGCACATGCACCCAGTGATACCTGCCGTACGCGGTGTGCAGCCGGTCCACGACCGTATCGAAGTCCCGGTCCGCGCGGGCGGCGGCGATGCCGTCCCGGACCGCGCGGGCGAACCGCGAGCGGGGCGGCACCACGCGCAGCCCGGTGGCCAGGCAGCCGTGCACATCGGTCTCGCCGGCGGCCGCCTCGGCCAGCGCGGCCGCCGTGAACATCGCGCCGTAGACGCCGTTGCCGGTGTGGGTGAGGACCGCGTCCCGGTACGCCTGCTCCGCCGCCCCGGCCGGGTCGCCGGGCCGGGTCCAGCCGTGCACGTCGGCCCGGATCAGCGCCCCGATCCACTCCCGGAACGGGTTGCGGCGGCGGGCGGTGTCCGGCGGCTCGACACCGTCCAGCAGATTGCGGTACGCGACGCGCTCCGCGGTGAACGTACGCCCCGCCGGAAGCTCCTCCAGCCACAGCCGGGCCAGGTCGGCGGTGGTGAACGCGGTGCCGTGCCGCTGGAGCAGGAGCAGGGTGAGCAGCGGGTGGTCGAGGTCGTCGTCCTCGGGCATGCCGTCGATGTTCTCGGCGAGCGAGGTGGCCGCGGAGCGCCGGTTCCACGGATAGGCGGCGGCCAGCGGCGCGGGCACGCCCCGGCCGGTGAACCAGGTGTCGAGCGGCCAGTTCCCGGTGGCACGGGCCAGGGCGCGGATGCCGGCCAGCGGCAGCTTCTCGACCGGTTTGCCGAGCAGGCAGCCGGCCGCCCGGCCCAGCCAGGCCGCGTGCAGCCGCTCCCGGCTCGCCGGCCGGCCGCCCCGGGGGCGCGGCCACTGCGGGCAGGCGGTCCGGATCGCGTCCAGGCCGTCCGGTTCGTCGGCGGCCAGCGGGGACTCCAGCAGGGCGAGTTCGTCGAGCAGTTGTTCGGC
>NZ_JAKRGC010000446.1 GCF_022347745.1 Streptomyces sp. OfavH-34-F
GCCGCGCCACCCCGCGCGCCGCACCGGCTCGGCGCGCCCGCGCGCGCGAGCCCGCACTCCCCCCGCGCCACGAACCTCTCTGTCAGATCCCTTGATGTGACGTGCCCATGTCGCCACTCTGTTACCTGGCGCCCACCCCACGGCAACCCGGCGCCGCCACGATGGCCGGACCGTTGCTGACGGCCCGTCCGCATCCCCCCACGTCAAGGGAGTTCGCATGTCAGGTGTCTACGCGCGTCGCATAGGCGTCCTCGCCGCATCCGCCGCCCTCGCCGCCACCACCGGCCTGCTCACCGCCCCGAGCGCCCAGGCGGCCATGCCCACTCCGGTCTCCGCGGCCACCGCCCGCACCTATCTGAGCGAGCTGACCGTGAAGGCGGAGGGCTCGTCCAGCGGGTACAGCCGGGACAAGTTCCCGCACTGGATCACCCAGTCCGGGGCGTGCAACACCCGTGAGGTCGTCCTGAAGCGGGACGGCACCAACGTCACCCAGAACTCCAGCTGCGCGGCGACGAGCGGCAGTTGGTACTCGCCGTACGACGGCGCCACCTGGACCGCCGCCTCGGACCTGGACATCGACCACATGGTCCCGCTCGCCGAGGCCTGGCGCTCGGGGGCCTCCAGCTGGACGACCGCGCAACGGCAGGCGTACGCCAACGACCTGACGCGGCCCCAGCTGATCGCGGTCACGGACAACGTCAACCAGTCCAAGGGCGACAAGGACCCCGCCTCCTGGATGCCGCCGCGCACCGCGTACAAGTGCACATATGTGCGCGCCTGGGTACATGTGAAGCACTACTACAAACTGACCGTGGACTCCGCCGAGAAGTCGGCCCTCCAGTCCGCGCTCAGCGGCTGCTGAACCGGGGCGCGCGCCAGCGCGCGCCCACCCCTCGGTGGCCCCACCGGCCGACGCCCGCACGACGGGCCGGCCGGGCGGGGCCACCGATGCGTTTTCGGCCGACTACAACTGTTCATGACAAGCCACCGGACCGCCCGGAGGCCCCTCGGCCCTCCGGCGGGCCGCCACAGGGGCGCAAGGCGCCCCCGACTCCAGCGGGACTCGAGCGAGAACAGAGGCTGCCGTGGTCGGGGCACCGACCGCCACCCTTCCACCCCCATGGCCGGAAAACTGCGCTGTTACCGGTTCAGGCCAACGCGGCAACGAAGACTGCCCAGTTCGAGGCGGTATCGCCCTGCCGATCGGCTCACCACACACCATCGAGATCTGGCCAGTCGACAAAACGTTGAACTTGCAAGTATTGGTGAGGCCTACCTAATCTTTGGCGCTCAGTCGGTTCACGTCCCCACCAGACCGAAGGAGTCTCCCCACATGACCCCACACCTCCACCGGGCCCAGCCCTACGCCCTCGCGCTGTTCCGCATCGTCGTCGGCCTGCTCTTCGCCTGCCACGGTGCCGCCTCGATCTTCGGGATTCTCGGCGGCGCCCACGGCGGCGGCTCCATACCCGCCGGCACCTGGCCGGGCTGGTACGCCGCGGTGATCCAGCTCATCGGCGGCGCCCTCGTCGCCCTCGGCCTCGGCACCCGCGTCGCCGCCCTCGTCTCGTCGGGCTCCATGGCGTACGCGTACTTCACGGTCCACCAGTCACACGCTCTCCTCCCCATCGAGAACGGCGGCGAATCCGCAGCCGTCTTCTGCTGGGTCTTCGTGCTCCTCGTCTTCACCGGCCCCGGCGCGCTCTCCCTGGACGGTCTGATCACCGCCCGCACGCCGAACCGCCAGGACCGGAACCACACCCCGGAGCAGAACTCCCCCGTCGCCGTCTGACCCCGGGCGGCCTTCTCTCCCCTCTCCGCTCTCCCCCTGGGCCCGCTGACCGACCGGGCCCGTGAACCCCCATCGGACTCCCCACCGACCCCCGCGCACCGCCGGGAAAACCGCTCCCCGGCGGTGCGCACTCAAGCCCCGCTCAAGCGGGGTGCCGAACATCACGCATATATATGGATCACCGGGTGAACGGCGGGCGTACGCTGTACAGCTGAACCTGCCGCTCCTGCCGCTCCCCTGCGACATCGCGGCGTTGTCACCGATCGGGGAGTAGAAGGTGCTGGAGAGTGTGGGTGCGCTGATCGGCAGCCCATGGATCTATGCCGTGGTGGCCCTCTCCGTCCTGCTCGACGTCTTCCTCCCCGTCCTGCCCAGTGGTGTGCTGGTGGTCACCGCCGCAACGGCGGCCGCCGCCGGGACCACCGGAGTCGCCGCCGACGCCGTGGGCGCCGCCCGGCATGTGACCGAGGTGCCCTCGCTGCTCGCCCTCCTGCTGTGCGCCGCCACCGCCTCGGTGGTCGGCGACCTGGCCGCGTTCCGGCTGGCCCGGCGCGGCGGGGAGCGGCTGGACCGCGCCATCGCGCGCTCCCGGCGCCTCAGCTCCGCGCAGGAGCGCCTGGGCGCCGCCCTGAGCCGGGGCGGCGGCGTCCTCGTCGTCATCGCACGCTTCGCGCCCGCCGGGCGGTCCGTCGTCTCCCTGGGCGCGGGCGCCTCGCACCGCAAGGTGAAGGAGTTCCTGCCGTGGTCGGCCGTCGCTGGCCTGGCCTGGGCCGGTTACAGCGTGGGCCTCGGCTACTTCGGCGCGCAGTGGCTGGGCGCGGGCTGGCTGGGCACGGCCGTCTCCGTCCTCGCCCTGTTCCTCGCGGGCTCCTTCGCGGCGCTGCTCATGCGCCGCCCGGCCGAGGCGGCCCGCGCCGCCGCCGCGGCCTCCTGACGGCGGCCACCGGCCCTACGGCGTTCTGGCGCCGCCCCGTATCTCCAGGCCGTCGAGCAGCCGGGCGGTCGCCTCGGCGATCTCCTCGACGGCACGGTCGAAGACCTCGCGGTTGTGCGCCGCCGGGGCGCGGAAGCCCGACACCTTGCGGACGAACTGCAGAGCGGCGGCGTGGATGTCCTCCTCGGTGGCCTCTTCGGGGAGGGCGGGCGGTCGGAGCGTCTTGATACTGCGGCACATGTCTCCAGTGTGACCCGCACCACTGACAACGGCGCCCGGCGACCCCCGGCGGTCAGATGACCGGCTTGAGGCGGGCCGTGCACAGGGCCCAGATGACGAAGGTGTCGATGGCCAGGGAGACCACCGCCCAGACCGGCTGGTAGGGCAGCCACATGAAGTTGGCGATCATGTTGAGCGCCGCGAGTCCCACACCGGCCCCGCGCGCCCAGGCGAAGCCCCGGAGGATGCCCCAGCCGACGACTGCGACGAGGATGCCCAGGACGAGGTGGATCCATCCCCAGGCCGTCACATTGAACTTGAAGACGTAGTCGTTGATGCGCGCGTAGACGTCGTTCGACGCGATTCCGGCGATGCCCTTGATCGCGTCGAGCACGCCGTCGACCATCAGCAGCACACCGGCGAACATGATCCCGCCGGCCGCCCAGGGGTTCTCGCCCTCCGGCCCGCCGGGAGGCGTCGAGGGTGACGAAGGGGTGCCCGGCGGGGGCGCGGTCTGTGCCATGAGGACTCCTCGGCCGGAGGGGAAAGGGGGCCAGACCGACCCTGCGCCCCCACCCCCGGTGCGGCTACACGGACGCGCCCGTCCGGGTGACACCCCGCCCCGGCGCCCCCCCCCGCCAGCCGCGGGCCGCCGTCTCCGCCCAGACGTCGCCCACCGGCCCTTCCGGGCGCGGACCGCCGCACACGTGCACGCACAGCCCGGAGTCCGCCAGCCCGTCGGCGTCCTCGGGGAGCACGCCCACCACCCGCTGCGCGGCCTCGCGCGGGCGCCGGGTGTACGTGGTGAAGGTCAGGCCCTCGGCGAGCCCGTCCGGCAGGGCGTAACCGGCGAGGGCGAGCCAGCGCGCGACGTCGGCGCTGTGGCGTTCGACGAGCACGACCCGCTCCGGGGCCCCGGGTCCGTGGAGCCGGCGCAGGTCGGCCAGCACCCCGGCGAGCCAGGGGCCGCGCGAGACGGCGAAGTCGTTGAGGGTCTCGCGCTCGCGGGCCTCGTGGCCGGTCGCGGCGGGCGGTGCGGCCAGCGGGTCGGGCAGCGGGCGCGCGGG
>NZ_JAKRGC010000447.1 GCF_022347745.1 Streptomyces sp. OfavH-34-F
CGGGCGGCCCCGCGCCGCCTCAGCCCGCCGGCCCCGCCGGTCCCGTCGCATCCGGTCGGGGAGGCGCGGAGAACGCGTAGCGCACCGGTTTGTGCACCTCGGTGACGGTGCCGTCGACGCGCGCCTCCACCCAGCCGATCCGCGTGTGGTCGTCCAGCTCCACCGACAGCGCGGGCGGGGTGGCGCGGAACGGGCCCCGCGCGGCGAGCCCGGCCTTGAGCCGCAGGGTGCGCCGGGGCCGCGTGGGGAAGCCGAGTTCCGCGTCCACCCTCCGGTACAGGCCCCCGAGCACGTCCCAGTCGATGGCCGCCAGGTCCACGGGCGTGCTGTCGGCCGCGTCGGTGCCGCCGGAGCCGGTGAAGGAACTCCAGCCCCGTCCGCTCCCGTAGGTGTGGTTCTCGAAGCGTTCGCGGTCCCCGGGGATCGGGACGGTGGCCCAGGCGAACCCGTCCGAGACCGAGAAGGAGACGACCTCGGTGCGGCCGGTGCGCCGTTCCAGGTCCGCGATCAGCGCGCGAATCCGCTCCGGCGTCGTCAGGTCCGGCCGGGGCCCGGGGCGCGCCGCCGGAACGGACGCGGACGGCGAGGTGGTGGCGGTCGCCCGGTCCGGCACGGAGGAGTGCGCCCGCAGCACCTCCCACACCGGGTAGCAGCACACCAGCGCGGCGATCAGGCCCAGCACCGCGAGGGCCGCCCGCTGACGCGGCGCTTCCCCGGACTGCGGCTCCGGCTCCGGGGCGGCGTCCTCGGGCTCCGGCGGCGGGGGAGCGTCAGCGGGCTCCGGCCCCGGCGCCTTCCGCCACCCCTCGGGCACCGCGTCCCGCGGCTCGTCCCCGACCGTCATACCCACCCCTCCGGCATCCCGCGCGTCCACCCGGCATGGAGGGGGATGCCAGGACCCCCGCCCGCAGTTCCCGCTCCCGCCCGCCGGACGGCATGATGACGGCACCGACGACGGGGGATCGACGATGGGCACGACGGTGTGGGCGGTACTCGCGGGGACGGCCCTGCTCGCCGCCGGCCTGGTCCTCGCCGTCCGGCGCGCCCACCGCGCCGCGGACCGCCCGGTGCCCCGGATCGACCGCGGCCGGACGTACACGGCGACCGTGCGCGGCATCCGGCCGCCGGACGACGGCGGCGGCACCGGACTCGTCCTGGTCGAGTACGAGGACGCGGACGGCGAGCGGCGCCGCGCGGGCCTGGCGGACATGATCCACGACTCCTGGCTCGACCGCTTCCACGAGGGCTCCGCGTGGCAGGTGTACGCCTACACGCCCCCGGGCCCCCGCGTGGTCCTGGCCTTCGTCCACGACGAGGTCTGGCGCTGCGGCTGGAACCTGGACGGCGTCCGCATCGGGGCCGAGTCGGGCCCGCTGGAGCCGGGCCCCGGCTCACCGTTCCGCCGGTAGACGGCGCCCCGGGCCACCGAGGGCCGAACGGGGTCCGCCGGGCCGGGCGCGGGGCGGCGGGTCGCGTGAGGGGCGTGCGGCGGGGTAGCGAAGGTGCATGGCCACTGAGAACACATCCGCCGCCACCGGCTACGTACAGCCCGAGATCGACGTCCGGGCGCTGCGCGCGGTGCTCGACGGCGAACACGCGGGCATCCGCGACCTCGTCCGGACCAACCTGGTGGCGCACGCCTCCGTGCTGGAGGAGGCCGAGGAACTCGGCATCGACGCCTACCGCGAACGGGTCCGGGACATCGTGGTCGCGATGGCCGCCACCGGCCAGACCGGCATGGGTTTCCCCGAGGAGTACGGCGGAGGCGGCGACGTCGGCGCCTCCATCGCCGCGTTCGAGACGCTCGCCCACGGCGACCTGTCGGTGCTGGTGAAGGTGGGCGTCCAGTTCGGGCTCTTCGGAGGCGCGATCCTGCACCTGGGCACCGCCCGCCACCACGAGGCGTACCTGCCGGACCTGATCGGCGGGCGCCTGATGGGCTGCTTCGCCATGACGGAGACCGGGCACGGCTCCGACGTGCAGTCCCTCGGCACCCTCGCCCGGTTCGACCCCGCCACCGGGGAGTTCGTCCTCACCACCCCGGACGACCGGGCGCGCAAGGACTACATCGGCAACGCCGCCCGCCACGCGGAACTCGCCGTCGTCTTCGCGCAGCTGGAGGTGGCCGGCCGGGCCGAGGGCGTGCACGCGTTCGTCGTCCCGCTGCGGGAGGGCGGCCGGGTGCGGCCGGGCGTCCACATCGAGGACGACGGCCGCAAGATGGGCCTGAACGGCGTGGACAACGGCCGCATCCGCTTCGACGGCGTCCGCGTCCCGCGCGAGGCCCTGCTCAACCGGTTCGCCGACGTCACCGCGGACGGGGTGTACGAGAGCGCCATCGAGAACCCCGGACGGCGCTTCTTCACCATGCTCGGCACCCTGGTGCAGGGCAGGGTCAGCGTCGCCGGGGCCGGGGTCGGCGCGGCCAAGGTGGCCCTGGCGATCGCCGTCAAGTACGCCGTGCGCCGCCGCCAGTTCGCGGCCGCCCCCGACGCGGGCGAACAACTGCTCCTCGACTACGGCCTCCACCAGCGCCGGCTGCTGCCGCTGCTCGCCCGTACCTACGCCTTCCACTTCGCGCAGGACGCCGTACGCCGGCAGCTGCACGACGTCTTCTCCGGCGCCGGGGACGACGCGGCGGCGCGGCGGCTGCTGGAGTCGCGGGCGGCCGGCACCAAGGCGCTCGCCACCTGGCACGCCACCCGGGTCGTCCAGGAGTGCCGCGAGGCGTGCGGCGGCGCCGGCTACCTCAGCGTCAACCGGTTCGCCGCGCTCAAGGCCGACAGCGACATCTTCACCACCTTCGAGGGCGACAACCACGTCCTGCTGCAACTGGTCGCCAAGGGCCTGCTGACGCACTACGCGAGCGAGTTCGAGGACCTCGACCAGCTCGGCACCGTCCGCCACGTCGCCGGGATCGCCGTCGAGACGATCCTGGAGAAGACCGCCGTCCACAAGATGCTGGAGCGGGTACGGGATCTGCTGCCGGGCGGCGACGAGTGGGACCGGGAGGCCGGGCTGCTCGACTCCGAGTACCACCTCGCCATGTTCAGGTTCCGCGAGGAGCACATGCTGGCCGGGGCGGCCCGCAGGCTCAAGCGCGGCATGGACGAGCACCGCGACCCCGGCGCCGTCTTCTCCCAGGTGCAGGACCATGTCATCGCCGTCGCCCGCGCCCACGTCGAACGCCTGGTCCTGGAGGCCTTCACCGACGCGGTGCGCGCCCTGCCGGACGGCGGCGACAAGGAGGCGCTCAGGCTGCTGTGCGATCTGCACGCCCTGTCGGCGATCGAGGCGGACCGGGCCTGGTTCATGGAGCACGGCCGGCTCACCGTCCAGCGCTCCAAGGCGATCAGCCGCGAGGTGAACGACCTCTGCCGCAAGGTCCGCCCGCTCGCCGTGGACCTCGTCGACGCCTGGGGCATCCCGGACGAGATGCTGCGCGCGCCGGACCTGATCGGCTGAGCCGGTCCCGGTCCCGGTCCCGCTCGCTCGCGGGCCGGGACCGCCCCGCCCGCACCGCTTCGGTGGGCACCGCTCGGGTGCGTACCGCGAATGAGTACGGCGACTCAGTCGCACGGGCGTGCCTCCGGCGACGATGGGGCATCACCCCGAGCGAACCGGAGAACCCCATGCTCAGCCGCTGCGCCGGCCAACTCGTCCCCGCCTTCGGGCGGCTGACGCTCAGCACCGACGAGGAGGCCGCGCTGCCGCCGGCCGGGATCATCGCCGCCAACCACACCTCGCTCGCGGACCCGGCGGTCGTGCTGGCCGCGCTGCGCCGCCTCGGCGCCCGCCCCGTCATCATGGCGACGGCCGGTCTGTGGCGGGTGCCGCTGCTGGGCCGCGCGCTCGCCCGCGAGGGGCACATCCCCGTCCACCGCGGCGACCCCCGCGCCGCCCGCTCCGTCGAACTGGCCCAGCGGGCGCTGGAACAGGGCCGCCACCTCCTCATCTACGCCGAGGGCGGCCTGCCCCTGCGCGACGACGCG
>NZ_JAKRGC010000448.1 GCF_022347745.1 Streptomyces sp. OfavH-34-F
GGTGCCGGTGGCCGCCGCCGGACCGGCCCGGGGCCCCGCCGGACTGGCCGCCGCCCACGCGGAGGCGGCCCGCTGCCTGCGGGCGATGCGGGTGCTGGGGCGGACGGGGCAGGGCGCGTGCGTGACGGAACTCGGCTTCCTGGGCGTGGTGCTGGGCGACGCGCAGGACGTGGAGGGGTTCGTGGCGGGGGCGCTGGGGCCGCTGCTGGAGTACGACGCCCAGCGCGGCACGCATCTGGTGCGGACGCTGAGCGCGTACTTCGGGGCGGGCGGCAGCCTGATCCGGGCCAAGGACGAGCTGCACGTCCATGTGAACACGGTGGTGCAGCGCCTGGACCGCATCCAGGTGCTGCTGGGCCGCGACTGGAACGAACCGGACCGCGCGCTGGAGCTGCAACTGGCCCTGCGGCTGCACCGGTTGTCGGGCGGGGGCGGTTAGACGGTTGCGGGCGGGTGCGGGGCGCGGAAGGTGAAGGCGTCCGGGCCCTCGCCCCGCTCCCGGAGCAGGGCGACCCGCGCCATGGCCTCCGCCACGGTCGGGCGGTGGCCGGCCGGCACCCACCACAGGGCCATGTGGTGATCGGTCAGGCGCTCAAACCACTCCCGGCGGCGGGCCAGCACCCGGAGGTGGTCGCTGCGGTACACGTACGCGCGCAGCGCCTCGACCGATTCCCACACCGAGCAGTTGATCAGGAAGAGGTCGTCCTCCTCCTCGGGGCGCAGACCGGTGGCGTCGGCGCCGTCGTCGTCGACCATGCGCCAGACGAAGCCGGGGGCCGCGTCGGCGAGGGCGTTGATCTCCGCGAGCTGGTCGACGAAGCCGGCGAGTCGGGGGGTGTCGAGCGGGGCGAGGACGCGCCCGACGTTGACCTGGGCAAGGTGGAAGAGGCTCACGGGCCCAGCATGGCCGGGCGAGCCTTCTAAAGTCAACGGATTCTTTTTTAGAGTTCGGTGCGTTCCTCGGGGCCTTCGACCGTGACGCAGCAGCCTTCGGGGAGCGGGTCCATCACCGCGCTCCAGCCCTCGGCGCCGGGCAGCCCGGACAGCAGGCCCTCGATGGAGGCGAGGTTCATCCCGCAGATCAGGGCGGGGAACCGGTCCGCCAGGGCGTGGAAGGGGCAGTTGTTCAGGCGGAGCCGGCCGCAGTCCCAGAAGGGCTCGTAGCCGCGCTCGCGCAGCGCCTCGACCGGATCGGCCGCCGCTTCCGCCGCCTCCCCGGCCGCCCGCGCCGCCGCCTGCAGCTCGGCGTCCAGCCCGGCCCGCTCGACGACCTCCGCGAGCAGGCCGCCGACGGTGTCGTAGGACCGGGGCGGTACGGAGACGGTGTGCTCGCCGTCCGCCCGGCGGTACAGCTTGGAGGGGCGCCCGGCGCCGGGGCCGGTGCGGCCGGAGAGGCGGCGGAAGGCGGTCGTGAGGAGACCTGCCTCGACGAGCTTGTCCAGGTGGAAGGCGGCCACGGACCGGGAGACCCCGACCGCCTCGGCGGCCGCGTCCCGCGTGACGTCGCCGGGGGCGGCGGCGACGTGGCGGTAGAGCCCGCGGCGCACGGGATCGCCGAGCGCGGCCAGCGCATCCAGGGCGGCATCGTCACTGCTCACCCCCAAAGTCTAGGCCGCACCCTCCCCACCACCGGCCTCCCCGCGGCCCCCGGTCCGCCACCCCCAGCCCCTCCGGCGATTGAGGAGCGGGGTCCGGGGCGGCGCCCCGGTTTCGGGAAGGGGCGGGGAGGGGAAGAAACCCCGCCCGCTAGACTGGCCGCGTCGTCACCATGCCCGTTCAGGGGGAAGCCGGTGCAAATCCGGCACTGACCCGCAGCCGTGACCACCGCCCCGCGGTGGAAGCCGGAATGCCCTGTCCGCGCCGTGACCGGCTCGCGCCGCCGGACCCCCGGCGGCCGGCACCGTCGAGGTATACGGAGCCGGAGCCTGGTGCCTGTGTGTACCTGTGCCCGGTTCCCCCAGGGAGAGGCCCCCGCCGCCATGACCGTCCGCCGCAGCGCCGTCGCGCTCGCCGTCACCACCGCTGCGCTCTGCGCCTCCGCGGCCCCGGCCGCCCTCGCGGCCCCCTCCCCCTCGCCGTCCGCCGCGCTGCCCTCCGGGCTGTACGGCACGAACGACCCCACGTACGACGGGGTGTGGCGGCAGTCACTTGCCTTCCTCGCCCAGCAGGCCGTGGGCGTGACGCCCGCCGTGAAGGCGGTCGACTGGCTGACCGGCCAGCAGTGCGACAACGGCGCGTTCCCCGCGTACCGCGCGGACACCTCCGCGCCCTGCACCGAGAAGACGGTGGTCGACACCAACGCGACGGCCGCCGCAGCCCAGGCGCTGCGCGCGGTCGGCGGCCACCAAGACGCCCTCGACCGCGCGGTCGGCTGGCTCAAGTCCGTCCAGAACAAGGACGGCGGCTGGGGCTACACGGCCGGCAGTCCGAGCGACGCCAACTCCACGTCCATCGTGATCGGCGCCCTCGCCCGGGCCGGGCAGAAGCTGGGCGACGTGACGACGGACGGCGGCAAGACCCCGTACGCCGCGCTGCTCACCTTCTCCCTCCCCTGCGGCGGCAAGGAGGGCGGCGCGTTCGCCTACCAGCCCGACAAGGCCGGCAAGCTCGCCGCCAACGGCGACGCCACCGCCGCCGGTGTCCTCGGCGCCCTCGGCAAGGGCCTGGTCGTCGCGGACCACGCGGCCGTCAAGGCCCCCGCCTGCCACGACGGCTCCCCCCTCGTGCCGGAGCAGGCCGCGCAGAACGGCGCCGCCTACCTGGCCACCACGCTCGCCGGCAACGGCGGCCACCTGAACGCGCCCCCGATGCCCGGTGCGGAGGACAGCGAACCGCAGCCCGACTTCGGGAACACCGCCGACGCGGTCGTCGCCCTGTCCGCCGCCGGTCACAAGGACAAGGCGGCCGCCTCCGTCACCTGGCTCAAGAAGAACTCGGCCGCCTGGGCGAAGCAGAACGGCCCCGCCGCGTACGCGCAGCTGATCCTCGCCGCCCACGCGACCGGCGCCGACGTCCGCGACTTCGGCGGCGCCGACCTGGTCGCCGAGCTGAACGCGACCGGGCCCGAGCCCGCCGCCGTGGAGAAGCCGAAGCCGGCCGCGACCGAGGACGAGGAGAACAAGGACAGCGGCGACGGCGACGGCATCGGCGGCGTCTGGTGGTTCGTCGGCATCGGCCTCGCGGTCGGCGCGGGCGCCGGCTTCCTGATCAGCGGCCGCCGCAAGAACCAGCAGCTGTGAGGCACCTCGCACGGACGGTCGCGCCGCTGATCGTCGGCGCCGTCCTGGCCGTACTCGGCGCGGGCACCGCGCAGGCGGCGGGCTACCGCTACTGGTCGTACTGGGAGGGCTCGGCGAGCGGCTGGTCGTACGCCACCCAGGGGCCCTCGCTCGTCCGGCCCGAGGACGGTTCGGTGCAGGGCTTCCGGTTCTCCGTGAGCGCGGACTCGCAGGACGCCTCGAAGCCGCGCCACGCCCCCGACTTCGCGAAGATCTGCGCCGGCACCCCGGCGAAGGACGGCAGCAAGCGCGTCGCGCTCGTCATCGACCCGGGGGTCGCCTCCGACGCGCCGGACGGCGAGACCCCGCCCCCGCTCCGCACCGCCTGCGCCCGGGTGGCGGAGGACGCCAGCAGCGCGGAGGCCCTGGCCTCGGTGGCGAAGCCGCTGCGCTACGACGCCGGCGCCATGCTCTGCGCGATCTCCGGCTACCCGGCCAAGGGCTGCGGCGAGCAGGTCTCCGGCAACGGCGACGGCGGCAGCGAGGCACCCGCGTCCGCATCCGCTGCCGACTCCGGCACCAGCAACAGCAACAGCAACAGCAACGGCGGTGACGACGGCGGCGGCCCCTCCGCAGGCGTCCTCGTCGGCGTCGGCGCCGTCCTGCTCCTCGGCATCGCCGCCGTCGCGCAGGCCCGCCGCCGGCGCGGATGACCGGCACCACGGCCGGCCGCACGGACCCCGCGACACCCGGGCTCCCCGCCTGGCG
>NZ_JAKRGC010000449.1 GCF_022347745.1 Streptomyces sp. OfavH-34-F
CGGGAACGCGGGGAGCGGCAGCGGATGGCCCGGCAGCGGGCCGCGGTCACGCCCTCGCCGGCCCCCGCGCGCACCGGTTCCTCGTCGGCCGGGGCGTCCGCCCTGGGCTGGCTGGTCGCGCTCGTCGTGGTGGCCGGGCTGCTGACCTGGCAGCCGTGGGAGAAGGCGGGCGGCAGCGGTTCGGCATCGGGCGGCAGCGCGTCCGGCTCCGTCGCCTCGGGCGGCCTCGACACGCACACCGACGACGGCACGGGCACCGGGAGCGGCGGCGGCTCGGCGGACCGGGTCTCGTCCGGCTCGGACACGGACACGGACACCGACACGGACGAGCCGACCCCCACCCCGACTCCCACACCCACGCCGACCCCGACGCCGACCATGGACGCGACGGACCGGGCGTTCGCCGCCGTACGCGCGGGCGACTGCCTCGACGTGTACAACGACGGCTACGACAACATGAGCGCCGACCGCCCGGTCCGGGTGAAGTGCGCCGCCTCGAACGCGTACATGCACGTCAACCGGGTGAGCACGCGCGCCGGCGGCTCCGGGTCCTGCGACACCGGGGCGGGGTTCACCTGGTGGAGCCGCCGGGGCGACGACGGGATCACCCGCACGCTGTGCCTGGACCGGGTCTACCGGGCGGGCCAGTGCTTCCCGGCCAAGGTCAACGGGCAGACCAACGCGGACCTGACGGTGGTGTGGCGCTGCGACGCGTCGAAGGTGCCGAAGGCGGGCCAGTCCATCCTGCGGATCACCGGTTTCTACCGGGCCCCGAAGGCGGGCCAGAACTGGACCTGCCCGGCGGGGCCCGGCGAACGGTTCTGGTACTGGTCGGTCAACCAGGGGCGCAGCATCATCTGCGCCTCGGCCGCCTGACCCGTACGCGACCGGCCCGTACGCGGCCGGCCCGGATCAGCCGAGGACGGCGAGGGCGTCGATCTCGATGAGCAGGCCCTTGGGCAGGCCGACGTAGACCGTGGTGCGCGCGGCCGGCGGCTGCTTGAGGTCCTGCTCGGCGAAGTACGCGTTGTAGATCTCGTTCATCTCGGCGAAGTGGTCCACGTCGGTGAGGTAGACGCGCATCATCATGACGTCGTCCCAGCTCGCGCCGCCCTCCTCCAGGATCGCCTTGACGTTGGCGAAGGTCTGGAGGGTCTGCTCGCGCAGGGTGGGCCCGGCCGGGGTGGGCGCCTGGCCCTCCACGGCGGGCAGGAAGCCGACCTGGCCGGCGACCTGGAGGATGTTGCCCTTGCGCACGCCGTGCGAGAACTTCGCCGGCGGGGTGGTGTGGGTGCTCGGGGTGAGCGCGGTCTTCTCGGTCATCGCTGTTCAGGCCTTCTTGGGTAGGTTGCTGCCGGAGTACTCCCGGCTGATGGTCTCGGCGGTGCGCCGGACCAGGGGGAGCAGGGTGAGGAGTTCCTCGGCCGTGACGACCACGTTCGGCGCGGAGACCGACATCGCGGCGACGACGCGCCCGTCCGCGCCGCGGATCGGGGCGCCGACGCAGTTGATGGACTCCTCGTGGCCGCCGAGGTCGGTGGCCCAGCCCTGTTCGCGCACGGCGGCCAGCTCCTTGAGGAACGCGGCGGCGCCGGGCGTCGAACGGGGCGTGTACATGGGGTAGTCGAGCCGCTCGGCGAGGGCGCGCCGCTCGGCCTCGCTGAGGTCGGCGAGGAGCAGCTTGGCCACGGCGGCGACGGTGATCGCGACGGGCTTGCCGATGCGCGAGTACATGCGGACCGGGTAGCGGCTCTCGACCTTGTCGATGTAGAGCACCTCGTTCTCCTCGTACACGGCGAGGTGGACGGTGTGCCCGCAGCTCTCGTTGAGGGCGACGAGGTGGGGGTGGGCGATCTCGCGTACGTCGAGGTTCTCGACGGCCTCCTGGGCCAGCGCGAACAGCCGGGCGCCGAGGCGGTAGCGCTGGTCCTGCTGCCGGTAGACGAGCCCGTGTTCGTGCAGCGTGCGGAGCAGGCGCAGCGCGGTGGACTTGTGGACGCCGAGGCGGTCGGCGACCCGGCCGAGGTCGGCGGGCCCCTGGGCGAGCAGGGGCAGGATGCTGAGTGCCCGGTCGACGGTCTGGCTCATGGCGTGCGTACCTCCGTGTCGTCCCCCGTCCAGCCGGGGCCGAGACGCAGTCTCCCCCAGGCGTCGTCGTCGAGGGCGGCGAGCCGGTCGGCCAGCTCCCGCGCGGGCGGCGCCGTGAGGTCCCCGGGGACGGTGAGGACGGCGGCGGCCATCAGATGCCCGTGCCGGGCCCGCTCCCGTACGGGCAGCCCGCGCAGCGTCGCGGACAGGAACCCGGCGGCGAAGGCGTCCCCGGCCCCGACGGGCGCGACGACGTCCACGCGCAGCGCGGGCACGCGGGTGACGGTGTCCGTCCCGGCCGGTGCGGCGGCCGGGGGCCGGGAGCCCGGGAGGGAGCCCGGGGAGGGGTCCGGGAGGGGGTCCGGGTGGGGGCCCGGCAGGGGGTCCGTCGGGCCGGAGAACACCGTGACGCCCTCCGCGCCGTGCTTCACCACCACCACGCCCGGCTCCGGGAGCGCCTCCCGGATCGCGGACGCCCCCGCCAGGCCCCACGCCTCCTGAGCCTCGTCCTCCCCCACGAAGACCACGTCGGCCCGGCGCGCCAGGTCCAGCAGCACCCCGGGCGAGGCCGGCGAGCCGCGCCACAGGGCCGGGCGGTGGTTGACGTCGAAGGAGATCAGGGGCCGCTCCGGCCGCGGCGCGGTCAGGTCGCGGAGCAGCGCCAGGCAGTCCTCGGAGAGCGCCGCCGTGATCCCGGAGACGTGCAGGACGCGCCCGGGCGGCAGCCCGTCGTACGGCACGGTGCTCGGTGACATCGCCGAGGCGGCCGACCCGGCCCGGTAGTAGGCGACCTCGTGGACGTCCGTGGCCCGGTCGGTGGCGGTGCGGAAGTAGATCCCGGTGGGCCGCGCGGGGTCGCGCCGTACGTACGAGGTGTCCACGCCGTAGGCGGCGATCGCCGCGAGCAGGTGGTCGCCGAAGCCGTCCGCCCCGACGCGGCTCACCCAGGCCGTCGGGTGCCCGGCGGCGGCGAGCGCGCAGGCCACGTTGGACTCGGCGCCGCCGATCCCGCGCGCGAAGGACGGCACGTCGGCGAGGCGTCCGGGGCGTGAGGGCAGGAACGTCACCATGGACTCGCCGAGGCACACGACGTCGGCGGTCGCGGTTGCGGACACGCGGGGCTCCTCAGCTGTCGGGCGGCGGCACCGGTCCTCACCATTGACCGGGCGTCGGCTCGGATGTTAGACAGCCGTGAGCGAAATACGCAATGGGTGTTGCATATGCTGCAATCGCATGCCGACCCGGACCGAGGAGACCCCATGGCCACCGCGCACCACCTGACCGCTCTCGCGGAGGAGCCGGTCGACCACCGGTTCAAGGGCCTCCCGCCCGACGCCGAGGGCCTGACGGTCGGCGCCCTGGCCGCCGAGCGCCGCAACCTCTTCGACGGCGGGTTCACCACCCCGGTGCTCGCCCTGTCCGCCGAGTCCGTCGCGCACAACCTCGCACTCCTGGAGACGTACGCGCGGCGCCACGGCCTCGCGTTCGCGCCGCACGGCAAGACCCCGATGGCTCCGCAGCTGTTCGCCCGCCAGCTGGAGCACGGCGCGTGGGGCATCACGGTGGCCGTTCCGCACCAGGCGCGCGTCTGCCGCGCGTTCGGCATCGACCGGATCTTCCTGGCCAACGAACTGGTGGACCCCGTCGCGCTGCGCTGGCTCGCGGGCCAGCTGGACGCCGACCCCGGCTTCACCTTCGTCTGCTACGTGGACTCCGTGCGCGGGGTCGAGCTGATGGACGCGGCCCTGCGCGCGGCGGGCGCCACCCGCCCGGTGGACGTGGTGGTGGAACTGGGCGCCGGCGAGGACGCCCGCACCGGGGCGCGGACCGAGGCCGAGTGCGCCGCCGTGGCCGACGCGGTGGCCGGGGCGGCGACGCTGCGCCTGGTGGGCG
>NZ_JAKRGC010000044.1 GCF_022347745.1 Streptomyces sp. OfavH-34-F
GGAGGGACGGCGGCCCCGGCGGGGGCGTCGAGCCCCTCGGTGGCGGGTTCGGCGGGGGACGCGGGCGGTGCGGCGGGCGCTCCTGCGGCGGGCGGGACCGGCTTGCGCAGGGACACCGCGTCGCGCGCCTCGGCCCCGCCGCCCGGCACGGCGTCGTTCGGCACGGGCCCCGGGACGGACCCGCCCGGCACGGCGTCGTTCGGCACCGCGTCGCTCGGGGCGGCCGCGCTCGGCCTCGCTCCCCCGAGCCCCGCCCCGTCGAGCCTCGCCCCGCCCGGCCCCGCCCCGCCCGACACCGTCCCCCGGGGCCCCGTCGTGCCCGGCACCGCGTCCTCCGGGTCCTCCGAGTCCAGCAGCTCCACCGCGTGGCGGCCGAGCTGGGCGATGAGCGCGCCCGGCAGCCAGGGCTCCGTACCCGTGTCGCCGTCCGCCAGCAACGCCAGCAGGTCGTCCGTGGTGGGCCTGGCCCGCGGGTCCTTGTGCAGGCAGCCCCGTATGAGGTCGTCGAGGCCCGCGGTGACGCCGGTCAGGTCCGGGTCCTCCTGCGCGATGCGGAAGAGCACGGCGTGCATCTCGTTGGCAGCGGCCCCGAAGGGCAGCCGCCCGGTCAGGGCGTACGTCAGCACCGACCCCAGACAGAACACGTCGCTCGCCGCGCTCACCCGCTCCCCCCGCACCTGCTCCGGGGACATGAAGCCGGGCGAGCCGACGAGCGCGCCGGTCCGGGTGAGGCCGCCGTCCGTGACGGTGTCCAGGGCCCTGGCTATCCCGAAGTCGATGACGCGTGGACCGTCGATCGTGAGGAGGATGTTGGAGGGCTTCAGGTCCCGGTGGATGAGACCGGCCGTGTGGATGTCCTTGAGGGCGTGCGCCAGACCCGCGCCGAGGATGCGTACGGAGCGCTCCGGCAGCGGCCCGAACGTGCCGGGGGCAGGAGCCTGCCCGGGCGCGGTGCCGGACCGGCCGGAGACGGTGGCGTGCAGGGAGGGCCCGGCCACGTACCCGGTCGCGACCCACGGCACATCGGCCTCGGTGTCCGCGTCCAGCACGGGCGCGGTCCACCGGGAGCCCACCCGGCGGGCGGCGCCCACCTCCTGACGGAACCGGTCGCGGAACTCCTGCTGGGCGGCCAGTTCCTCGCGCACGAGCTTGAGCGCGACCGTACGGCCGCGGTCGGAGCGGGCCAGATACACCTGGCCCATGCCCCCGGCGCCCAGGCGCCCCAGCAAGCGGTACGCCCCGATGCGCTGTGGGTCGGTGGACCCGAGTTTCTCCATGGTGTGCGGCCTCCCCCGTACGACAACACGCCGGACGGGGACGAGAATAGCGGCGTGGATCGGCCCGCCGGGGCCCCTCCGGGGCGCCGGGCCCGCCCGGCACCGGTCTAAGGTGACCCGCGTACCGAAACGGGGAGGGGCGCCATGTGCGCGAGCGGAGCCGTCACCCGCAGCACCCTGCGACAGCAGATCGCGGACGCGCTGCGCGACGAGGTGCTCGCCGGGCGGCTGCTGCCGGGGCGGGAGTTCACCGTCAAGCAGATCGCCGAGCAGTACGGGGTCTCCGCGACGCCCGTCCGCGAGGCGCTGTTCGACCTGTCCGCGCAGGGCCTCCTGGAATCCGACCAGCACCGCGGCTTCCGGGTGCACCAGTTCTCGATCGCGGACTACCGGGCGATGGTGGAGGCCCGCGCCCTGGTCATGGACGGCGTCATCCGGGACGTCTTCCACGAACCGGCACCGGAGCGGCGCGGCGACTACCGGGATGCGCTCGTCTCCGTACGGCGCCGCGCCGAGGAGGCCGCCCGTGCCGCGCGGGGCGGTGACCTGGACATCCTGATCGGCTACGACCTGCGCTTCTGGCGCGAGCTGGGCGGGCTCATCGGCAACGGGTACATCAGCGACTTCCTGCAACGGCTGCGCGTGCAGGCATGGATGTTCGCCGTGCCGTACCTGCGAGGCGACGCCGACCCGCGGAACTGGCTGTGGAACGGCCACACCGACCTGGTCGCCGCGATCACGCACCGGGACCGCGAAGCCCTGCGGACGGTCATCAACGACTACAACAACCACGCGCTGAGCTGGGCCGACCGTCTCTCCGAGCCCGGCCCGGCAGCGGGAGAGCCCGGAGCCGGCGGCTGAACCCGGGCGCGAGCGGGGCGCCGGGCAGGGGCGGCCCCTGTGCGCGCGGTGCCCGCCGCATTACGCTGTCCCGACCACCGCACGCCCCCGTTGGAGAGCGAGACTTCGTGGCCTGTGACCTGTGGCTGGTCCCCCTCGTCGATGTGCTGTGCCAGAGCCCCGACAACCCGTTCGCCGAAGAGATCGCCCTCTACGACAAGGCCCTGGGCGAGGCGGGGCTGCCGTCCGTCCCCGTCTACGCCTACATGCCGGGACTGACCGGGGACGTGGCCCCGGTGGCCGGCTTCGACTACGACGCACTGCATCTGCTGCGCCGCGCCTACCTGCTCCGCCTCAGCGGACTCGCCGTCGCCCCGGTCGACGAGTTGGGCGGCGACTACGAGCAGCTGCTGGAGATGTTCGAGCAGACGGCCCGGCAGTCCCATCTGGTGTGGCACTTCGACCACGCGGGGGCGTACGTCCCGCTCGACTTCGCCGCCCCGGTCTCCACCGACGACCTGCTGGCCGCGGGCGGCCCGCTCGGTTCGGCGCACGGGCTGCTGCGGGAGCTGGAGTTCGTCGCCCCGGCCCTCGGCATCGACCCGGCGAACCCGCCGGCCGCCCCCCTGCCGCCCGCCGCCCCCACCGAGCTGGAGGAACCGGCGAACTCCGTCCCGTACGACGACGACCCCTTCGCCCGCGAGCGCCACGTCTGGCTCGGCCTGCACGCGGCGGTCACCCGCAGCCTCGCCCAGGGCTCGATGATCGTCTTCAGCTGACCCGGACCCCGGACCCCCGGCCCCCGGACCCCCGGCCCCCGGACCCCCGGCCCCCGGACCCCCGCACCGGTCAGCGCGGGGACTCCGGCGGCCGCTGCCGCGGCATGTTCGGCCGGCCCATCGACTGGAGCGGGAAGCGGTGCGTCGTGCCCGGCTCGGGGCGCCCGTTCCCCGAGCCGCCGGAGACCAGGGCCTGCATCCCCAGCGGCGCGGGACCGGCCCGGAACTCCACCATCCAGTCGGCGGTCTCCGACCGGACCAGCTCCGTGATGTCCTCGGAGAAGCGGCGCAGCACGCCCAGGCAGCGCTCGGTCGCCTCGCTCGCCGTCCCCTCGGTCGGCCCGAGCACCTCCCGTACACACTCCGACGACCAGTCGAACCGCAGCACCTGGAGCCGGCGCTGCACGGCCTGCGCCGTCGCCAGATTCCTTATCCAGCCCGAGGTCAGCCCGAAGTACCGGTCGCACGCCATGCAGGCGGCGCCGAGCAGCAGCGACAGGTAGCCCCAGCCCGCCGCGCCCTCCAGCGCGCCCGTCAGGTCGAGCAGCGGCAGGGCGGCGCCCGCGACCACCCCGGCCGCGGTGCCCAGCCGCAGCGCCCGGGCGGCCCGCCGCTTCCACAGCCGGTCGTTCAGATACCAGTCGGCGGTGCGCAGCGCGTCCGCCTCCAGCCAGCGGTAGAGCTCGTCCAGCCGCTGGGAGGGTTCGCCCCAGTCGCCCAGCGGGAACGGCGCCCCGGTCAGGTCACGGCCCCGCCCCGCACGGCCCCCGGCGCCGGAGCCCGTGTCGGAAGGAGCGGCCGCGCCCGCCGGACCGGGCGTGCCGGACTTGCGGGGCGGCACTTCGGGCTGCATCTCCGGCTGACTCACCGGGGTACTCCTCTGCATGCTGCATATAGCGACGCGTGCTCGCGACCGCGTACTCGACGACGGGGCGGACCCTGCTCTGCTCCCTGGCTGCTCCATGCCTCCGGACGCGACGGGCAGTCCCCCGTGCGTAACCATGCGTGACGGGAAGTATGCGCGTACGTACCGGGGCGCATGCCCTTCCTACCGCCGAATGGTGGGCCGTGGGGTCGAAATCGCGGTATTCCCGCGTGCGCACGGCCTCTGGTCAGGTATAGGAGTCCAGGCACCGCTTCCCGGATCTCACTCGAAAGAGTTGCGCCCCGGCGGGTGGGGCGTACCGCCCGGTGACCACGTAGGCTCGGCGTACCGAAACAATCGTCGTCGAAATGCCTGGAGTGACCGTGATTCCCGGTGGTGGTCAGCCCAATATGCAGCAGCTGCTGCAGCAGGCCCAGAAGATGCAGCAGGAGCTGGCGCGCGCCCAGGAGGAGCTCGCCAGGACCGAGGTGGAAGGCCAGGCGGGCGGTGGCCTGGTCAAGGCGACGGTCAACGGCTCGGGCGAACTGCGCGGCCTCGTGATCGACCCGAAGGCGGTGGACCCGGAGGACACCGAGACCCTCGCGGACCTCGTCGTCGCGGCGGTCCAGGCGGCCAACGAGAACGCTCAGCAGTTGCAGCAGCAGAAGCTGGGGCCGCTGACCGAGGGCCTGGGCGGCGGCGTGCCCGGCCTGCCGTTCTGACCTGCCGTACCCCCGAGGCCGCAGGCCGCATACCCAAGGACGTACGTAGCCCCTACGGTACGTACCACGACTCAGCAGAATCGGTCAGGAAGGCGTTCCGTTGTACGAAGGCGTGGTTCAGGACCTCATCGACGAACTGGGCAGGCTGCCCGGCGTCGGTCCCAAGAGCGCGCAGCGGATCGCCTTCCACGTCCTCCAGGCGGAGCCCACGGACGTGCGGCGGCTGGCCCACGCCCTCCTGGAGGTCAAGGACAAGGTCCGCTTCTGCGTGGTCTGCGGCAATGTGGCCCAGCAGGAGGAGTGCGGCATCTGCCGCGACCAGCGGCGCGACCGCACGGTCATCTGCGTGGTCGAGGAGCCCAAGGACGTCGTCGCGATCGAGCGGACCCGCGAGTTCCGGGGCCGCTACCACGTGCTGGGCGGGGCGATCAGCCCCATCGAGGGCGTCGGGCCGGACGATCTGCGCATCCGCGAGCTGCTGGCCCGCCTCGCGGACGGCTCCGTCACGGAACTGATCCTGGCCACCGACCCGAACCTGGAGGGCGAGGCCACCGCGACGTACCTGGCGCGGATGGTCAAGCCGATGGGCCTGCGCGTCACCCGGCTGGCGAGCGGCCTGCCGGTGGGCGGCGACCTGGAGTACGCGGACGAGGTCACCCTCGGCCGCGCCTTCGAGGGGAGGCGGCTGCTCGATGTCTGAGACTCCCCGCACCGCGGCTCACAAGGGCTTTATGTTCCGCGCGGTTATGGTCTACCCACCGTCTCCGACCGTGCACACGGGAGGTCTCCTCGATGTCTGACGCCACGTTGAACACCGTCACCCAGGACCCCGGCGACTTCGCGGTCCAGATCGCCGACCAGATCAAGACGTTCATCGTCGCGGTCACCGAGGTGTCCAGGGTCGAGGAGCCGGAAGAGGCCGTTCCGGTGCTCCTCCTCCAGGTCTCCCAGCTGTTGCTGGCCGGCGGCCGGCTCGGCGCGTACGAGGACATCGTCCCCGACGAGCGCTACGAGCCCGACCTGGGCGCCGAACCGGACGCCGACGGTCTGCGGGAGCGCTTCGCGGCCCTGCTGGAGCCGATCGACGTCTACTCCGAGGTCTTCGACCCGTACGAGCCGCGCAAGGCCCCCGTCGCGGCCCGCATCTCCGACGACCTGGCCGACCTCGTCACCGATCTGCGCCACGGCCTGGCCCACTACGAGGAGGACCGCACCACGGAGGCCCTGTGGTGGTGGCAGTTCTCCTACTTCTCCAACTGGGGCTCCACCGCGTCCGCCACCCTGCGTGCCCTCCAGTCCCTGATCGCCCACATCCGCCTCAACCAGCCCCTCCAGGAGCTGGACGGCCTGGACACCGACCAGGACGCCGGCGACGAGGACCTCGCCGAGGAGGCGGGCCGCGTGATGGTCGAGGAGATCGCGGGACCGCTGGGCCTGCGGCCGGTCAAGTAGAGGGAGAACCCGGCCGGGCCCTTCGAGGCGCGGTTCCACCGGCCGGCTGTGTGTGGCCTGGGCCACAAAGGGGAATGCGTACGGGTTCGGTGGGCAGCAGCGCGATACGAGCGGTTCGGATGCGGCACGCCGACGATCACGTGGTGAGCGGGACATCTCACCATGTGGTATCAGCGAGGCGTTTCCGGGCTGCTCGTTAAACTGAGCCGACCGCAGTAATGGACTGAGCGAGGAGCGCACGTGGGCCTTGTCGTGCAGAAGTACGGAGGCTCCTCCGTAGCCGATGCCGAGGGCATCAAGCGCGTCGCCAAGCGAATCGTCGATGCCAAGAAGAACGGCAACCAGGTGGTTGTCGTGGTGTCCGCGATGGGCGACACGACGGACGAGTTGATCGATCTCGCCGAGCAGGTATCCCCGATACCGGCCGGGCGTGAGTTCGACATGCTGCTGACCGCGGGAGAGCGGATCTCCATGGCGCTGCTGGCCATGGCGATCAAAAACCTGGGACACGACGCCCAGTCGTTCACCGGCAGCCAGGCAGGCGTCATCACCGACTCGGTCCACAACAAAGCGCGCATCATCGATGTGACGCCGGGCCGTATCCGCACGGCGCTCGACGAGGGGAACATCGCGATCGTCGCGGGGTTCCAGGGTGTGTCCCAGGACAAGAAGGACATCACCACCCTCGGCCGCGGCGGGTCCGACACCACCGCCGTCGCCCTCGCGGCGGCGCTGGAAGCCGACGTCTGCGAGATCTACACCGACGTGGACGGCGTGTTCACCGCCGACCCGCGGGTCGTGTCGAAGGCCCGCAAGATCGACTGGATCTCCTTCGAGGACATGCTGGAGCTGGCCGCGTCCGGCTCCAAGGTGCTGCTGCACCGCTGCGTCGAGTACGCACGCCGTTACAACATCCCGATCCACGTCCGCTCGTCCTTCTCGGGACTGCGCGGAACCTGGGTCAGCAACGAGCCGCAAGGGGACCAGAAGGTGGAGCACGCGATCATCTCCGGAGTCGCCCATGACGTCTCCGAGGCCAAGATCACCGTCGTCGGCGTGCCCGACAAGCCGGGCGAGGCCGCCGCGATCTTCCGTACGATCGCGAACGCGGAGGTCAACATCGACATGGTGGTGCAGAACGTCTCCGCCGCGTCGACCGGCCTGACCGACATCTCGTTCACGCTGCCGAAGGCCGAGGGCCGCAAGGCCATCGACGCCCTGGAGCGCAACCGCGGCGTCATCGGCTTCGAGTCGCTGCGCTACGACGACCAGATCGCCAAGATCTCCCTGGTCGGTGCCGGCATGAAGACCAACCCCGGCGTGACCGCGGGCTTCTTCGAGGCGCTGTCCGACGCCGGCGTGAACATCGAGCTGATCTCGACATCCGAGATCCGCATCTCGGTGGTCACCCGCGCCGATGACGTCAACGAGGCCGTGCGCGCCGTGCACACCGCCTTCGGCCTCGACAGCGACTCCGACGAGGCGGTCGTGTACGGGGGCACCGGCCGATGACCGGACGCCGCCCTTCGCTCGCGGTCGTCGGCGCGACCGGGGCGATCGGTGGCGTCATGCTCCAGATCCTCTCGCAGCACGCGGACGTCTGGGGCGAGGTCAGACTCGTCGCCTCACCGCGTTCGGCCGGCCGCAAGCTGGTCGTGCGTGGTGAGGAGAGCGAGGTCCTCGAACTCACCGAAGAGGTTTTCGAGGGCATCGACGTGGCACTGTTCCTCGTGCCCGCCGAGGTGTCGGCGCGCTGGGCCCCACTCGCCGCGTCCAAGGGCGCCGTCGTCATCGACGACTCCGCCGCCTTCCGGATGGACGGCGACGTTCCGCTCGTCGTGCCCGAGATCAACCCTCATGCCGTACGGATGAGGCCGCGCGGCATCGTCGCGAACCCCAACTGCACCACGCTGGCGCTGATCGTCGCGGTGGGTGCCCTGCACGCCGAATTCGGGCTGCGGGAACTGGTCGTCTCCTCGTACCAGGCCGTCAGCGGCGCCGGACGCGACGGCGTCGCCGTCCTGCGCGAACAGCTGTCGATGGTGGCCGGCACCGAACTCGGTACGACGCCCGGCGACGTACGCCGCGTCGTCGGCGACACGCACGGCGGCCCGTTCGCCGCGCCCGTCGCGCTCAACGTCGTCCCGTGGGCCGGGACGGACGCCGGGGACGGCTGGTCCTCGGAGGAGCGGTCGATCCGCGACGAGTGCCGCAAGATCCTCGACCTGCCGAGCCTGCGCGTGTCGGCGACCTGCGTGTACGTCCCCGTCGTCGCCACGCACTCGATGTCCGTGCACGCGCGCTTCGAGAACGAGGTGGCGGTCGACCGGGCCCACGAGATCCTGGCGACGGCTCCCGGGGTCGTGCTGTACGACAGCCCGGGCGCCGGTGACTTCCCCACCCCCTCCGACGTGGTCGGTACGGACCCGACCTGGGTCGGCCGCGTACGGCGCTCGCTGGACGATCCCTGCGCGCTGGAACTGTTCGTCTGCGGTGACAACCTCCGCAAGGGAGCGGCGCTGAACGTGGCCCAGATCGCGGAATCGGTGGCCGCCGAGTTCCCCCGCCCCTGACCGGTGATGATCATGAGGTCCGGATCGGACGTGTTTCGCACTTTCTGTGAACAGTCTGTGAGCAACTCGCTGGTCTGAACCTCTTGAGCTGGGCAGTCGCCGTGACAGACGATGACCTTTCGGGTCGTTGCAACCGCTGGTCGGACGCCAGGCGTCTCAGCGGTCACTTCTTGCGCGGCGGGGCGCATGTGCGGGCATCTGGGAAGAGCGGGTTCGTATGACGGCATATCGCAGGGCCTCAAACGCGGTGCCGAATGCGTACAACCCTGACGGGGGGAAGCGTGTCCAACTGGCGTGGCAGAGGTTCTCGATATCACAGTGGTGGGCCCCTTGCGCGGCACTTCGGTGCGACCGCGGCGACAGGCCCGCGCAGCCGGTGGCATGCCCGTGATCGCGCCCATGCCCGCCGCACGTCAGACGGGGCTGCCGTCACAGCGCAAGGGTGCTGAGGAGGGCGTGGCAACCGGCACCACCGTCGATCACCTCACCGAAACCTACCGCGCCCACTACCGTTCGCTGCTCGGTCTCGCGGCCCTGCTGCTGGACGACACGGCGTCCTGCGAGGACGTCGTGCAGGAGGCGTTCATCCGCGTGCACTCGGCGCGCAGCCGGGTCCGCGAACCCGAGAAGACCCTGGCGTACCTGCGTCAGACCGTCGTCAACCTCTCCCGCTCCGCGCTCCGCCGCCGCATTCTCGGGCTGAAGCTGCTCTCGAAGCCGATGCCGGACATGGCGAGCGCCGAGGAGGGCGCGTACGACCAGCTGGAGCGGGACGCCCTGATCAAGGCGATGCGCGGCCTCCAGCGGCGCCAGCGCGAGGTGCTGGTCCTGCGCTACTTCGCGGACATGACCGAGGCTCAGGTCGCCGAGACGCTGGGCATATCGCTGGGATCGGTGAAGGCGTACGGCTCGCGGGGCATCGCGGCCCTGCGCGTGGTGATGGAGGCGCAGGTATGAGCTGGCGCGACGGCCACCACGAGGAACCGGGCGCTCGCCCCGCCGGGGACGCCGAGACCCTGGGCCTCACGACCCCGGCCGACCTGTTCGGCGGGGGCGGCATCGACGAGGAGGCGCTGCGCGGCATGATGCGCGGCGTCGTGCAGGGCCTGGAGCCGAGCGAGGGCAGCCTCGACCGGTTGCAGCGCGCGGTGCCCGCCCGGCGGGCCCGGCGCCGGCAGGCGCTGGTCGGCGCGGCCGCCGCCGCGCTGCTGCTCGGCACCGCGATTCCCGCGTTCGTCCACGTCACCAACTCGAAGGGGTCGAGCACGGCCAGCCCCGCCATCGCCGGCCACGGCGAGCAGGCGCAGGGCGGAAACGGGAACGAGCCCGGTGCCGACTCCGGCAACGGCGGCGGTGGCGAGCCCGGCGAGGGCCGGCCGAACGGCGGGCAGGGCGTTCCGCAGCCCACCACGAGCCCGACCGACAGCAGTGTCCGGGGCCAGGACGGCGCCACGGCCGGAGCCTCCACCGACCCGGCCGTCAGCGCGCAGGGCAACCTGCCCGCCTGCAACGCGGGGCAGCTCGGCGTGAAGTCGGCCACCACCGGCGCCGCGGGTGCCGACGGCACGGTGTACGGGGCCTTCCGCATCGCCAACGTGTCCCGCGAGGAGTGCTCGGTGAGCAGCGGGGGCACCGTGGGCTTCGAGGCCATGGGCGCCGCCGACCCGACCCGGATCGAGGTCGTCCGGCACACCGAGGGCGACCCCGCCTCCGGTCTCCCCGACCCGGCGACCGAGGAGGCCACGGTGCTGCTGAAGCCGGACATGGTCTACGAGGTGCAGTTCGCCTGGGTGCCCAAGGACACCTGTCCGTCCACGGGGGCCTCGCCCTCCCCGACGCCGACGGACGGCGCGGCGGGCGCCGGCAACGGCGGCTCCACCGGGTCCGCGGCGGCCGGCGGAGGCACGGGCGAGAGCGAGACGGGCACGGAGACGCAGTTCGGCACGGCGGACGGCGCGGGCACCGCGCAGGGCAGCATCGCCGTGCGGCACATCCCGGAGCCGGGGGCCCCGGTCGCGACGACGAAGATCGACAACGCGTGTGCGGGCACGATCTACCGCACGGGGGTCCTGGAACCCTCGTCATAGGGGCGACGCGGCGGGCGGGCAGGACGGCAGCCGGGCGGAACGGTGGCCGGAGCGGCGGGCGGAACGAGCGCCCGGCGCGCCGCCGGGCCCCGGGTGAGGGCGGCTTCGCTCACGCCGCCCCGGAAGGCGCCTGCGAAGCGGTCTCCGTGTCGGGGGTCTCGGGGACCAGGCCCAGCTGCACGTCCCTGGCCGCCTCGGCCTCCCGGCGGACCAGCCGGAACCACATGAAGACCACGAACGCCGCGAAGACGAACCACTCACCCGTGTAGCCCAGGTTCTGGAACGCCTTGAGGTCGAGCCCGCCGCCCTCCGGCGCGGAGGCGGGTACCGGGCGCAGCGCCACCGCACCGGACCTCGCGCCCGCGTCCGACGCCGCGTCCGCGCCCGACGCCGCGTCGGCGGAAGTGCCCGAGGCGCCCGCGTCGCTCTTCGGCAGCGTCACCCACGCGTCGTACACGTCGTAGGGCACGAGGTTGACCAGCGACGCGGCGCTGATCATGCCCACCTGACCGTCCGGCAGCCCGCCCTTCGCGCCGACCCCCGAGGTGCCGGCGTTCTCCGACGCCTGGAGATCCCCGGTCACCGTGACCTCACCGGCCGGCGCGGGCGGTACGGGGGTCCGGCCGGGGTCTCCGGGCAGCCAGCCGCGCACGACCGGAAGGGCCTTGCCGCTGTCGGTCCGCAGCATGTCCAGGACGTAGAAGCCCTTGCGGTCGTCCAGTCGGCGCTCGGGCACCAGGAAACGGTCCGCGTACCGGCCGGTCGCGGTGGCGGGCCGGCCGGACGTCTCCGTGGTCACGGGCAGCAGTTCGTCGAGCGGCTCGGCCGTCCGGCTGCCCGGCTCCGGCTGCTGCTGGGCGGCCTCGTGCGTCTGCACGCGGTCCTCGAAGCGGCCGAGCTGCCAGGTGCCCATGAACACGCAGAACGGGATGGCCAGCACGACGAAGAGGTTGATCCCCCACCACCGCGGGGTCAGCAGGAACCGGTACACCCCTCCACGGTACGGTCTCCGCTCCGGCCGACCGGAGCGGGGGCACCCGGAAAGCCCGGCTTTATCCAGCCCCTACGCCCCGCCGACCGGCACCTCCTCACCGCTCGGGTCGCCGGGCCCGGCGGGGGATACCCCCGCGAGGTGGCGCTGGGCGAATGCGAGCTCCAGCCGGACCTGCTTGATCCGCTCCTCCACGACCAGCGAGCCGTGGCCCGCGTCGTACCGGTAGACCTCGTGGACGGCACCGCGTTCCTTGAGCCGGTCCACGTAGTTCTCGATCTGGCGGATCGGGCAGCGCGGGTCGTTGACGCCGGCCGAGATGTAGACGGGCGCCCGCACGGCGTCGACGTACGTCAGGGGCGACGACGCCTCGAACCGCTCGGGCACCTCCTCGGGCGTGCCGCCCAGCAGCGTGCGGTCCATCGCCTTCAGGGCCTCCATCTCGTCGTGGTACGCCGTGACGTAGTCCGCGACGGGGACGGCGGCCAGGCCGAGGGCCCAGTCGCCGGGCTGCGTACCGAGGCCGAGCAGGGTGAGGTAGCCGCCCCAGGAGCCGCCGGCCAGGACCAGCTTGGCCGGGTCCGCGAGGCCGGACTTCACCGCCCACTCCCGGACCGCCGCGATGTCCTCCAGCTCGATGAGCCCGACCCGGTGCTTCAACGCGTCCGTCCAGGCCCGCCCGTAGCCGGTCGAGCCGCGGTAGTTGACCCGTACGACCGCGTAGCCGTGGTCCACCCAGGCGGCGGGACCGGCCGCGAACGCGTCGCTGTCGTGCCAGGTCGGGCCGCCGTGGATCTCGAAGATCGTGGGGAACGGCCCCTCGGCGGGCGCGGCCGGGCGCTGCACGAGGGCATGGACCCGGCCGCCGGGCCCGTCCACCCACACGTCCTCGACCGGTACCGATCCCGGCGCCTTGGCCCCCGGCGGGTCGAGCACCACCGCGCCCGTCGTGGAGCGGACGACGGGCGGCTCGGCCGCCGACGACCACAGGTACTCGACCGTCCCGTCCGGCCGGGCCGTGGCTCCCGAGACCGTGCCGGTGGGGGTCTCCACGCGCACCAGACGGCCGTCGGCCGCGACGGGCTCGTACCGCCACAGCTCGCTGCGGGCCTCGAAGCCGTGCTCGATGAGCAGCGCGGAGCCGTCCGGATACCACTCGGCGCCCACATCGCCCGGCAGGTCGATGGCCAGGTCCGTCTCCGTACCCGTCACCGGATTCCAGATCATCGGCTCCCAGCGGCCGCGCCTCTGGTGTCCGACCAGCAGCCGGGGGTCTCCGGCGACCGGAGCGAAACCGAGGACCGCGAGCCCCAGTTCCTTGGTGCCGCCCTCGGTGTCGTCCAGCTCCGCGACCGTCGTCCCGTCCGGCCGGACCACGCGCAGCGCGGAGTGCATCGCGTCCCCGTGCTCGGTGTGCTCCAGCGCGATCAGCGTGCCGTCGTGGCTCAGGTCACCGACGCCGGCCGACTCGCGATGCCGGTAGATCTCGACGGGGGCCTGCCCGGGCCGCACGACGTGGACCGTGGTGCCGTCCTCGTCCGTCGAACGGCCGATGACCGCTGTGCCGTCCCGGCCGATCGCGAGTCCGGCCGGGTAGGACGGTTCGAGGCCGGGGGCGGCCGGCGCGGTCTCCGCGTCCGTCCCGCCGCGGAACGGACGCCGTATCCACACCCCGAACTCGTCCCCGTCGGTGTCGTCGAACCACCACACGGACTCACCGTCCGGCGTCAGCACGCCGTCCGTCGTCCCATTCGGGCGGTCGGTCACCTGGCGCTGCTCGCCGGTGGCCCGGTCCCAGGTGTACAGCTCGTAGGTCCCCGTCGCGTTGGACACGAACAACGCGCGGTCCGGCGCGTCCTCGGCCCAGTCGGGCAGCGAAACACGGGGAGCCCGGAATCGTTGCTCCCACAGCGGAACGGATGCGGTCGTCGGCGAACCAGTGGCCTCAGTCATGACCCCATTCTGCGCAGACGCGCCGACAATCCGTTCGCTTCGTCCGCAGCCTGTGGATAACCTCGCGCACATGTCCACCCCTCCGATACCGCCCGACTGGCGCGAAGCCAACCGCAGGATGTGGGATGAGCGTGTGCCCATCCACGCTGGCAGTGACTTCTACGACCTCGGCTCCTTCCGTGAGGGCAAGGACGCGCTGAGGCCCTTCGAGGTGGACGAGGTCGGCGACGTCACCGGCCGGACGCTGCTGCACCTGCAGTGCCACATCGGACTCGACACGATCTCCTGGGCGCGGCACGGCGCCGCCCAGGTCGTCGGTCTCGACTTCTCCGAACCGGCCGTCGAGACGGCGCGCGCCCTCGCCCTGGACGTGGGGCTGGGCCCCGACCGGGCGGCCTTCGTCGCCGCCGACGTGTACGACGCGGCCCAGGCCGTACCGGACTCGTCGTACGACATCGTGTACACGGGCGTCGGCGCTTTGAACTGGCTGCCCGACATCGAACGCTGGGCGGAGACGGCCGCCTCGCTGGTGGCGCCGGGCGGCTTCCTCTACCTCGCGGAGTTCCATCCGCTCACGGACTGCCTCGACGACGAGTCGGGCTCGCGGATCGTGCACGACTACTTCAGCCGCGAGGCATGGGTGGACGAGACGCCGGGTACGTACGCGGACTTCGATGCCCCGACGGTCCACAACCGCAGCGTCGAGTGGCAGCATCCGATCGGCAGCGTGGTGTCCGCCCTGGCTGCGGCGGGCCTGCGCATCGAGTTCCTCCACGAGCACGACGTCTCGCTCTTCGCGCGATTCCCCGTCCTGAAACGTGGCACGGACGACTTCTTCCGCTTTCCGCCGGACCGCCCGCGCATTCCGTTGATGTACTCGGTCAAGGCGTCCCGCCCGGCATGACGAACGGCGCGGCGACGCCCCGGGGAACCGGGACACCGCCGCGCCGCTGCTTCCTTCCCGTACCGCCTACGCCGCGGAGCGGAACGCGGGCAGGTAGCCGCCCGACTGCCCCGCGGCCTTCGGGTGGTACGAGTTGTAGACGGGGATCGAGACGCTGTGCAGCCACGGGTCGCCGGAGCACAGTTCGTGCCCGGTGAACTCGTCGGCGACCCCGGAGAAGGTGAATCCGGAGTTTGCCGCCTGCTTGGCGATGACGCCGTTCAGTACGTCGGAGGCGTTGTTGATGGCCGTACGCGCCTTGTCGGACAGGCCGACGAGGCAGCTGCCGCCGATCTTGTAGAAGCGCGGGTAGCCCAGCACTACGACGCGGGCCTGCGGAGCCTTGGAGTGGATGGAGGAGTACAGCGAACTCAGCCGGGACGGCAGGGTGTTGTTCATCTTCCCGACGGCCGTGTTCACGGCCGAGATGCAGGCGGACTCGCCGGACAGCACGCAGTCCTGCATCACGTCGGCGAACCCGACATCGTTGCCGCCCGCGGTGACGCTCACCAGCGAGGTGGACGAACTGAGCGCCCCGAGCTGGCCGCTGGCCACGGTGCTCGTGGTGGTGCCCGAACAGGCGACGAAGGCGAATGACGACGGGGAGTTCGCCGCGGCCCAGAGGTAGGGGTAGGCCTTGGTGCTCCGCCGGCAGTCACCGCTGTCGGACAGATAGCTCCCCGCGCCGACACCGGACGAGTACGAGTCGCCCAGGGCGACGTACCCGCCGGCGGCGGCCGGGGAAGCCGCCGAAGCCGGCTGGGCGAAGCCCAGAGCGGCAGTGGCGGCGAGAAGCAGAGTGGATGCGGACGCCCAGAATCTCCGTACTGACACGGCTGTCAGCCCTCCGAACTGTGGGGGGTGGGTGGGGGGTTGAGTGAGCGTCCCCTGTTGTAGCAGCTCGCGGTACCAGTCGGTAATAGCTCGGAGAGAACCCGCCGGAATTGCCCGAATGATCGGTCGGTAACCGTAGCTCCGCGCGTAGATAAACCCACAACTCCCGCTGAACTTAAGGTTTTACGCCAATCTGCTCATCGCTTCACAGGAGAGCGAGCCCTGCGCCACCGGCGCGCGCTGCGCAGCCCCGAGCGTCGTCAAGCGGAAGGGCTCTCGTGCGAGAGCACCGAGGGGCGAGGCTGCCCGTACCGTCATGTGTACTGCTTCCCCATGGGTGCCCAGGGCCGCGCTCGTTCGCCGGCGCGCGTCGGCGTCGGCACACAGTCAGACGCTCATCCTGCGGCTCATCATGGCCCGATCGTTGACTCGACCCGCTGTGGCGCGGCCCTGACAGGCCGACGCCTTGATTCCCCGCTCGGTTCTGGTGTGACCTCTTCCTCCGCTTCGGCAGTAGGGGGCGGTACCTGCTCGCTACGATGCGCAAGCTGTGCCGTGTTCATGCGATGGGGGAGGGGGGAATGAGGACCAAGGACCCGGAGTACCCGGCGGCGATCGAAGCGGCCGTAGAGATCCTGCGGATGTGGCCCGACAGGGGCAAACCATCACCTACGGGGAGCTGAGCGCCGAACTGAAGGAACTGGGCTTCGACTCCATCCCTCCCCACCGCGGAGTCATGACATTCCTGCTCAAGGATGTCTGCCTCTACCGCAACGAGGACGGACGAGCCCCGATGCTTTCGGCGATCGTCGTGAACAAGGCCACCAGGGAGCCGTCCGATCAGTTCTCGGCCCTCGCCCGAAGCCTGCCCTTCTCGCGGCAGGCCGACTGGAACTGGTGGGACGAACAGCAGCAGGTGTTCGCTCAGCACCGCGAGGATTGACCCCGGCTCTCGATACCCACTCCCCAGGCCGAGTCCGCTCTCGAGCACACTCTCGGCCGGGCATGCGCCACCGTGGCAACAGCCGTAGAGGAGGGGTTGTGCGGTGCTTGGGGCGTTTCCACCTGGGATCCGCGTGCCCTGCCTGGCCTCGTCGACGCCGGCCTGCCCAGACCCGCCGTACTCATGGTCCGCGCCGGTCTCCTCGTCGGCATCGATGTCCTCGACGCCTCCGAAACACTGACAGCCCAGTGGGGCGTCGCGCCCGAGCACGTCTGGGGGATGAGCCCCTTCGGGGGCGACGTGGCCGACCCCGTGTGGGGACAGTTGGACCCTCGCGTCTTCATCGAAGATGCGGACGACGTCCCCTCTGCCCTCCAAGCTGCGTTTCGAGCCGCATTCCTGCTTCCGGAAGTGGGAAGGATCGCCGTCGGTACGGACAATCCAGCCCACCTTCAGGAACTGATCAGCGCGCTCCGGTTCGAGCCCGACGCCGGAAAGCTGCGGACGTACCAGCGGCTCCTTCGGGATCGGGCCAGCAGTCAGGCGGACTGAAGGTCCGCCGCGACCTGCTCCGCCATCCGGCGGGCGGGTTCGAGGCGCGGGTCTTCGGGGTGCGCGTCCGGAGCGAGGATCTTCGCGCAGACGAACAGGGTCATCAGCTTGCCGTCCCGGCTCTCCAGATCGTGCCGCCGCTCGTGGCGTACGCGCTCGGCGAGATCCGGGACGGCAAGCGAGTTGCCCCACAACGACGCGGCATCCAGCCCGCGCGGGGCCAAACCCCAGTCCTCCCAGTCGAACAGGGAGAACTCCGGCCCGGTCATGTTCGCCCAGTTCAGATCGGCATGCGCCGGCTGCCACTGTCGTACCTCGACGTCGAGGCCGGCTGGGAGGAACCGGCGCACCGCCTCTGCGACACCGCTCTGCGTGATCGTCACGGTGTCGGGAGTCGCAACACGGCTCGTGCTCTGTGCGGCAAGGGCATCCAGAGAGCGGTTCAGCGCCTCCCACCACTCCATCGGCAAGTGTGGATCAACCACCAGCACGCTGTTGCCGATGGGCGCACCGGGCAGCAGATCGGTCTCGTCGGCACGCCACATCACTCGCTCGTCCTGCCGCATCCACGCTGCGCCCCGCCGCCACTGCGGCTTCGCGACACCATGCAGCAGAGCGGCGCATTCTGTGCCGTTCCAGCCCTGGTTCCCGACCTTCTCGAACCGGCGCCGCTCGACCCGTACCCACGTGCCGCGGTCCGTCTTGGCGCCGAGGGACCTGCGCTTCCGAATGAGGGTGGCGCGATCCAGCCGGGTCTGAAGCATCCGCTCGACCTCGTCGAGGACGACGTCAGTCGGCTCAACTCTCAAGTTGAAAGCGGGAGTAGCTGATGCGGAAGACGGCACGGGACCTCCCTTGGCGAGTGACCGACGTTAGCAAGTGGCTCGGCCCTGCGGGGATAAGAGCCCGGCTGGAGGAGGCAGCCATCTGTGGAATCCCAGAGGAGACGGGCCTGACCGTGCCGGCGGTCAACCTGTTCGGTGAGCAGGACCACCCGATCGCCAGCAGGCGGATTTCCTGCACCACCTGCGAGTGATTCGGCGGCGACGCGTGCGTCGAACCCGTTCCCGACATCATCAGCGGAAGGCGGCTACCGGCCCGCGAGGATCCTCCCTTGAGCGGAACGGGCTCGTGCCGCCTGCTTCGCGGCTGGGGCAGAGGGACACGGTCCTGGAGGTCGCGAAACGTGTCGGTGGGCGCCGTCAGGTGCGAGGGGTGCCGCACCTGCTCATCCGCCTCGTGCCGGGAGAGGCCGCCCGAGACCTTCTCCCGGGTTTCTCCCGAACGGTCACCAGAGACGCAGGAAGGGCCTGATCCGCGATGCGGATCAGGCCCTTGACCTGTTGTTTCGGCTGTCGGGGTGGCGGGATGCGAACCCACGACCTCTTCGTCCCGAAGCAACTTGGGCGGGGGCGCCGCCTTGGGCCGGTGCGGCGCTCACCCGCGCTGACGGTCCGTAGACGTCCGCGGCTGTCCGCCGCTGTTCGCCGGCGTTGTCACGCAGTTAGACACTCACCGGAGCACGGGATCAGGAGTCTGAGCTCAGTTCTCCGGGCTTAGGCATGGCCTTCCCAGTGTCGCAGATCGAAGCCGGGAGCCCAGGCCAGTGCGGGGTGGGGGTGGTCACCCGTGGGTGCTGACTGTCAGCGTTGGTCGACCTCGGACGGCCCAGGGACGGCCCAGGACTCGGTCAGCCGTCGCCGCAGGTGCCCAGGTGGCAGCGCCACGGCCGTCATTCCATCTGCGCTGGAGCGACCGGGAGCTGTTCCTTGTACGGCCATGTGAAGGTGCGGTCGGGCTCTAGATGGGCGTCGCCCCAGTGAATGGCATGGATGCCGTTCTCGGCGTCGGCCGTGAAGAACACGCAGACGAGCCTGGTGGAAGCTCCCAGCTCCTCGAACACTTCGTGCAGCCCCAGGTACTCCTCGGTCACCAGGTCGTCGTCGACCTCGAACAGCCCCTCTGGAGACTGCGGCCCGTGCGCCCGAAACAGCCGCTGCCGAGTGGGAGATGCATTGGCCGGCAGCCGGGCCCGATCCAGCGGCCTGGGCCTGTCCGCGTACCGGTAGGGAAAGAGGGCGTGATCGTTGATTACCGCGTACTCGTAGCCTCGCACGTCTCGCACGGCTTCCCCCAGCTCCCGAGCCGTCTCCGCCAGGTGCTCGCGGACGAGACCCGCCAGAGCGACACCGTACGGACTCCGCTTCTTGAGCCCCGCGGCAAGGTGCGCGGCATGAGCCTTCGCGTGTGCCTTGGCCAGCTGCACCGGAACGGCAGCAGCCACCGCGCCGGCATGCCGCCCAAAACGCTCAACGGCCCAGTCCGACGGCCCCACCGAATAGCCGCCCAACACCGACATGCAGTGTCCCCCTCCCCCTGGTCCCCGCCTCTGAACTGTGTGACACGCACACGAAGGGCACACAAGGGGGCGATCTGGCCAGGACTTGGCCGCACACGCTCACGCCTCAGAACAGCCACACCTGATCACCGACGGCCGTGACCTGCGGCCTCCTTATCGATCAACGCCCTGACCTGCTGCTGAGCTGTCGGTAGCTGTCGACGTTGGTCAACGCTGAGCGCCCTTCCACGGCCCTAGGACGGCCCGGGAGGGCGCTCGTGTGCGTGGCTGAACTAGGTCCCTCCGATGGTGTGGGCTGCGGATCAACCACCGCGTCTCCCGGGCTTATGTACAACAGGCCTAAGGGCTGTCCCGCAAAAATCTTCGAGTCAGCAGGGCCGTGATCGGCTGCTGTCCGCTCGGCTCGCCTATCGGCCGAGTGCGAGGTTGTGCAGGCGGGCGATGCCGCTCATCGCGTGATGGACGCCGTCGCCCTTCAACCGGCAGTCTCGGAGGATCTTCCAGGTCTTCATGCGGGCGAAGGCGTGCTCGACACGGGCGCGGACCTGACGGTGAGAAGTGTTGTGTTTTTCCTTCCAGGCCGGCAGTTCGCTCTGCCCGCGCTCGCGACGGTGCGGGATCACCAGGCCGGTGCCCCGGTAGCCGCCGTCGGCGATGACGGTGGTGCGGCCGACGGCCTCCTCGGCTCCGGACAGTGCCCACGCCTTGCAGTCGTTGCGGTTGCCGGGCAACGGGCGGCCGACCACGACGACGCGCCGGATGTCGGCGTCGATGACGACCTGGTGATTGGTGGAGTACCGGTAGTTCTTGGACCGCTCAGCCACCGTGTGATCGCGGGTGGGGACCAGAGTTCCGTCCCCGATGAGCACGGTGTCGTTGCGGAACCGTCTGCAGGGCTTAAGCGCGAGCCGGGGGCCGAGGTGGCCGACGATGCGGCCGGCCGCGGACTTCGAGACACCGAAGAGCGGTGCGAGCTGGCGCAGTGTCAGGTCGGTGCGCCAGTACGCGGCCACCAGAAGCAACCGGTCTTCCAGCGGAATCCCCCACGGCCGGCCGCGCCGAGCGATGTCGGCGCCTTCGCGCCGCAGCGCACGCACCACCCGGTTGAACTGGCGCGGAGCCACACCGGTGAACGGGACTATCCAGGACGGCTCCGAGGCCGTGATCACACCAGGCACGACAGAGATCATTTACATCGGCAGCAGCCGGGGCAATCTCAGCCGAGGAAGTCCTTCCAGAACGGCACGGACGCCTGCGGAGCCCAGGGCGCGTCCTCGTCGACCTCGCCGAACTCGCGGTCGATGTAGTCGGCCAGATCGTGGCCGTAGCAGATGATGTCGGTCCCCCACACCGATAGGACCGGATGTCCCGGAATGTCACGACCTGCGGGTATGAAGCGGTGCGCGTAGATGGGAACGAGCCGTGGCGCTCGTGCAAGTACCGCTCGGGCTACCTCCAGGGCCTCTTCCTTGGAGGTGGGACGCGCTCCCAGGGCTGGATGCCAGCTGCCATGAGCGACGTCGCCCAGCACTTCGCGTACCGGCCACTCCAGCCGATGGCGCAGGTCGTCTTCATCAGCGTGACGCCAGTCGGGCCAGGGCTGCTGCCACGTCGCGCCTTCCTCTGGAGGTGAAGCGACCGGCAGCCCTGCCGCCAGGAAGGCACGATGCTCCGGGGAGAACTCAAGCTCATAGGTCGCCTCGATCCGGCTGAACTCTTCCTCCGTGAGCCCTGGAGCTATCTCACAGCAGTCCGCCTCCGCCAACCGCCGCGCGGCCTCCGCACCCAACCGAGCGCCATCAAAGTCGATCACTCCGGCACCGTACACACACTGCGTGCAGGGCATCACATCTTTTCGAGCCCCGACTCGGGCCTCCAGACCATTGCGGGACAGCCCTTAGTCCGGCTGTGATTGCGGAGCCCTCCTCCTCAACTCTCCCTCTGGTACGGCGAATCGCGATACGATCTCTCGACTTCGTGGGAAGGGCCTGTGCAATGCAGAAGATCGCGCTTTTCAATCACAAGGGTGGCGTGAGCAAGACCACCACTGTGTTCAACCTCGGGTGGATGCTGGCGGAGCAAGGAAAGAAAGTTCTGATGGTTGATTCCGACCCTCAGTGCAATCTGACCGGAATGGTGCTCGGATTTCAGGGCGCCGATGAATTGGAAAATTTCTATGAGACGCAGGGGAGGAACACCCTTCGTTCGGGCCTGCTTCCAGCCTTTGAAGCCCAGCCGCGATCTATCGAGGCAGTTGAAACGGTCACCGTAGAGGCGCGTCCCGGCTTGCATCTCCTGGCTGGGGACTTGCGTCTGGCTGAACTCGAAGTGACCTTGGGAATCGCACAGGAACTGTCCGCTGCTATCCAAGCGTTGCAGAACCTTCCTGGTAGCTTTGACTTTCTACTTGAGGCAACCGGCAAATCGATCCAGGCCGACTATATCTTGATCGATATGAGTCCAGGGCTGGGCGCGATCAATCAGAACCTTGTCTCGATCAGTGACTACATGGTCCTTCCGACTTCTCCAGACATTTTCTCGGTCATGGCCATCGACTCACTCGCGCGCATCCTTCCCCGCTGGAAGGTGTGGGCTGATCAGGCGAGCAGGTTGCCAGTGTTGAAGGATGCCGCGTACCCATTCCCTGAGCCCAAGCTCAAGATTCTGGGTACCGTAATTCAGAAGTACCGACCTCGGAAGGGACGAGCGGCATCCGCCTTTCAGCGCTGGATCGACCAGATTGACATCGCTGTAGAGACTAGGTTGCGTCCCGCGCTGGAGGTGGAAGACCTGCTCTTGCCGAACAGGGTATACGAAGAAAACGGTATTAATGCGGGGTTGAATCTTGCCTTGATTGCTGACTTCAATAGCTTGATTTCCCGCTCGCAGGAGCATGCCACGCCTGTATTCTCCCTGACAGAAGAGCAGTTGAGCGCCGCAGGGGATGTGCTGGATAACTTCGTCGCGTCTCGTGACTCGTTCCATGATGACTTCAGTGCACTCGCAAGCCGAGTGGAGTCTTTGATCGAAGACGCGAAGAGGTGAGGTTTGCGTGCCTGCCTCCGAGGTGCAGCTCTTCAAGCAAAATATCACGTATGCGCGTGATTTGATTTCGACTGCCTCTGCGCTCCGGGCTCAACTGACGTCGGTGATTAATACTGATGATCTCTTGCGGTCTGCACTGGTGCAGGGAGTGAGTGCATTCGACCACTTCGTGCATGAAGAAGTCCGTGCACGGATGATCGCTATACAGTCGGGTCAAAGTGACCGCACTAAAGGGTTTGACAGATTCCGAGTCAGTTTAGCGGCTGTGAATTTAGCGCTGAAATCGGGAGGGGTGGGTTGGCTTGAGCAAGAAATCCGCGAACAGCATGGCTACCTCAGCTTCCAGCAGCCGGATAAAGTGGCTGACGCCTTTCGCCTAGTGAGTGACGTGTCACTCTGGGCGGAAGTGGCAAAACATCTAGGGCTTAGGCCCGAGGACGTTAAGCGTCAATTGAAGCTGATCGCTGATCGACGCAATAAAATAGCTCACGAGGCTGACACTGATCCCACACCGCCGCGCTCGCGTTATCCGATAGGTGAGAAAATGGTACGCGATAGCGTTGACTTTTTGGAAGCTGTGGTCGATGCAATCGCGGCAGTCCTATGAGGCTCCTTGCGGAAGCAGCGGTTAGCTGAAGCAGAAGGTCGGTGGAGCGGCTTTGGGCTGGAGCTGCTTTGGGGCGAGTGATCTTGGCCCCGTAAGCTGATGGCGAGTCGGGCAGTCTGTGGACCTGCCCGTTAAAGCACGACGTTGGGGCCAAGATCTTAGAGGCTCGCCCCAAAGTGGCTGCCTAAAGCCGTGGAGCCGACCGCCCCAGCCGCAGAGGGTGTCTCCCCACTTCATGCCCGCAGCCGCCGAGCGCGCCGCCGGGCGCGGCCAGCCGGGGCGAAGACAGGAGGCGGGCCGCGCCGTAGAGGCGGCGCGCGCCCGCGCCGTGCGCGGGCCTTGAACCCGTAGAGAAGGTTGTAACTCAGTGGGAGTCAGGTGCTGGTTGACCTGTCCGGTCCTCTGGTTGCCGTGATTCTGCGTGCTTGTTCTGCTGCGCGTTCGGCTCCGTCAAACCGCTGCAGGGACAAACCGAGTCAGCCGCCTTCCCTCTCCGCGGACCACGGTGACGGGGACCTGCGGTTGATGCGGGGCGGAGCAGAGGGGAGACACGTGGTCCCGTCAGCCGTGGTTGCGAAAGACGAGCAGATAACGCCAGAAGAGGAGCCTGCGGATGTTGCATCCGGGCAGCAGCACTGCGGATTCCCGGCGGATCTCGGCCAGGGGCATGGCCGGCTGTCTCACCGGCGCCTTCACCCCTTCCCGACGAGTCGCAGCAGAGACAGAGCGGAGTTTGTCCCTCACGGCGACAGCCAGCCTGGCGACGGCGTTGACGGGCACAGCTGCCAGGCTCCAAGCCCAGTCGAGCCGGGTCCTCTCCGGATAGCACCCCAAGATCACGAGGACCCCGCCGGGCGCAAGCGCGTCACGCAATGCGGCGACGGTGTCGAACGGCATGTGGTGAATACTGGCCAGGCACGAGATGAAGTCGTAGTGCGCCTTGGGAAGTTCGACTCCAGTCACGTCCGCGTGCTGGAAGCGCGGACTCCGGTCACCAGTCATCCGGCCGGACAGCGCGCGAGCCTCCGCGATGGCCTCCTCCGACGGATCGATCGCATCGACCTCTATGCTCAGGTGAGCGAGCCGACGCGCGAACTGGCCGGTCCCGCACCCCACATCCAGTGCCGCACCGCAGTTCCGCGGCACCTGGCGCAACAGCAGACGGTGATAGTGGTCGTTGTGATCAAAAGGCATGGCCCCGACCCTGCCACAGCGGACATACTCGGCCTCACCTTCCGCTATCAGGACCCTTGCGGTGATCTGTGTCACATCAGCGGGTGCGGAATGCAACACAAGCCGCTGTCATCGGCGCGAACGCGGCGCCGGCAGCGGACCTGCTCAATGGCAACACGCACCCGACCGCACACGGCCTCTGCGGACACAAGCCACTGCTCCGTGTCCCTGCTGTCCGACCGCGGTGTCCCGCTGGAAGTGATCTCCCGGCTCGTCGGGCACTCCAGGACGGCCGTGACCAAGGAGGTCTGCCGGAAGCAGATCCCGGCCCGTGATCCAGACCGGCGCCGTGGTCATGGACGGCATCTTCGGCGCTGATCTGCGGCGGCCGTAGACACTCGAAAACCGGTAGACACGCAGACGAAACAGGTGAGGCGCCTACTCAATTGAGTAGGCGCCTCACCTGCTGTTCACTGTCGGGGTGGCGGGATTTGAACCCACGACCTCTTCGTCCCGAACGAAGCGCGCTGCCAAGCTGCGCTACACCCCGATCGTCGGCGGTTTCCCGGCGACATCGATAACTCTAGCCCACCGGCGCTCGGAGACGAAATCCGGTTTTTGTCGTGATCGGTCGGGGCGCGCCCGGGTCAGGCGTCGCGGGGGGTGAGGGTGAGGAGAGTGGCCTCCGGGGGGCAGGCGACGCGGACCGGGGCGTAGCGGCTGGTGCCGCAGCCGGCCGAGACGTGGAGGTAGGCGCGGTTGCCGGCGGCGGTGTGGGTGGAGAGGCCCTTGACGCGGTCCGTGTCCAGGTCGCAGTTGGTGACCAGGGCGCCGTAGAAGGGGATGCAGACCTGGCCGCCGTGGGTGTGACCGGCGAGGATCAGGGGGTAACCGTCCGTCGTGAAGGCGTCGAGGGAGCGCAGGTACGGGGCGTGGACCACACCGATGGAGAGGTCGGCGTCCGTCTCGGGGCCGCCGGCGACCTCGGCGTAGCGGTCGCGCTTGATGTGCGGGTCGTCCAGGCCGGTGAAGGCCAGCTCCAGGCCGTCCACCTTGAGGCGGCCGCGCGTGTTGGACAGGTTGAGCCAGCCCGCCTCGTCGAAGCCGTCGCGCATTGGCTCCCACGGGTTGTGGACGACGCCCACCGCCGGGGCGTTGCCGTTGAGGCCGTGCCTGCCCGATGCCTTCTCGAAGAGGTAGCGGACCGGGTTGCGCAGCTTCGGGCCGTAGTAGTCGTTGGAGCCGAAGACGTACACCCCCGGGAACTCCATCAGCGGGCCGAGCGCGTCCAGCAGCTCCGGTACGGCCTCGGGGTCCGAGAGGTTGTCGCCGGTGTTGACGACGAAGTCGGGCCGCAGGCCCGCCAGCGACTGGAGCCAGGCGCGCTTCTTGCGCTGCCCGCTGACCATGTGCACGTCGGAGATCTGCAGGACGCGCAGCGGACGCGCCCCCTGCGGGAGCACCGGGACCGTGACCCTGCGCAGGCGGAACGAGCGGACCTCGAATCCTGCCGCGTAGACGAGGCCGGCGGCGCCGGCCGCGGCGGTGACCGCCGTGATTTTCAGGGGTACTCCGTAGCGTGCGCGCATGCGCCCATCGTTGCAGACGGCACCCGGCCGCGGGAAAACAGGAGGGCGTCCGGTGGCCCGCACCTGCCACAATCTCTTCATGACCACGCTCAAGTCCAAGCTCCAGGAAGACCTCACCACGGCCATGAAGGCGCGTGACGAGCTGACCTCGTCCACGCTCCGGCTGACCCTCACCGCGATCACCAAGGAGGAGGTCGGCGGGAAGTCCGCCCGCGAGCTCTCCGACGACGAGGTGCAGAAGGTGATCGCCAAGGAGGCCAAGAAGCGCCGCGAGGCCGCCGAGGCCTTCGCCAAGGGCGGCCGGACCGAGCAGGCCGAGCGGGAGAAGAAGGAGGGCGAGATCCTCGACGCGTACCTCCCGCAGCAGCTGAGCGACGACGAGCTGCACGCGGTCGTGGCCTCCGCCGTCGACGAGGCGAAGGCCGCCGGGGCGGAGGGGCCGCGCGCGATGGGCGCCGTCATGAAGATCGTCAACCCGAAGGTCGCCGGCCGTGCCGACGGGGGCCGGGTGGCCGCCGCGGTGAAGAAGCTCCTCGCGGGCTGAGCGCGGCTCCCTTCCCACGCCGTGAACGAGGGCGGGGCGCCCCCGGTGGTCCGGGGGCGCCCCGCCCTCGCGTGTGAGCGGCCTGCGCTCACGGGCCGTTCGTGCCGCCGTCGTTCTGGCCGCGTCCGTGGCCGTTGCCGTCGCCGGGTCCGCCGATGACGCCCGGCGGGATGCTGATGCCGGGGAACGGGTTGTCGTCACCGGGCTTGTCGTCGCCCGGCTTCCGCCGGTCGCGGTCGCCGTCCCTCTTGCCCTTGTCCTCCTTCTCCTTCTCCTTCGCCCGCGGCACGTCGACCGCGTTGAAGGACGGAGTCTCGGAGGAGCTGAGGGAGCCGGTCATCGCCGTCTTCCAGATCGGGCCGGGCAGACAGCCACCGCAGACCTTGTCGTAGAACTGGCCGCCGATGACGATGTTGGTCATCGACTCCTGGCGGGCACCGTCGCTGCCGACCCACACCGCCGTGGACAGGTTCGGCGTGTAGCCGACGAACCAGACGTTCTTGCGCTCGTCGGTCGTACCGGTCTTGCCCGCGTTGTCGCGGTCGCTGAGACCGGCCTGTGTACCGGTTCCGTCCTCGACGACGCCCTTGAGCATCTGGTTGAGCGTGTCGGCCGTGTGCTCGCTCATCGCGCGGTCGCACGTCGACTTCGGCACGTCGATCGCCGAGCCGTCCGCCTTCTTGACGGAGAGGAGCGCGACCGGCGAGCAGTACGTGCCGCGGTTGGCGAAGGTCGCGTAGACCGCGGCCATGGCGAGCGGGGTCGACTCCTGGCTGCCGAGCGTGGTGGTGGGAATCTGCAGCAGCGGCTTGTTGTCGCCGCGCGTGTAGCCGACCTTCTTGGCCATGGTCAGCGTTTCGCAGAGGCCGGCCTTCTCCTCCAGCTTGGCGAAGTAGGTGTTGATCGACTTGCCCAGCGCGCTGGTCATGTCGAACATGCCCTTCTCGGTCTCCGTCTCGTTCTCCACGTCCCACGGCTTGTTGTCCGCGGGGGCGCCCTCGCAGGTGCGGAAGGCGTCCGCGGGCAGCGTTATCGAGGAGGGCGTGTCGAAGCTCTGCGCCGGGCTGATGCCCTTCTCCAGCGCAGCCGCCGCGGTGATCGGCTTGAACGTCGAGCCGACCTGGAAGCCGGCGTAGCTGCCGCCCATCGCGTGGTCGACGGAGAGGTTCAGCATGGTCTGGTGCTTGGACGGGTCGAGACCGTACGGCCGTGACTGGGCCATGGCCAGGATGCGGCCGGTGCCCGGCTGGACCTGGACGACCGCGGCGGCGACCTTGTCGTCCGAGTTGACGCGCGAGGTGGCGGCCTCGTTGGAGGCGGCCTGCGAGCGCGGCTCCAGGGTGGTCTTGATGGTCAGACCGCCGGTGTCCCAGAGCTTGGCGCGCTCCTTCTCGGTCTTGCCGAAGGCCGGGTCGTTCTTGACGATCTTCTGGACGTAGTCGCAGAAGAACCCGGCGCCGCTGACGGCGGTGATGCAGCCGTTCTGCGGGCGCTTGACCTTGAGCTTGATCGGGGCCTTCTGGGCCTTCTCCGCCTCGTCCCGCGAGATCTTCCCGGTGTCCGCCATCCGCTGGAGGACGGTGTTGCGGCGCTTGGTCGCTTCCTCTATGTCGTTGATGGGGTCGTACCGGCTGGGGGACTGCACGATGCCGGCCAGCAGCGCGGCCTCGCCCAGGTTCAGATTCTTGGCCGACTTGGAGAAGTAACGCTGGGAGGCGGCCTCGACGCCGTACGCCTGCTGCCCGAAGAAGGTGATGTTGAGGTAGTTCTCCAGGATCTTGTTCTTGCCGAGTTCTTCCTCGACCTGGATCGCGTACTTCAGTTCCTGAATCTTGCGGCCGAGCGTCTGCTGGGTGGCCTGGGCGACCTTGTCCGGGTCGTTGCCGGCCTCCTCGACGAAGACGTTCTTCACGTACTGCTGGGTGAGCGTCGACGCGCCCTCCGCCGTGCCGCCCGCCTGGACGTTGCGGTTCATCGCGCGCAGGATGCCCTTGAGGTCGACGGCGCCGTGCTCGTAGAAGCGGGCGTCCTCGATCGCGACGATCGCCTTCTGCATGTACGGCGAGATGCTCGTCAGCGGCACGACCGTGCGGTCACGGGAGTAGACGGTGGCGATCAGGCCGCCCTTGCTGTCCAGGATCTTGGAGCGCTGGCTCAGCGGCGGGGTCTTCAGATTGGCCGGGATCTCGTCGAACCCGTCGACCGTTCCCTTGGCGGCCAGCCCCAGTGCTCCGGCGGCCGGCAGCGCGATACCCGCGAGGACGACTCCCGAGAGTGCGGCGACACCGAGGAACTTGGCGGCCTGCTGGGTCGTGGTGAGACCCCCGCCCGAGCGCTTCTTTGGCATGGGGGCAGCCTAATCCGTAGATATGAGCGTTCCGTAGGACCGGGCGCCTCTCGGAGCGTTCGCGTACCGGACCGTGACATTCGGACCGGCGTGTACGCGCGCGGCCGGGGCTCCGACCTGGTGGCATGGCGGGGCGGGGCGGCTACGTTCCCATTCGCCGGACACAGGGATATGCCTTGGCCTAAGCTGCTCTCGACTGTCACAGCGGTCCGGTTACGTATCAACCCCCGTGCACGATCCGGCCATGCGCCCGGCGCTCCCGAATTCGCCCCGCGTGTCACCGAATGCCCGTTGCGGTTTTGGTGGACTGTCCTGATTGTGGCGGGTTGGTCCCGCATGTCCTCCCCTCACTCCCCTGGGTGATCTGCCGCATACGCATAGTCCGTTCGGGCCATTCAAGATTGGGCCCGAAGGGGGTGTTGTGCTGTCGCCACCTTCCGTAACGTCCTCAACTGGCAGCGGTGAATATGCCGCTGCCGCCGTGGGGGAGCCTCGATTCGGGAGAGGACGGCGCCGGGATGGGCTGGGTAACCGACTGGAGTGCGCAGGCAGCCTGCCGCACTACTGATCCGGATGAACTGTTCGTACAAGGGGCAGCGCAGAACAGGGCCAAGGCGGTGTGCACCGGATGCCCGGTGCGTACCGAGTGCCTGGCCGACGCGCTGGACCATCGCGTCGAGTTCGGCGTGTGGGGTGGGATGACGGAGCGGGAGCGCCGCGCACTGCTGCGCAGGCGGCCGACCGTGACGTCCTGGCGCCGGTTGCTGGAGACCGCCCGCAGCGAGTACGAGCGGTCCACGGGAATGCTCCCCGTGGCGAACGGACTGGAGAACGGCGAGCTGCACGAGACGTTCGCGGCCGTCGGCTAGCGCCGCCGGAGCACACGTCGTACGTACGCGTACGACCCTGCGGTACGAGCGGTGCGTCGCACAGCCCCTGCGGTACGGCGACTGCGTACGACCCCCACGGTACGTACGAGTCGGAACGCACGGGCGGCTACGCGGCTCCGGCCGGATCGGTGCCGGTCGCGAGGCGGTCCCCGACGGCCCGCAGGCCCGAGAGGTCGTGGACGTCTCCGGGCAGTGCGGCCACGGCGGTGACGGGCACCCCGGGGTGGAGCGCGGTGAAGCGGTCGCGGGTGTTCTGCTCGCGCGCGACCAGCTGCATCCGCTCGGCATGCAGACGGAGCAGGCCGGCGGTCAGTTCTTCGGTCGAGACGGTGGTCGTACGGTCGGCCCGGGGTCCGGAGTCCGTACCGGATTCGGGAGCGGCGGTTCCTGCGGCGTCGGTGGTGGGCGCGTGCCCGGCCGTGGGAGAGTCGGCGGGCTCACGAAGACCAGCCTTCCCGGCCGCCTGATCCACAATGCCACCGGTTTCAAGATTTTCTGCGGCGGCCAGGGCCTGCTCGGCGGAGAGCCGGGCGGCATCGCTGCCGTGCACCCGGTTGAGCACCAGCCCCGCCAGCGGCATCTTCTCCGCGGCCAGGCGTTCCACGAAGTACGCCGCCTCGCGCAGCGCGTCCCGCTCCGGCGTCGCGACGACGAGGAACGCCGTGCCGGGCGCCTGGAGAAGTTTGTACGTGGCGTCGGCGCGGGTACGGAAGCCGCCGAACATGGTGTCCATCGCGGCGACGAACGTCTGGACGTCCCGCAGGAACGGCCCGCCCAGCAGCTTGCCGAGCGTCCCGGTCATCATCGACATGCCCACGTTGAGGAACTTCATTCCGGCCCGGCCGCCCACTTTCGCCGGGGCCATCAGCAGCTTGATGAACTTCCCGTCCAGGAACGAGCCCAAACGCTTCGGGGCGTCCAGGAAGTCCAGCGCCGACCGCGACGGCGGGGTGTCCACGACGATCAGGTCCCACTCGTCGCGCGCCCGCAGCTGGCCGAGCTTCTCCATCGCCATGTACTCCTGCGTGCCCGCGAAGCCGGCCGACAGGGACTGGTAGAAGGGGTTCTCCAGAATGGCGCGGGCCCGCTCCGCGTCGGCGTGCGCCTCGACGATCTCGTCGAAGGTCCGCTTCATGTCGAGCATCATGGCGTGCAGCTCACCCGCGCCCTCGCCCTCGATGCCCTTCACCCGGCGCGGCACGTTGTCCAGCGAATCGATGCCCATGGACTGGGCGAGCCTGCGGGCCGGGTCGATGGTGAGGACGACGACCTTGCGGCCGCGCTCCGCCGCCCGCACGCCGAGGGCCGCCGCGGTGGTCGTCTTGCCGACGCCGCCGGAGCCGCAGCAGACGATGATCCGGATGTCCGGGTCGTCGATCAGGGCATCGGTGTCCAGCGCCGGTACGGGGGCCGGCGCACCGGTAGCGGCACCCGTGGCGCGGCCC
>NZ_JAKRGC010000450.1 GCF_022347745.1 Streptomyces sp. OfavH-34-F
GGGGGCGCCGGGGGCGCCCCCGGCGGGTCCGGCTACTTCGGGGGCGGGGCTCCCGGTCCGTCGTGGCGTTCGGTGGTGATCTGGCTGCCGCCGGGGCCGATGCGGATCTCGAAGTCGCCGTCGTACCGGGCGTGGCCCTCGATGACCGCGGACTCCACCGCCTCCACGCCGAACTCGCGGCGGACGATCAGCGGGTCCTGGCGCAGGTCGCGCATGAGGGCCACGCACATGGCGATCATCACGACCGTGAACGGCGCCGCCACCAGGATGGTCAGGTTCTGCAGGCCCGCCAGGGCGTCGCCCTTGCCGTTGCCGATCAGCAGCATGACGGCCGCGACGGCCCCGGTGACGACGCCCCAGAACACGACGACCCAGCGGGCGGGTTCCAGGATGCCCTTCTGGGAGAGGGTGCCCATCACGATGGAGGCGGCGTCGGCCCCCGAGACGAAGAAGATGCCGACGAGCACCATGACCAGAATGCTCATCAGCGTGGCGACGGGGAACTGCTGGAGCACGCCGAACAGCTGGGCCTCCTGGGTGTCGGCGCCGCCGAGCTTGCCGCTCTCCTGGAGCTTGATCGCGGTGCCGCCGAAGACGGCGAACCAGATGAGGCTCACGGTGCTGGGCACCAGGATGACGCCGCCGATGAACTGGCGGATGGTGCGGCCCCGGCTGATGCGGGCGATGAACATGCCGACGAAGGGCGTCCAGGAGATCCACCAGGCCCAGTAGAAGACGGTCCAGCTGCCGAGCCAGTCCGCGACCTCGCCCTCACCGGTGGCCTCGGTGCGGCCGGCGAGCTGCGGCAGGTCGCCGAAGTAGGCGGCGATCGAGGTGGGCACCAGGTCGAGCACGATGATCGTGGGGCCCGCGACGAACACGAACACGGCCAGGATCAGGGCGAGCACCATGTTGATGTTGGACAGCCACTGGATGCCCTTCTCCACACCGGAGACCGCCGAGGCGATGAACGCGGCGGTCAGCACGGCGATGATCAGGACGAGCAGGCCGGTGCCGGTCTTCTCCTTCCAGTTCAGCTCGTGGAAGCCGCTGCCGATCTGGAGAGCGCCGAGTCCCAGTGAGGCGGCCGAGCCGAAGAGGGTGGCGAAGATGGCCAGGATGTCGATGAACCGGCCGAGTCCGCCGTGGGCCCGGTCCGGGCCGATGAGCGGTTCGAACACGGCGCTGATGGTCTGCCGCCTGCGGCGCCGGAAGGTGCTGTACGCGATGCCCAGGCCGACCACCGCGTAGATGGCCCAGGGGTGCAGCGTCCAGTGGAAGAGGGTGGTGGCCATCGCCGTCTGCATCGCCTCCGCCGCGTCGGCGGGGTGGGTGCCGGGCGGCGGGTCGGTGAAGTGGGCCAGCGGTTCGCTGACCCCGTAGAACATCAGGCCGATGCCCATGCCGGCGCTGAACATCATGGCGACCCAGGAGACGGTGCGGAACTCCGGCGCCTCGCCCTCCTGGCCGAGGGTGATGTTGCCGTACCGGCTGATGGCGAGCCACAGGGCGAAGACCACGAAGCCGGACGCGGCCAGCATGAACGCCCAACCGCCGTTGTGGATCAGCCCGTTCAGCGCCTTGTCGGAGACGTCCTCCAGCGAATCGGTGGCCGCGGCCCCCCAGATGACGAAGGCCAGGGTGAGGCCGGCCGTGACGCCGAACACCACCCGGTCGGTGACGGGGCGCCGGTTGTGTGCCGGGTCGCCGGGGAGGTCCGCCGTCACCGGCAGTTCCCCTCTGCCGCCCGTTCTCTGATCGTCCTGCGACACGAATGGCACCTTTCACGGAAACTGATAAATCGCTCTCCGTAGGTAGTACCGCATCAAAGACACATCTTTGGGGATCAACGGGCGTGATCGGCCCGGTTTGCGGGGGCGGGGGGCGCGATCCCGGCCGTTAGGCTGGCGCCGTTGTGCGCGCCGATCGGCCGGCCCGGCCGTTTCGGCCTCCCGCCGCGCCGTGAGGAGCGTCCGTTGCCCGGTCCCACCCCCGATGCCCCGCACCACACGCGTCCCACCCTGGAGGCGGTGGCGGCCCGTGCCGGGGTGTCGCGGGCGACGGCCTCCCGCGTGGTGAACGGCGGCGCGGGCGTCCGCCAGCCGCTGGTGGACCAGGTACGCAAGGCGGTCGAGGAACTGGGCTACATCCCCAACCACGCCGCGCGGACCCTGGTGACCCGGCGCAACGGGGCGGTGGCGGTGATCATCGACGAGCCGGAGGCGCGGATCTTCTCGGACCCGTTCTTCTCCCAGCACATCCGGGGCATCAGCCGTGAACTGGGCGCCCACGACGCGCAGTTGGTGCTGCTCCTGGTGGAGGGGCGCGGGGACTTCGAGCGGGTCAGCCGCTATCTGGCCGGGGGCCATGTGGACGGGGTGCTGGCGTTCTCGCTGCACACGGACGACGAACTGTCCAGCGCCATACGGCGGTTCCGCGTCCCGGCCGTCTACGGCGGCAGGCCGGGCAGGCCGGGCGTCCCGGCGGACGAGGTGCCCTTCGTGGACTGCGACAACCGGGGCGGCGCCCGCGAGGCCGTACGCCATCTGGCCGGGCTGGGCCGCCGGCACGTCGCGCACATCGCGGGCCCGCGCGACCAGACGTCGGCGCTGGACCGGATCGACGGCTACAGGGACGTGCTGCCGGACGCCGATCCGGCGCTGCTGGTGGACGGCGACTTCACGGTGGAGGGCGGGGCCCGCGCCATGGCCGAGCTGCTGGACCGGCGGCCGGACGTGGACGCGGTGTTCGCGGCGAACGACCTGATGGCGTCGGGGGCGCTGCGGGTGCTGCGCGAGCGGGGGCGCAGGGTGCCGGAGGACGTGGCGCTGGTCGGGTTCGACGACATGGAGTCGGTGGCCGAGGCGACGGACCCGCCGCTGACGACGATCCGTCAGGACGTGGTGGGGATGGGCCGGCTGATGGTCCGGCTGCTGATGGAGCGACTGGAGGACGGAGGGCGCGGGCCGGAGTCGGTGATCACGCCGACCCGGCTGATACGCCGCGCCTCCGCCTGACCCCGCCCCCCCCCCGCCACCGGGCGCCGACCGGGTCCTCCGCGGTGTTGACGGGACCGGTGATACAAGTCAATAGTATTTGTAACTTTGACTCTCCGCACCGACGCACCGTCATACGCCGTGCACGCGCGGTGAGTTGTGGCGCCCGTCCGGGCGGGGAGCCCGGACACGGACAGGAGGGCGCACCATGGGCCGGTACAGCCGCCTGCGGGAGATCCGCCGGATGGACCCGTCGCGGGACTACGCCGAGATCCTCCGGCTGATCACCCAGTACGAGTTCCCCTGGGACTACCGGCAGGGCGTGAGCGTGGCGTTCCTGCGCGACTACGGTGTGCCGAGGATCTCCGTACTCCTCGACCGCACCCAGGAGTTCGAGCGCAACGGGCAGAAGCGGTACGACGACACCGTGCTGATCGGGTACGAGATGGCGATCGACGGGTTCGACTCGGAGCGGGGGCGGGCGGCGGCCCGCCACCTCAACCGCATCCACGGCCGGTACCGGATACCGAACGACGACTTCCGCTACGTCCTCGCGACGACGGTGGTGGGCCCGAAGCGCTGGATCGACCGCTACGGCTGGCGCCCGCTGTGCGCACAGGAGGTGCGGGCGCTGGCGGAGGCGGCCCGCAGGACGGGCGCGCTGATGGGCATCGAGGACGTGCCCGACACCTATGAGGGGTTCGAGCGGCTGATGGACGCGTACGAGGAGCGCATGTTCGCCTACGACCCGGCGAACCGGCGGGTGGCCGGGGCGACGTTCCGGGTGATGGCGAGCTGGTATCCGCGTCCGCTGCGGCCGCTGGTCGCCCGGTTCTCGCTGGCGCTGCTGGACGAGCCGCTGCTGCGGGCCCTGGGGTTCCGGCCGCAGCCCCGCTGGGTGCGGGAGTCGGCCTCGGCGGCGCTGCGGCTGCGGGCGCGGTGCGTACGCCGGATGCCGGCCCGGCCGCGCCGCTTCCCG
>NZ_JAKRGC010000451.1 GCF_022347745.1 Streptomyces sp. OfavH-34-F
GGGGCACGGCCGGGCGACACGGCGCACGCACGGCCGAGCGAGGGCGCCGGCGGCCCTTCTGCGCCGTTTCGACCGTTGTCAGTCCGAGGACCTAATCTGTGCACCGTGACTTCGCCTGCCTACACGGACAACGCTGCGCCCCAGCTCAGCGCGGGACCGCGGCCCGCACCGGGCCCGGCCGCCGACGAGGGGCTGTCCCGGCGGCTGCGCGCGCTCGCCTGCACGGCGCCGCTGCACGACCTGGACGTCCGCAAGGCGAACCTGGCCGGTGAGTACAGCGGCTACGCGATGGCCGAGGTCGCCCTCGCCGCCATCGACCACGTCACGCTGAACATGGACTTCGACACCGGCGCGGACCACGACCAGATAGTGACCAGACTCCTCCCGCGCGTCGCCGCCCAGGCCCCCGCCCGCCCCGCCGCCGAGCACGAACGGGTCGCCCGCTGGGTCCTGGAGAACCTGATCAACGTCGGCAGCGTGGACCGCGGATTCCGCGCCGTCTACGGCACCTTCGGCCCCGACGGCGTCTACGTCCGCCGCGACTACGACTTCAAGCTCATCGAGGAGGTCCCCGGACACGGCGGCAGCGTCTACCTCCGGGCCACCGACGAGGCGGTCAACGTCCTGGTCGGCGCCCTCGACACGGACGTCACCAGCGCCCAGATCGCCGCCGAGGTCAAACTGGAGGTGCTGATCAGCCGGGGCAGGCTGGCCGACGCCCAGCTCGCCGCCGAACAGGCCCGCTACCGGACCGTCCAGTACGCGGAGACCCTGCGCAAGACCCTCGACGCCACCCGGCGCAACGTCCGCGCCGTCGACTGGCTCAACGCCGTACCCGACATGATCGCCGAGGCACTGGACCACGTCGCCGACCGCTACCGCCACGAGAACGCGATCCTCACCAACATCCGCAAGGCCCGCGACGAGGCCGAGGACCCCGAGCACAAGCGCCGCGCCGCCGAACTCGTGGACATCGTCAAGGACTGCATCCGCCGCCACACCCAGCTCCAGTCCCGGCTGCTGGAGGCCGGTCCGCTCTTCCGCGCCGAACAGGACCGGCAGGCCTTCGCCGCACCCACCGCCCGCACCGGCCTCGACCTGTACGGGCAGCTCCTCGGCCCGCTGCTGCCGCTCCCCGTCGAGCGCGCCGGCCGCGTCACCGACGCCTTCTTCGCCCACGGCACCGGCCTGCGCACCCCGGCCTGCGTCCGGGTGGGCGACCTCGTCGACCTGCTGCTCAGCCCGCCGCCCGCCCGCGAACACCTCGGCGCAGAGATGCCCGAGCCCGACCTGATCGCCACCCCGGACGACAGCCGGTTCAGCGAGGAGCAGCTGGCCGCCGCGATGGAACTGCTCGACCTGGAGCACGACGCGCCGCGCCGGCTCTCCGGCCTCCTCGCCGACGCCCGCCGCACCGACCCCGACCTGCCCTATCTGGTCGCCCTGCTCGCCGTCCACGCCGCGAGCCCGCCGGTCGGCACCGCCTACCGCCAGGGGGAGCGGCGCCTGCTGTTCTCCGTGGACGACGGCACCCCCCTGGACGACGAGGAGTTCGGCGGCGCCGACCTGATCGTCGGCACCGCCCTGCTCGACGCCGCCGGCATGGCCGCGGACCGCTCGGAGGCGCCGTGACCCCCGCGCCCCGCGACCCCCGGACCGCACCCGTCCTCCGCCGGTCCATTCGTCCCGCTTCGCCCCGCCCGTACCGCCGTACCGTCCGCACCGAGGAGCCAGTGTCGTGAGCGACCACCGCGCAGAGCACACCGACGCGTGGGGCGAGCCCGCCGACCGGCCCGCCCCCGCCCACGAACCCGACCGGCCCGCCCCCGCGCCCGCCGTCACCCCCGCCGACGCGGCCGACGCCGCCCGGCTCGTCGCCTTCGGCCTCCAGCCCAAGCTGCTGCCCGCCCGCGACGCCGAGTACGCCGAACTCCTCCGCCGCTACCGGGAGGACCCCGCCTTCGCCCGGCTCGCCGACGCCGTCGCGACCGGCCTCGGCCTCATCGTCCTGGAGGTGTCCCCCCGGGCCGGCATGGCCGTCACAGCGGGCGAGGACTCGGTGTTCGCCGTCCGCATGGGCGACTACGCGCGGCGCGCCTCCTCGGACAGCGCCGACCGCTTCCTGCACGGCCTCGCCCATCTGGCCGTCGCCGCCATGGCCTTCCCGCGCCCCGAGGACCTCGCCGACGACGCCTACATCGGGCGGATCACCGTCAACGGCGTCGACGCCTTCGTCCGCCAGGCCTGCCACCGCCTGGAAGAGCGCGCCGAGCAGCAGGGCGACAACACCGACCCGGCCAGCGACGCCCCGGGCCTGGAGGCGGGCTGGCGCGTCTACGCCCGGCGCAGCGCCACCGGCGCCACCAAGGACGCCCGCCGGCTCGCCGGCTCCACCACCGGCATCATCGGCAAGGCCGTCGCCTTCCTCACCGACTCCGGCTTCCTCCAGCGCACCGGCGACGACGCCGGAGGCACCTACCGCACCACCGCCCGCTACCAGCTCCAGGTCCGGGACATGGCCGGCAGCGCCGCCATGGCCGAACTCCTGGAGCTGGGCGTCGTCCCCGTCACCGACGGAAGCGCCACCCTGCTGCCGCCCCCGGACCCCGACGACCTGGAACTGGCCGCCGACGCGGGCCTGCCCTTCCACGGCTGACCGCCGCCGGGCCCGCCCGCCCCCCCCACCGACGTCTTCCCACCGCTTTCCGAACGACGAGAGTCCGCCGCCATGTACGAGCTGTCCCGCGTCCGCCTCTACTCCATCGGGCCGGCCGGCGCACGCTACGCCGACACCGTGCTCGACCTGCGCGGCGTCGGCGAACCCGTGCCACGCCCCGCCCCGGCGCAGGCGGAGTTCTTCGAGGAGGAGCCGGTCGGCCCGCCGCGCCGCCCCGCCCCCGCGGGCGTCCTCTTCCTGGAGAACGGCGGCGGCAAGTCCGTCCTGCTGAAGCTGATCTTCTCGGTGATGCTGCCGGGCCACCGCAACACCCTGGGCGGCGCCAGCTCCGGCGTCCTGCGCAAGTTCCTGCTCGCCGACGACTGCGGCCACGTCGCCCTGGAGTGGCAGCACACCCTGACCGGCGAGTGCGTCGTCGTCGGCAAGGTCAGCGAGTGGCGCGGCCGCCAGGTCTCCAACGACCCCCGCAAGTTCGCCGAGGCCTGGTACTCCTTCCGGCCCGGCCCCGGACTCGGGCTCGACTCGCTGCCCGTCGCCGAGTCCACCGCCGTCGGCCGCCCCGCCGAAGGGGCCTCCGGCGCCCGCGGCCGGCGCCGCACCATGAAGGGCTTCCGCGACGCCCTCACCGAGGCCGGGAAGTTCTACCAGCACCTCGACGTGCACTGGGAGGAGATCCACGACCGCTGGAACGAACACCTCGGCGAACTGGGCCTCGACCCCGAACTCTTCCGCTACCAGCGCGAGATGAACGCCGACGAGGGCGAGGCCGCCGGCCTCTTCGCCGTCAAGAAGGACTCCGACTTCACCGACCTGCTGCTGCGCGCCGTCACCGACACCCGCGACACGGACGGCCTCGCCGACCTCGTCAGCGGCTTCGGCAACAAGCTCGGCCGCCGCGCCGAACTCACCGCCGAACGCGACTTCACCGCCGGCTCCGTCGACCTCCTCGGCCGCATCGTCGAAGCCGCCGACACCCGCGCCCGCGCCCGCGACATCCACGCCGCGGCCGAGCGCCGCACCCGCACCCTCGCCCGCCGCCTCTCCGCCCGCGCCGGCGAGGAACGCGGCCGCGCCGCCGAACTGGCCCAGCAGGTCACCGGCGCCGCCCACACCGTCACCGGCGCCGAGGAGACCCGCCGGCACAGCGCCCTCATCTCCGCCGAACTCGCCTACCGGCACGCCTCGCTGGCCCTGACCGCCGCGGAGAAGAGCGCCGCGGCCCAGCGCCGCGAACTGGGCGACGCCCGCACCCTGCACTCCGCCTGGCAGGCCGCCGAGGCCGTCCTGCGCCACC
>NZ_JAKRGC010000452.1 GCF_022347745.1 Streptomyces sp. OfavH-34-F
GGCGGCGGTGCTCACGGCGTCGCTGCTGGGGACGGGCCGGCGGGAACCGGTGGCTCCCGCGGGCCCGTCGGCGCCGGCCGGGGCGTGACGGGGCGCCCCGGCCCGTGGCTCAGCCGAGGCGGGAGAGCGCCGAGGCGACGGCCGCCAGGTCCGGGTCGGAGGCCAGGCCCGCGTGGTACAGGCGCAGTTCGTTCGCGCCGAGCGACGCGGCGTGCGCGGCGTCCCGTTCCAGCGTGTCCGGGCTGCCGCCCATCCCCCGCACCACGGTGAGGTTGGCGGCGAGCACGGCGTCCCCGGGGGCGCCCGCGAACGGCCCGAGCACCGCCTCGCGCGCCGCGTCCGTGCCGGTGCAGGGCAGCACCACGCCGTCCGCGACGCGCAGGACGTGGCCGGGATCGACGCCCGGGTTCGCCCCGCAGCGGTACGGGGCTGGGTCGGCGTGCAGCAGCACCCGGAACCCCGGTGCGGCGGCCGCCCGTACCGCGCCGGTCACCGCCTCCTGGAGTTCCCGCGCCACCCCGGTGCGCCACCGCAGCGTGGCCTCCGCGAGGTCCGCGCCGAGCAGCTTGCCGACCGCGTCCCAGCCTGCCTCCGGCGCCCCGGACCCGGCCCAGACCGGTTCCAGGGCGCGGCGCACGGCCGCGCCCAGCTCGCCGGCGTCCAGGCCCTGGGCCGCGTAACCGGCCCGGCAGACGGTGCAGAAGCAGAGCGACATCAGGTACTGCGCGGCGTCCCCGAGCCCGACGCCGGCCACCTTGTCGTGGGCGTGCAGATGGGCGTAGCCGTACCAGCCGCAGGACTCCAGCTCGGTGCCCGCCGCCCCCTCGCGCACCGCGGCCTCGGCGGCCAGGTCCACCAGGTGGGCGCGGACCTCGGGCCGGGCGACGCAGGGCGCCCACGGGTAGCGGTCGCCGTAGGCGTTGACGACCGAGGTGGCGGGGTGTTCCGCGCCCAGCCGGGAGTTGTGCGCGAGGACCACCCAGCTGTGGACGTCGAGCCCGGCCCCGGACAGCGCCCCGGCCGCCTCGGCGAACGGGTCGTCCGAGGCGATCCAGGTCTGCCGGTACGGGCGCAGCGTCCGCCCCGCCCACCGCCCCTCGTCCGGCGGGTACAGGACGGCGGCGTGCTCGGCGGTGACGACGCGGCGGGCCGGGTGGCGGGGGGTCAGCGCGCGGGTCGAGTGGTAGGCGGAGGCGAGGGTGACCTGCTGGACCCCGAGGTCCGCGATGCGGGCCGGGGCGTCGGGGTCGCCGATGACGTCCCAGGGGTAGAGGAAGGCGGAGGTCCTCATCCGTGCCCCCTCGCGCCGTGCCGCTCCAGCAGCGCGCGGCCGGCGGCGACGATCCCGGTCAGCTCCTCGATGTGCTCGGGCGTCGGCTCGGTGAGCGGGCTGCGCACCGGGCCGACGTCCAGGCCCTCCAGCCGCACCCCGGCCTTGACCAGCGAGACGGCGTAGCCGCGCCCCTTGGCGCGCAGTTCGACCAGCGGCCGGTAGAAGGTGTCGAGCAGTCCGTCGACCAGCGGGCGGTCGCCGGAGTCCAGGGCCCGGTAGAAGGCGAGCGCGATGTCGGGGGCGAAGGCGAAGACGGCCGAGGAGTAGAGCGAGACGCCGATGCCCCGGTAGGCCGGGCCGGTGAGTTCGGCGGTGGGCAGCCCGTTGAAGTAGAGGAAGTCCCGCCCGGGCAGCCCGGTGCGCACGGCGCTGACGATGCGCTGCATGAGGTCCAGGTCGCCGTAGCCGTCCTTGAGGCCGATGACGCCCGGCGTCCGGGCCAGCGCGAGCACGGTCTCGGGGGTGAAGACGGCGTTGTCGCGCTGGTAGACGATCGTCTCCAGGCCGGTGGCACCGGCCAGCTCGGTGTAGTGCGCCAGCAGCCCGGCCTGGTCGGCGTGGACGAGGTACGGGGGCATGGCCAGCAGTCCGTCGGCGCCGGCCTCCTCGGCGAGCCGGGCGAACCGGACGGCCAGCGCGGTGCCGTATCCGGTGCCCGCGACGACGGGCACCCGCCCGGCGGTCTCCTCCACCGCGGCGGCCACGACGCTCCGGAACTCCTCCGGGGTCAGCGCGTGGAACTCCCCGGTGCCGCAGCACGCGAACACCGCCGCCGCGCCCGCGTCGACGCCCCGGCGGACGTGCGCGCGGAAGGCGTCGAGGTCCACGGAGCCGGACGCGTCGTACGCGGTGACGGGGAAGAAGAGCGGCCCGGCGACGGCGGTGAGTCGGGCGGCAAGCGGGTCTGGGCTCACGGGCCCCTCCTGAGGCGTGCGCATTTATGATTGGTGTCCATATTCATGAACGACGCCTAAGCTAGGCCCCGCCGCGCCGCCGGGTCAAGGCACCGACGGCCGGTCCAGGACAGCCGAAACCCGATCCCCCTTGACGCCCTCCGACCCCCCACATACCTTGTCCACGCATGTGAACCTGATCCAAGAGGAGACCCCGCATGCCCGCCGCAACGCCCCGCACCGTCCTGCTCACCGGCGCCGCCGGCGGCCTCGGCACCCTGATGCGCGAACTGCTGCCCGCCCACGGCTACACGCTGCGCCTGTTCGACATGGTGCCGATCGAGGGCGAGCCGGACGCGATCACCGCCGACCTCGGCGACCCGGCGGCGCTGCGCGAGGCCGTGGCGGGGGTCGATGCGATCATCCACCTCGCGGGCATCTCGCTGGAAGCCTCCTTCGACAAGATCCTCGACGCGAACATCCGCGGCACCTACAACCTCTACGAGGCCGCGCGCGAGGCCGGCGTCCGGCGGATCGTGTTCGCCTCCTCCAACCACGCGGTGGGCTTCACCCCGCGCCCGCTGCCGGGCGACCCGCTGATCCCGGTCGACACCCCGCGCCGCCCGGACACCTTCTACGGCCTGTCCAAGTCGTTCGGCGAGGACCTGGCCCAGCTGTACTGGGACCGGCACGGCATCGAGACGGTCTCCGTGCGCATCGGCTCCTGCTTCCCGGAGCCGACCTCCGTGCGGATGCTGTCGGTGTGGATGAGCCCGGCGGACGGCGCCCGGCTGTTCGACGCCGCGCTCACCGCCGAGAACGTGGGCCACACCGTCGTCAACGGCTCCTCGGACAACACCCGCCTGTGGTGGGACCTGACCTCCGCCCGCGCCCTGGGCTACGAGCCGCAGGACGATTCGGAGCGGTACGCGGCGAAGCTCGTCGCGGAGCAGGGCGAGCTGGACCCGGACAACCCGGACCACGCCCACCTCGGCGGCCACTTCTGCACCAACCCGCCGCGCTGGCCGCACTGAGCCGCATCACCCGGAACAGCTGCTTCCGCCGTCCGGGCGAATCCGCCGGAAGGTAAGGGAACGGCAAAGCCGGGTCGTTCGTTCAGCCGGACATGACCGCTATGACACCTGGCTCGAATCTTCCGCTCACCGCCGTCCGCGTGGCGGTGGACGTCGCCGCGCCCGTGCGGCTCGACGTGTCGGGCCTGCTGCTCACCGCCGGGGGCAAGGTGCGCTCCGACGACGACTTCATCTTCTACAACCAGCCGTCGGGCCCCGGCGTGACCTACCGGTCCGGCGGCGGCAGCGCGCCGGACGCCGTCGTGGTGGACACCGCCGCCGTGCCCGCCGGCATCGAGAAGATCGTCGTCACGGCCAGTCCGGACGGAGCGGGCCAGACCTTCCAGGGCATCGAGCCGACCGCCACCGTGCGCAACGCCGACGACGGCAGCGTGCTGGCCTCCTTCACCCCGCCCCGGCTGGGCTCGGAGACCGCCCTCGTGGTCATGGAGGTCTACCGGCGCGCCGGTGCCTGGAAGGTCCGCGCGGTCGGCCAGGGCTACGCGAACGGCCTGGCCGGCATCGCCACGGACTTCGGTGTCACGGTCGACGAGGCGCCCGCCGCCCCCGCGCCGGCCACCGCCCCCGCTCCCCCGGCCCCCGTCGCCGCGCCGGTGGACCCGCGC
>NZ_JAKRGC010000453.1 GCF_022347745.1 Streptomyces sp. OfavH-34-F
CCCGGTGGAGGAGGAGCCGGGGCTGACGGCGCGGATCGCCGCCGCGATCGCCGCCGCGTCGGCGGACGGCACCTGGGCCAGGCTCAAGGCGTGCGAGGCCGCGGACTGCCGCTGGGCCTACTACGACCGCAGCCCGGCGGGGCGCCGCCGCTGGTGCTCGATGTCGGTGTGCGGGGCGCGCGCCAAGATGCGTACGTACCGGGCGCGCCGCGCCTGAAAAGGGGGGACGGGGCCGGGGGTCAGGCGGTCGGGCGGCCCATCGCGCGGAACGTCCAGCCGGCCTCGCGCCACACGGCCGGGTCCAGCGCGTTGCGCCCGTCGAGGATGATCCGGCGGCCCGCGACCGCGCCCAGCGCCTCCGCGTCCAGCTCGCGGAACTCCCGCCACTCCGTCAGGTGCAGGACGACATCGGCGCCGCGCACCGCCTCCAGCGCGCTCTCCGCGTAGCCGAGGGTCGGGAAGAGGCGGCGGGCGTTCTCCATGCCCTTGGGGTCGAAGACGGTGACCTGGCCGCCCTGGAGGTGGACCTGGCCGGCGACGTTGAGCGCCGGCGAATCCCGCACGTCGTCCGAGTCCGGCTTGAAGGTGGCGCCGAGCACGGCGACCCGCCGGCCGAGGAAGGAGCCGCCGCCCAGGGCCTCGCGGGCCAGCTCCACCATGTGGCCCCGGCGGCGCATGTTGATCGAGTCGACCTCGCGCAGGAACGTCAGCGCCTGGTCGGCGCCCAGCTCGCCCGCGCGGGCCATGAAGGCGCGGATGTCCTTGGGCAGGCAGCCGCCGCCGAAGCCGATGCCGGCCCGCAGGAACTTCTTCCCGATGCGGTCGTCGTGCCCGATGGCCTCGGCGAGCTTGGCCACGTCCCCGTCGGCCGCCTCGCAGACCTCCGCCATGGCGTTGATGAACGAGATCTTGGTGGCCAGGAAGGAGTTGGCGGCCGTCTTCACCAGTTCGGCGGTCGGGTAGTCCGTCACGACGAACGGGGAGCCCTCCGCGACCGGTACGGCGTACACCTCGCGCAGCAGCTTCTCGGCCCGCTCGCTCGTCACGCCGACGACGATCCGGTCCGGGTGCAGGGTGTCCTGGACCGCGAAGCCCTCGCGCAGGAACTCCGGGTTCCAGGCCAGCTCCGCGCCGGTGCCCGCGGGGGCCAGCTCGGCGAGGCGGGCGGCGAGGCGGGCGGCGGAGCCGACGGGCACGGTGGACTTGCCGACGACCAGGGCGGGCCGGGTCAGCAGCGGCGCCAGCGAGTCGAAGGCGCTCTCCACGTACGTCATGTCGCAGGCGTACTCGCCGTGCTTCTGCGGGGTGTTCACGCAGACGAAGTGGACGTCGCCGAACTCGGCGGCCTCCTCCCAGAAGGTGGTGAACCGCAGCCGCCCGGTGGACCCCTCGATGCCCGTGACATGCCGCTGGAGCAGCTCCTCCAGGCCGGGCTCGTACATCGGCACCCGGCCGGCGGACAGCATCTCGATCTTCTCGGGCACGACGTCGAGCCCCAGCACCTCGAAGCCCAGCTCCGCCATGGCCGCGGCATGGGTGGCCCCCAGGTAGCCGGTGCCGATCACGGTGATCCTGAGGGCCATGGGGTGCTCCTGTGAGATGCGGACGGACATGCGGGGAACGAGCATAGTCCGGGCCGCGGAACAGCCCTTTTCCGGCTGTCGCGCAGCTCACGGCCCGAGCGCGTATGCCGGGGGCGGGTCGAACGCCTAAAATTGGGTTACTTAACGGTAGTTAGCACCCTGGGGAGTGAGCGTCTTGGCGGGTTCGACCGATTTCGACCTGTACCGTCCGGCCGAGGAGCACGAGATGCTCCGTGAGACGGTGCGTGCGCTCGCCGAGGCGAAGATCGCCCCGCACGCGGCCGCGGTCGATGAGGAGGCCCGCTTCCCGCAGGAGGCGCTGGACGCCCTGACCGCCGCCGACCTGCACGCCGTCCACGTACCGGAGGAGTACGGCGGCGCCGGCGCCGACGCCCTCGCCACGGTCATCGTGATCGAGGAGGTGGCCCGCGCCTGCGCCTCCTCCTCCCTGATCCCGGCCGTGAACAAGCTCGGCTCGCTCCCGGTCGTCCTGTCCGGCTCCGAGGCCCTGAAGAAGAAGTACCTGGGCCCGCTGGCCAAGGGCGACGGCATGTTCTCGTACTGCCTCTCCGAGCCGGACGCGGGCTCCGACGCCGCCGGCATGAAGACCCGCGCCGTGCGCGACGGCGACTTCTGGGTCCTCAACGGCGTGAAGCGCTGGATCACCAACGCGGGCGTCTCCGAGTACTACACGGTCATGGCCGTCACCGACCCGGAGAAGCGCTCCAAGGGCATCTCGGCCTTCGTCGTCGAGAAGTCCGACGAGGGCGTCTCCTTCGGCGCGCCGGAGAAGAAGCTCGGCATCAAGGGCTCCCCGACGCGCGAGGTCTACTTCGACAACGTCCGCATCCCCGCCGACCGCATGATCGGCGAGGAGGGCACCGGCTTCGCCACGGCGATGAAGACCCTGGACCACACCCGCATCACCATCGCGGCCCAGGCCCTCGGCATCGCCCAGGGCGCCCTCGACTACGCCAAGGGCTACGTCCAGGAGCGCAAGCAGTTCGGCAAGCCGATCGCCGACTTCCAGGGCGTCCAGTTCATGCTCGCCGACATGGCCATGAAGCTGGAGGCCGCCCGCCAGCTCACCTACTCGGCCGCCGCCAAGTCCGAGCGCGTCGACGGCGACCTGACGTTCTTCGGCGCCGCCGCCAAGTGCTTCGCCTCCGACGTCGCCATGGAGATCACCACGGACGCGGTGCAGCTCCTCGGCGGCTACGGCTACACGCGCGACTACCCGGTGGAGCGCATGATGCGCGACGCCAAGATCACCCAGATCTACGAGGGCACCAACCAGGTCCAGCGCATCGTCATGGCCCGCAACCTGCCGTAACGCAGAACCTGCGGAGCAGCGCGTATCGGTACGAACCCCGGCCCGGCGGGCCGGGGTTCGGCCGTTGTTAGGCTGCCGTCGCGGGTGGGGGCGGCACAGCGGGGAGCGGGGTGAGGCCAGGTGACGGAGACCTTCCAGCCACTTCAGGAGACCGATCCGGCGGAGGTGGGGGGCTACCGGCTCGCCGCCCGGCTGGGCGCGGGCGGCATGGGCCGCGTCTACCTCTCGCACACCGAGGGCGGCCGGCCGGTGGCGGTCAAGGTCGTACGCCCCGAACTGGCGGACGACCCCGACTTCAGGAAGCGCTTCGCCCGCGAGGTCCGGGCGGCCCGGCGGGTCCGGGGCGCGTACACGGCCGAGGTGCTGGACGCCGACCCGGACTGCGCGCAGCCCTGGCTGGCCACGCTGTACGTGCCCGGCCCCTCGCTCGCCCAGGCCGTGGCCCGGCGGGGCCCGCTGCCGGTGCCCGCCCTGCTGTGGCTGATGGCGGGCACGGCCGAGGCGCTGCGGGCCATCCACGCCGAGGGCATCGTCCACCGTGACCTCAAGCCGTCGAACGTGCTGCTGGCCTCCGACGGGCCGCGCGTCATCGACTTCGGCATCGCGCTCGCCGCCGACGCGACGGCCCACACGGCGACGGGACACCCGCTCGGCACGCCCGCCTACATGGCCCCGGAGCAGGCGTCCCTGCAACAGGTCACGGCGGCGACCGATGTCTTCGCCCTCGCCCAGACCGCCGCGTTCGCGGCGCTGGGCAGCCCGCTCTACGGCGACGGCCCCGGCGTGGACGTCCTGTACCGGATCATCCACTCCGCGCCCGAACTGACCCGGCTCCCCGAGCCGCTGCGGCCCCTGCTCGCCCGGTGCCTGGCCACCGACCCGGCGGCGCGGCCCGCTCCGGCGGAGATCGTGGACTGGTGCCGGCAGCGGCTCGGGGCGGACGGCGCGCCCGCCGTGTGGCGGGAGATCGGCGTACCGGAGGCCGAGGTCCCGCCCCCGGTGCCC
>NZ_JAKRGC010000454.1 GCF_022347745.1 Streptomyces sp. OfavH-34-F
CGGCCGCCGCCGCGTACGCGGACCGGGTGCTGGTGCTCGCCGGCGGCCTGGTGGTCGAGGACCGGCACCGGAGCGCCGCCGTATACACCGGCCGGGCGGCCTGAACGCTCCCCGGGCGCCGGTCAGCCCGACTTCGGCGGGTGCCGGGGGTCGAAGGCGAAGACGGTGTTCCCGGCGGCGGTCACGACGACCGCGTCACCGGCGACGGTCACGCGCGGGCCCGCTCCCTGTCCGCCGGTCAGCCCGTCGGCCCTGGGGTCGGTCGCCCAGAGGGTGGCGCCGTCGGACGGCGCGAGCGCGACGACCCGGCCGGTGGCGGAGCTGAAGAACAGCGCGCCGTCTGCGGCGGCCGGGCCGGAGGCCCCTTCGACGCTGGTCTGCCGGGACCACTTCTTCCGGCCGGTGGCCGGGTCGAACGCGGTGACGCGGCCGGTCTGCCCGCTCACGAACACGGTGCCGTCCGCCATGCCGGGGGTGCCGGCGTACGTGGCGGGCAGCGGTGCGAAGTCGGCCTCGCCGGAGGCCGGGTCGACCCGCACCACGCCGTTGTACCCGGTGAGCGCCGTCTCCTCGACGTCCTCCCGGAGCAGGACGAGTTGGCCCCCGGCGACACCGACGGGCACGGCGGGCCCGTCGACGGCGATGGCCCCGCCCCAGGCGCCGGAGGTCCGGTCGACCGGGTAGAGCGACGGGTGGCGTACGGACGAGGCGTTCATCTCGGCGTCGGCGGCGCACATGGCGAGGAGCACGTCGTCCACGGGGACGGGCGCGCACCGGAAGTCCGCGGGGAACGGCGCCGTCCACAGCAGCTTCCCGCTGTGCGCGTCCCGGGCCTCGAAGGCGGAGTCGGCGGCGTCCACCATGATCACGGCGGAGCCGAGCACGACGGCGTCGCGGGTCCGGCCGGTGACGGCGGTCGACTGGGCGCCGGAGGGCGCGGCCCACAGCTCCTCGCCGCTGTCGGCGTCGACGGCCACCACCTCGTCGTTGCGGCCCCGGGGGTCGTCCTGGGCGGCGATGCGGTAGCCGACGACGGTGTCGCGGGTGGCGCCCACCAGGTGCATGCCCTGGACGGGGATGCCGGGGCTCTTGACCGTCCAGGCCCGGGAGCCGTCCCGGACGCTGATGCGGGTCGCGACGACCCCGCCGCCCCCGCAGAACACCGTGTCCTCGGCGCCCGTGACGCACCGCAGTTCGTCGGGGATGTCCTCGCGACCGCCCGGCACGGTCACCCGCCAGGGCCGGAAGCCGTCCGGCAGGGCCGCGGAGGGCGCGGCGGCGGTGGTGGCGCCCTCGGCGGCGGGCCGGTCCGGGCCGAGGCCGCCGGCCTGCAACAGGGCGACTCCGCCGCCGATGAGCCCCACGGCCACGGCCGCCGCGAGCACGGTCCGCCGCCGCCCGCGCAGCCGGCCGCCCGGAGAGACGGACGCGGCTTCCGGTTCCGGCGTGGGGGCGGGATCGGGGGTGGGTTCCGGTTCCGGTTCCGGCGCGGGTTCCGGCTCGGGCGCAGGTTCCGACGCTGCGGCGGGCTCGGGCGCGGGTTCCGGCGTCGGCGCGGATTCCGGCGCGGGCTCGCTCGGGGTGGGCGTGGGGAGGTGGTGCTGGGTGGCGACGTCGCGGGTGCGGCCCGTGGCGCACCCGTCCTCGCCGGGCCCGCCGAGGTCGGCCGGCAGATCCCGCAGCAGTTCCAGGAGTTCGGCCGCCGAGGGCCGGCTCTCGGGGTCCTTGCCCAGGCACGGTTCGACGACCGCCCGCAGCACGGCGGGCACCGCGTCCAGCGCGGGCTCGTCGTGCACGACCTGGTACGCCGTCAGGTAGGGGCTGTCCGCGTCGAACGGGCCGCGCCCGGTCGCCGCGTACACCAGCAGGGTGCCCAGCGAGAAGACGTCGGAGCGCGGTCCGACCCCGCGCGGCGCCTGGAGCTGCTCCGGAGACATGAAGGGCGGTGTCCCGATGACGCGCCCGGTCATGGTGAGCGTCTGCTGGTCCGCGGCGCGCGAGATGCCGAAGTCGATGACGCGCGGACCCTCGGGCGAGAGGACGACGTTGGAGGGTTTCAGGTCGCGGTGGACGACGCCCACCCGGTGGATGTCGCGCAGTGCCTCGGCGAGCCCGATCGCCAGGCTCCGCAGCCCGGGCCCGCCGAGGGGGCCCTCGTCGGCGATGCGCTGGGCGAGCGTGGGGCCCTCGATGTAGGTCGTGGCCATCCACGGCTGTTCGGCCTCGGGCGCGGCGTCGACCACGGCCGCGGTGAACGCGCCGCTCACCCGCCGCGCGGCCTCGATCTCCTGCCGGAAGCGGATGCGGAACTCGCTGTCCCCGGCGAACTGCTGGTGGATCAGCTTGATCGCGACCGGCCGGCCCGACTCCGTACGGGCCAGGAACACCGTGCCCATGCCACCTGAGCCGAGCCTCGCCTCCAGCGGATATCCGCCGATCTCGGCTGGATCGCCTGCGCGCAGCGACACTCTTCCCCGACCTCTCGTCCCCCGTGCACCTCTGCCGTCACGGAACCGCCCATCTGTGCTGCACCCAAAGTAGCCGCAGCGCGGCGGTGCGCGGCAAAGCGGGTGTCACCTGCACGTACGTACGGACGGTTCCCGGCCGGGGCGGGAAGGTCGGCGGGGTGCCGGTGAGCGGGGTGGCGCCGGCAAACCGGAGCGGGAAAGGAGCCGGTGCCGGCTTCACCGTGAAGCCGGCACCGGTCCGGACCGCCCCGTCACCCCTCGCGCGCCGGGGCGGCCGTCCGTCAGCAGCCGATCGGCGTGGAGCCGACCGCCACATCGTCGAACCACAGGGTGTCGTCACCGTTCCCGTAGCTCTCCCAGCCCAGCCGCAGGGCCGTGGGCCGGGGCGCGGTCGTCCGCGACAGCCACTGGTCGTCGACGTCCCGCGTCGGTACGCCGTCGGCGTGCAGCCCCGGCACCTGCTCGTCGTTCAGCCAGGTGTCGAGCCCGGTGGCCGTGGTGTCGACCGCGAACCGCAGGCACTGCCAGCTGCCCGTGGGCAGGGGCTCGCTCATCCCCACCCCGGTCGGGCTCTGCGCCGGGAGCGTCGCGTCGTCGATCTCCCGGTTCCACTGGAGCGCCCCGTTCTGGCCCCCGATCCGCAGGGCCTTGCCGCCCTGGGAGCTGTCCGGCATCGACACGAAGGTGACGTGCGCGGCCGGGAGCGCCGTGGTGTGCCGCACCCACATGCGTACGTACATCACCGGGCCCACGGACGAGAGGTCCGCGGTGGAGGCCACGAAGGCGTGGTTGCAGTAGCCGGCCTTCCCGTCCAGCCGCAGCGAACGCGCGCCGCTGTGGGCGACCGCCGTGTCGACGGCGGCCGCACCGGTGCCCTGGCAGTCGGGCGCGGTGAAGCGCCAGTTCCCGGCGGGCGTGGAGCCGGTCTGGTTCTCGAAGTCGTCGCAGACCACCGCGTCACCGCACTCCGCGGAGGGCGGGGTGGTGGGGGGCGGGGTCGTCGGGGGCGGCGTGGTCGGGGGCTGGGTGCCGTCGCCGCCGCAGGAGACGCCGTTGAGCGCGAAGTCGGTGGGCGCGGGGCCGCCCGACCCGGCGGTCCCCTGCACGCCGAAGGAGAGGGTGCCGCCACTCGCCACGGTCCCGTTCCAGGCGGTGTTGACCGCGGTCACGGCGTGCCCGGACTGGGTGACGGTCGCGTTCCAGCCGGAGGTGACCCGCTGGTCGCCTTCGTACGTCCAGGTCAGCCGCCAGTCGCTGAGCGCGGGGCCGTTGTTGGTGACGCTCACCTCGGCGGTGTAGCCGCCGGTCCACGCGTTGACGGTGTAGTCGACCTCGCACCCGGCCGCCGCGGCGGAGCCGCTGGCGGGCACGGCGGCGAGCAGCGGCAGGGCGGTGAAGGGGAAGTGGCCCGCGCCGGCGACGGTCCGCCACCGCCTCCAGCCGTCGAGG
>NZ_JAKRGC010000455.1 GCF_022347745.1 Streptomyces sp. OfavH-34-F
CGGCGCGCCAGGCCGCGCGGGCGGCGGGGGCGTCGCGGCCGGCCAGTAGGGCGAGGTGGTCGCGGTAGGGGGTGGCCGGGGGCAGTGCGGTCGGGTCGCCGCCGTGGGCGTACAGGTCGAGCAGTTCCCCGACGAGGAGGGGCATCGACCAGCCGTCGATGACCAGGTGGTGGTTGGTCAGGACGAGCCGGTGTTCGTCCGGTCCCCAGCGGGTGAGGGTGAAGCGGAGCAGCGGTGGTTCGTCGGGGTGGAAGCGGTCGGCGAGGTCGGCCCGGTTGAGGCGGTCGAAGACGCGTTCCTGGTGGCTCTCGGAGACGCCCGTGAGGTCGATCAGGCGCCAGCCCGGCGCGGCTGTGCGGGGTACGACCTGGACGGGGTGGCGCAGCCCGTGGTGGACGAAGGCGGCGGCGAGGTGGGGGTGGCGGGTCGTGAGGGCGCGGGTCGCCGCGCGCAGGGTGTCGGGGTCCAGGTGGCCGTGGAGGGTGAGGACGCACTGTGCCTGGTAGACGTCCGGGGCGTGCGGGGCGTACAGGGCGTGGAAGAGGAGTCCCTCCTGGAGCGGGGTGAGCGGGAGGACGTCCGCCAGGTCGGGGTAGGTCTGTTCGAGCCGGTCGATCTCGTCCTGGCTGAGTTCGACGAGCGGCAGGTCGGAGGGGCTGCGGCCACCGCTGCCGCGGGTCCGTGCGTGCAGGATGAGTGAGTCGAGGGCCGCGAACCACAGGTCGGTGAGGAGACGTGCCTCGGTGTCGGTGAGCCGGCCGGCGGTCCAGCTGAGCGAGGCGGTGAGCCGGGGGCCTTCGGGTCCGTCGGTGGTCATCGCGTTGATGTCGAGGAGGTGGCCGCCGGGCCGGGCGGTGGCCGAGGCGGTGCGGGACGGGAGCTGTTCTCCGGTGGTGGTCCAGTCCGTGCCGGTGTCGGTGGTGAGGCGGCCGAGGTAGTTGAACCCGATCTGGGGTGGGGTGTGGCCCTGGAGCGCGGGGCCGGCCGCCGGGTCGAGGTGGCGCAGGATGCCGTAGCCGATGCCTCGGTCGGGAATCGCGCGGAGTGCTTCCTTGGTCCGGCGGAGCGCGTGGCCGAGGCCGGTTCCGGCGCTGCGTACGTCGTGCCAGGAGCAGTGGGTGGCGGGGAGTCTGACGGGGTGGAGGGCGGTCAGCCAGCCGACGGTCCGGGACAGGTCCGTGTCGGGGTGGTCGGGGCGGCCGTGGGATTCCAGGTCGATGAGGAGGCCGTCGGGGGCCGGTGCCCTGCCGCGGCGGCGGCGCCATTCCTCGACGGCGAGGGCGAGGCCGGTGAGGAGGACGGGTTCGATGCCGCAGTGGAAGGCCGCGCCCACTTCGGTGAGCAGGGGCAGGGTCCGTCCGGGCGGGAGGGTGGCGGCCAGGGCGCGGGTCTCCGCAGCGGTGGCCGCGGCCGGGAGGGCCGGGGGGTCGGCGAGTGCGGGGTCCTGGCCGGCCGTGATCCCGGTCCACAGGGGCAGTTCCGTGCGGCGGGTTCCTTCGGTTCCCTGGGCTCGTACGGTGCGGACCCAGGTCGGGAAGGTCACCGGTGGCGGCGGGAGTGCGGGGGTGCTGCCCGCGGTGAGGGCCCGGTCGGCGGCGGCCAGGTCGGCGAGCAGAATCCGCCAGGAGACGGCGTCGACGGCGAGGTGGTGAAGGACGAGGAGGAGGCGTCCGGACGTGTCGGGGCCCCGGTCGAGGAAGGCTGCGGAGAGCAGGCGTCCTTCGGTGGGGGCGAGGCGTGCGAGGGCCCGGTCCAGGGTGTCGGGGGGCAGGCGGGGCGGTTCGTCCGCGGGGGCGGGGATGTGGTGGACGCGGTCGTCGACGTGGACGTGGCCGGGCGGGTGGACGTGGAGTCGCCACGTTCCGCCGGTGGTGTCGAGGCGCATGCGCAGGGCGGCGTGCCGGTCGACGAGTGTCTGGAGGGCGGTGGTGAGGCGGTCGGGGGTGAGTCCGGCGGGGGTGCGGATCACCATGTGCTGGCTGAACGTGTCGAGGTCGCCGCCCTGTTCGCGCCACCAGTGGACGATGGGGGTCGCCGGGAGCGGGCCGGTGTCGTCGGACTCCGTGGCGGCCGGGTCCGGGGCGTGTACGGGTTCGGCGCGGGCGGCGAGTGCGGCGACGGTGGGTGCGCGGAAGAGGTCGTTCACGGTGATGCGCAGTCCGGCCTCGTGGGCGCGGCTGACGAGCTGGATGGCGACGATGCTGTCGCCGCCGGAGTCGAAGAAGCCGTCGTGGAGGCCGATCGTGGGGGTGCGCAGGAGTTCGGCGTAGAGGGCCAGGAGGGTCTTCTCCCGTGCGGTGCGGGGTGGGGCGGTGGTGGGGTCGGCGGCGGTGTCCTGCGGCGGGTGCGGGCGTGCCGGGCCCGGTTCGGGCAGGGCGGTCCGGTCCGGTTTGCCGTTGCGGGTGAGCGGCAGCGTGTCCAGGACGGCCCAGTCCGCGGGGACCATGTACGAGGGGAGGGTGGCGGCGAGGTGCTGCCGTAGGGTCTCCGGGTCGGGCCGGGTGCCTTCGGCGGGGACGACCCAGGCGGCGAGCCGCTTCCTGCCGGGCGGGTTCTCGCGTACCGCCACGACGGCCTGGGCGACGGTGGCGTGTTCGATGAGTGCGGCCGCCACCTCGTCGGTCTCGATGCGGAAGCCCCGCAGTTTGACCTGTCCGTCGGCGCGTCCGGCGAAGGCCAGGGTGCCGTCCGGCAGCCAGCGCGCGAGGTCGCCGGTCCGGTACATGCGGGCGCCCGGGGGGCCGTAGGGGTCGGCGACGAAGCGTTCGGCGGTCTGTGCGGGGCGGTCGAGGTAGCCGCGGGCGATGCCGGTGCCGGCGAGGTAGAGCTCGCCCGTCACGCCGGCGGGCACGGGCTGGAGTCCGGTGTCCAGGACGTAGGCGCGGCCGCCGTCCAGGGGGCGGCCGACGGGGATGCCCCTGCGGCCCGTGCCGGCGGCGACGTCGGCGTCGGTGACCTGGTGCCAGGTGGCGCAGGTGGTCGCCTCGGCCGGTCCGTAGCCGTTGACGACCGCGGTGTCGGGGCAGTGGCGTCGTACGGTGCGGACGGCGCGGGGCGAGACGACGTCGCCGCCGGTCCACACCACGTCGAGGCCGCCGAGGCAGGCGGGGTCCTCCTCGGCGACGAGCTGGAAGAGGCCGGCGGTCAGCCAGAGGCTGGTGGGGCGGGTCTCGGTGAGCAGCCGTCGCAGGGTGCGCAGGTCCAGGTCGCCGGGCGGAGCGATGACGACCTCGCCGCCGTTGAGGAGGGGCACCCACAGTTCCATGGTGGAGGCGTCGAACGAGTGGGGTGAGTGCATCACCATCCGGCGGGCGGTGGTGGGTTCGTAGCAGGCGTCGGCGGCGAGGGCGAGGATGCCGCCGTGGGTGAGGGCGACGCCCTTGGGGACGCCGGTGGACCCCGAGGTGAAGATGACGCAGGCCAGTTGGTCCGGAACGGGGGGTTCGTCCGGGAGGGCGCGTCCCGGTGCGGGCGGTGCCGCCAGGGCTTCGGCCGCGTCGATGACGACGGGGCGTTCAGCGGGCGGTGTGCCGGGAGCGTGGCCGGGTCCGACGACCAGGACCGCGGCGTCCGCTTCGGTGACGACGCGGAGCCGGCGGGCGTGCGGCGCGCGGGTGTCGAGGGGGACGTAGACGCCTCCGCTCTTGAGGACGGCGAGGGCGGTGACGGCGTACAGCACCCCGCGCTCCATGAGGACCGCGACGCGTGCCTCCCGGCGTACACCGGCGGCGGTGAGGTGGGCGGCCAGGCGGTCGGAGCGGGCGTCCAGTTCCGCGTACGTGAGCGTCTCGGTGTCGGAGCGCAGGGCGACGGCGTGCGGGGTGCGGCGGGCATGGGCGGCGATCGCCTCCGCGATGTTCCGGGGGCCGGGTCCGGGTGGGGCGGGGCGGGGCGGGGGGGGGCCCCCGTGGGCCCGG
>NZ_JAKRGC010000456.1 GCF_022347745.1 Streptomyces sp. OfavH-34-F
CGGCACGGGGTGCGGCTGCTGGCGCACCGCGCCGTCACCGCCGTCCACGGCACCGGGCGCGTGGAAGGGGTCACCGTCAGCCGGCTCGACCGCGACTGGCGCCCCGTGCCGGGCACCGGCCGGCGCATCGACTGCGACGCGCTCGCCGTGGGCCATGGCCTGGTTCCCCAGCTCGACCTCGCCACCGGGCTCGGCTGCGCCACCCGCACCGGCACCGACGGCTCGCCCGCCCTGGAACTCGACGAGGACCTGCGCACCAGCGTGCCCGGCGTCTGGGCGGCCGGCGAGACCGGCGGCATCGGCGGCGTCCGGCTCGCCCTCGCCGAAGGGGAACTGGCCGCCCTGTCGGTGATCGCCGACGCGCTGGACGACCTGCCCCCGGGGGCCCCGGCCCGCGCCGCGCGCCTGCGCCGCGCGCGGCGGCGGATGCGCCGGTTCGCCGGGCTCATGGGAGCCGTGCACCGGCCCGGGCCCGCCTGGACGTCCTGGCTCGCCCCGGAGACCGAGGTGTGCCGGTGCGAGGAGGTCACCGCGGGCGCGATCCGTACCGCCGTCGACGCGCTGGGCGCGGGCGACACCCGGACCGCCAAACTCCTCACCCGCGCCGGCATGGGCTGGTGCCAGGGCCGCACCTGCGGCTTCGCCGTCCGCGCCCTCGCCGGAGCCTCCGCCGGCCCCGTCCCCGACCGCAGGCCGCTCGCCTGCCCGGTCCCCCTCGCCGCGCTCGCCCGGACCGAACCGTCCGGCGACGCGTGAACCCGCACCACGCCCGCATCCGCACCCCGCAACCCGAGGAGCCCGCATGACGGCCGTCCCCTCCCGTACCGACGCGCCCTGGCGGGGCGTCATGGTCGCCACCCCGCTCACCCTGCACGAGGACCGGTCCATCGACTTCGACGCCTACGCCGCCCACGTCCGCGACCTCATCGACGCGGGCTGCGACGGGGTGGTGCCCAACGGCTCGCTCGGGGAGTACCAGACCCTCAGCGACCGGGAGCGCCGCGACGTCGTGCGCGTCGCCGTCGAGGCGGCGGGCGACGGGGCCAGAGTGATGCCCGGCGTCTCCTCGTACGACAGCGCCCAGTCCCGGCGCCGGGCCGAGGAGGCCGCCGAGGCCGGGGCCGGCAGCGTCCTGCTCCTGCCGCCCAACGGCTACTCCTGCGAGGACGCGGCCGTCCGCGCGCACTACGCCGAGGTGGCGGCGGCCGGGCTGCCCGTCGTCGCCTACAACAACCCGTACGACACCAAGGTGGACCTGACGCCCCGGCTGCTCGGACAACTGCACGCCGAGGGGTCCGTGGTGGCCGTCAAGGAGTTCAGCGGCGACGTCCGCAGGGCGTACGAGATCGCCGAGGAGGCACCCGGCCTCGACCTGCTCGTCGGCGCCGACGACGTCCTGCTCGAACTCGCCCTGGCCGGGGCGGTCGGCTGGATCGCCGGCTGCCCCAACATGCTGCCGGCCGGCTGCGTCGAGCTGTACCGGGCGGCCGTCTCCGGCGACCTGGAGCGGGCCCTGCCGCTCTACCGCCGGCTGCATCCGCTGCTGCGGTGGGACTCCAAACCGGAGTTCGTGCAGGCGATCAAGGCGTCCATGGACGCCGTCGGCCGGCACGGCGGCCCCACCCGGCCGCCCCGGCTGCCGCTCGGCGCCGAGGCCCTGGCCGCCGTACGCGCCGCCACCGAGAAGGCGCGCGCCGAGGGCCTGGACTGAGAGGGGGCGACGCATGCGCAGCCGCCACGTCTTCCACGCCGTCGACTCGCACACCGAGGGCATGCCCACCCGCGTCGTCACCGGCGGGATCGGCACGCTCCCCGGCGCCACCATGGCCGAGCGCCGCGCGCACTTCATGGCGCACCGGGACGCGGTGCGCACCCTGCTGATGTACGAGCCGCGCGGCCACGCCGCGATGAGCGGTGCCGTCCTCCAGCCGCCGACCCGCCCCGACGCCGACTTCGGGGTGCTGTTCATGGAGGTCTCCGGCTGCCTGCCGATGTGCGGGCACGGCACCATCGGGGTGGCCACCGTGCTGGTGGAGACCGGCATGGTCGAGGTCACCGAACCGGTCACCACCGTACGGCTGGACACCCCGGCCGGACTGGTGTGCGCGGACGTCCGGGTGGAGGACGGGGCCGCCGCGTCCGTCACCCTCACCAACGTCCCGGCCTTCAGCGCCGGTCTCGGGCTGACCGCGAAGGTGCCCGGCTTCGGGGAGGTGCCCTACGACCTCGCCTACGGCGGCAACTTCTACGCGATGGTGCGCCTGGAGGACCTGGGCCTGCCGTTCGACCGGGCGCGCAAGGACGAACTGCTGGCCGCCGGGCTGGCGTTGATGGAGGCGGTCAACGCGGCCGGCCGGCCCGTGCACCCGCTGGACCCGGGCATCCACGGGCTCAAGCACGTCCAGCTGATCGCGCCCGGCTCCGACGCCCGCCACTCGCGGCACGCCATGGCGATCCACCCCGGCTGGTTCGACCGCTCGCCGTGCGGCACCGGCACGTCCGCGCGGATGGCCCAGCTGCACGCGCGCGGCGAACTCGGCCTGGACCGGGACTTCGTGAACGAGTCCTTCATCGGCACCCGGTTCACCGGCCGGCTGGTCGGCGAGACGGAGGTGGCCGGGCTGCCGGCGGTCGTCCCCACGGTCACCGGGCGGGCCTGGATCACCGGCACCGCCCAGTACTTCCTGGACCCCGGAGACCCGTTCCCGGAGGGGTTCCTGCTGTGAGACCGCACCCGCGTCGGGGGCAACGTGACATTGTATTCTGACCGGCACGACGCCCCCTGCGTCCCCGCACGGTGCTGGAGGAACAGACATGGCCCGCCTGACGTCGCTCGGCACCCTCTCGGCGCAGGAGCACCTGCGCGACCAGGTGGCGCACGCGCTGCGGGCGGCGCTCATCTCCGGCGAACTGCGGCCCGGCACGGTCTACTCGGCGCCCGCGCTCGCCGCGCAGTTCGGCGTCTCCGCCACCCCGGTCCGTGAGGCGATGCTCGACCTGGTCCGCGAGGGCCAGGTCGAGGCCGTCCGCAACAAGGGCTTCCGGATCACCGAGCTGACCGAACAGGACCTGGACGACTTCACCGAGCTGCGCGCGATGATCGAGGTGCCCACGGTGGGCCGGATCGCGCGCATGGGGCTGACGCACGAGCTGGAGGCGCTGCGGCCGCTCGCCCAGGAGATCGTCGAGGCGGCCGCGCGCCAGGACATCCTGGACTACCTGGAGGCGGACCGCCGCTTCCACCTCGCCCTGCTCGCGCTGGCCGGCAACCGCCGCCTGGTCGAGCAGGTCGGTGAACTGCGCAAGCGCTCCCGTCTCTTCGGCCTGGACCGGCTCGCCGAGTCCGGTCAGCTGACCGCGTCGGCCGAGGAGCACGTGCAGCTCCTCGATCTGGTGGTCGCCGGGGACGCGGCGGGCGCGGAGGCCTGCATGCTCGCCCACATGTCGCACGTCCGCTCCCTGTGGGCCGGCGGCGAGGGGGCCGCCGGGTCCGGACGGCCTCCGGCCGTGCCCGCCCAGGCGTAGGCGCCCCTCCGGGAAGCCGCAGGAGTCGCGGGCCGCCCCGACTCCCGTCCCACGCACCCGCGTTGACGTCTTCATCAATCTCGTCGCGGCCGCTTCCTAAAGACATGTGACATGTGCCATTGTACTGACGGTCGCGCAGAGGTCGTGTCCATGTCATTCCATGGCCATCCCCGTCCGGCCTCGCCCCGCGCCATCCCCCACGGCCGCGCAACGGCGCGCGGTCCCCACACCGCTGGAGGCGGCACGTGAAGAAACGAACGGCCCGACAGAGATTCACCGCACTCTCCACCGCGGCCCTGGCGGCCTGCCTGGGCGCCGGGATGCTCGCCGGGCCCGCGCGGGCCGCCGAACCCCGACCCGCAGCCCCGTCCGCCGCGAGCGCGACCG
>NZ_JAKRGC010000457.1 GCF_022347745.1 Streptomyces sp. OfavH-34-F
GCCAACCGGACCCGGCTGCCGGGTCTGCTGCTGGCGGGCGGCTGGGCGCATCCGGGCGGCGGGCTCGCGCACGCGGGCATGTCCGGGGCGCTGGTCGCCGGGACCGTGGTGGAGGGGGACGGCTTCCGGGGCTCGCGGTGAGCCGGGGGCGGCGCGCGACGGCCCGTCAGTAGCGGTACGGGTCGGCGGAGCCGGTGTCGTAGCCGTGGGGGTACGGGGCGGGCTGGGGCGGGTACTGCTCGCTCTCGCGCTGCTGCGGCACCCAGACCCCGCCGGGCGGGGTGTCGGAGCCGTAGGCGTCGGGCTGCTGCGCGTACGGGTCGTACTGCGGGGTGCCCTGGTAGCCGTCGTACGCGCCGTACTGCGGGGTGCTCGCGGTGGTGCCGATGTACGGGTCGGAGTAGGCGGCGTAGCTCTGCGGGTCGGTGCCGTAGTCGTACTGGCCGGCTCCGGCGTACGGGTCCTGGGTGGGCTGGCCCGGGAAATCGGTGTAGGGGTCGTACGCCTCGTACCCTCCGGTGCCCTGGGGCTGCTGGGGGGCGGGGTCGGCGTAGACGCCGTACTGGCCGGTGTCCTCGGGCATCGGCTCGGTCGCGTAGAGCGCGGCGGGGGCCTGCGGGGGGGCGGACGGGACCGGCGGGGTGTCCGGGGCGCCGCCCTCGTACTCCACCTCGAGGCCGGAGACCTCCAGCGTGGGCTTGCGTGCGGCGCCGCCGCGCCGGCGGCGGCTCTCGCCGGGCTTGCCGCCGAGCGCCCAGCCGGTGGAGAAGCCCTTGCGGAAGGAGAGCGTCACATAGGTCTGGCCGGTGGCGAAGGCGATGGCGCCGAGCGCGATGACGGGCACGGACGGCATCAGGACGCCGATGACGACGCAGAGGAAGCCGGTGAACGCGAGGAGCCGCCAGCGCAGCCGGGCCTTGTACTGGAGCAGCACCTCACCGAGCAGCCACAGCGCGACGACACCGAACGCGATGTAGAGGACCGTCCAGCCCATGCCCGCCCCCTTCTACGGCCACCGCCCCGGGTGGTGGCGGGTACGGCCGGTCACGACTGCTTGTGCAGTCCGAGATTCTCGTAGATCTCGAGCGTCGCAGTCGAGTTGTTCAGCGTGATGAAGTGCAGTCCGGGCACACCCTCGGAGAGCAGCTTCGCGCAGAACCGCGTTGCGAAGTCGATGCCAATGGAGCGTACAGCGGCGGCGTCGTCCTTGGCGGCGAGGATGCGCTCTTTCAGCTCCACGGGCAGGGTCGCGTTGCTGAGCTGGGGGAATCGCTCCAACTGCCGGACGCTGGTGACGGGCATGACCTCGGGGATGATCGGCGTGTCGCAACCGGCGGCGACCACGCGGTCACGCATCCGCAGATAGGCCTCCGGATCGAAGAACATCTGGGTGATCGCGTAGTCGGCGCCGGCGCGGCACTTGTCCACAAAGTGCCGGATGTCGCTGTCCCAGTCGGTGGAGCGGGGGTGCCGCTCGGGGAAGGCGGCGACGCCGACGCAGAAGTCGCCGGCCTCCTTGATCAGCCGGACCAGGTCCGCCGCGTACCTGACGCCCTGCGGGTGCTCGACCCAGGCGCCCATCGGGTCGCCGGGCGGGTCGCCGCGCACGGCGAGGATGTTGCGGATGCCGGCGTCGGCGTACTGGCCGACCATGTTGCGCAGCTCGGCGACGGAGTGGTTGACGGCCGTGAGGTGGGCGACCGGGGTGAGCGTGGACTCGGCGGCGATGTCCTGGGTGGCCTTCACCGTGCCGGCGCGGGTGGAGCCGCCGGCCCCGTACGTCACGGAGACGAAGCTCGGGCGTACGGCCTCGACCCGGCGCAGCGCGTTCCACAGGTTGCGCTCGCCCTTCTCGGTCTTGGGCGCCCAGAACTCGAAGGAGTACGAGGTCGCGCCGGTCTCGAGCATCTCGCGCACGGTGCGTGCGCGATCTGTCCTGGTGGAAGGTGTGCCAAGGGCCATACGGGCAGGTTAACCAGGGCGGCGCGGCCCCCCAACCAAACCGGGGGCATTTGCCATATTTGACCGATTCTTGTCCACCCTTCGGACAGATCCGTCCCAACCGCGTCCCTGCCCGGCTCCGGGCGGCCGTCGTCCCGGCCGGGCCGGCCGGTCAGGCTCCGGCGCGCTCGCGGACCCTCCGGGCCAGCTCAGCGGCGGCGGCGCCGGGATCGGACGCCTCGGTGAGCGCCCGTACGACGACGATCCGGCGGGCCCCGCCGTCCAGAACCTGGTCAAGATTGTCCGCGTCGATGCCGCCGATGGCGAACCAGGGGCGGCGGGGGGCGAGCGAGGCGGCGTAGCGCACGAGGTCCAGTCCGGGGGCGTGGCGGCCGGGCTTGGTGGGGGTGGGCCAGCAGGGGCCGGTGCAGAAGTAGTCGACACCGGGTTCGGCGACGGCGGCGTCCACCTCGGCCTCGGCGTGCGTGGAGCGGCCGATGACCGGCCCCGCGCCGATGATCGCGCGGGCCGCGGGCACCGGCAGGTCGCCCTGGCCCAGATGCAGCACGTCGGCGCCGGCGGCGTGGGCGACGTCCGCCCGGTCGTTGACGGCGAGGAGCTTGCCGTGCCGCGCGCAGGCGTCGGCGAGGACGGCGAGGTGCTCCAGCTCCTCGGCGGCCTCCATGCCCTTGTCGCGCAGCTGGACGATGTCCACCCCGCCGGCGAGCACGGCGTCGAGGAACTCGGGCAGGTCGCCCTGGCGCCTGCGGGCGTCCGTGCACAGGTAGAGCCGGGCGTCGGACAGCTGCGCGCGAGGCGTGGACATGGTGCGGTTCCCCCCGGGGAAGGCGATGACGGCGATTCGGTGGTGCGGCACGGGGACGCGGACCGCCCGCTCGTGCGGCGCGGTCCGCGTCCCCGCGGTGATGCGGTCGGTCAGACGGCGAGCGCCTGGGCGCGGCGCTTCACCTCCGTGCCGCGATTCTCACTCAGCGCCTGCGCGGGCGTGCCGGGCAGGGACGGGTCGGGAGTGAAAAGCCATTCCAGCATCTCCTCGTCGGAGAAGCCGTCGTCCTTGAGGAGCGTCAGGGTTCCGGAGAGGCCCTTGACGACCCGGTCGCCGTCGATGAAGGCGGCCGGCACCTGGAGTGCTCGGTTCTCCCCGCGGCGTACGGCGATGAGCTGGCCCTCCTTGACCAGCTGCCGCACGCGCGTCACCTCGATGTCGAGCATCTCGGCGATGTCGGGGAGGTGGAGCCAGGCAGGGACGAGAGCATCGATCTTTGCGTCAATCTCGGTCACGGGACAAGCCTGCCATCCCGGACTGACAGCCGAAACCCGGACTCGGCCCTTCAGGGTCACGCCTCGGGGCGCAGGACCGCCGACTTCAGGGCCACGGAGGGGTCGGCCGCCCGGTCCGCGTCGATCCGGGCCCCCGTCTCGATGAGCCGCCGCCCCTGCGCCAGGTCGCGCGGGCGGCCGACCGCGAGCAGCGCGACCAGGACGCCGTCGCGCAGCCAGCACACCGACCAGGCGGGCTCGGCCGGGTCGCCGCGCCACAGCAGCGTGTCGGCGTCCGCGTGGTGCCCGGCGTACTGCACGAACCGGTCGAACTGCTCGGACCAGAAGTAGGGGACGGGGTCGTAGGGCGGGACGTCCGCCGTGCCGCCGGCCGCGATGTGGGCGGCGGCGGTCCTGGGGCCCTGGAGGGCGTTGTCCCAGTGGTGGACGACCAGCCGGGTGCCGTAGCGGGCGGAGGGGAAGGAGGCGCAGTCGCCGACCGCGTAGACGTCGGGCAGCGAGGTGCGCAGCGCCGCGTCGGCGGTCACCGACCCCTCGGGCCCGAGGGCGATGCCGGAGCCGGCCAGCCAGCCGGTGGCGGGGCGGGCGCCGATGCCGACGACGACCGCTCCGGCCGGGAGGGTGCGGCCGTCCGCGAGGACGACGGCGCCGG
>NZ_JAKRGC010000458.1 GCF_022347745.1 Streptomyces sp. OfavH-34-F
CGGGACGGCGGCCTGCGGGCCGGTCCCGGGGTGTGCCCGCACCTGGGGGCTCCGCTGCGGGAGAGCCGGGTGGTGTGCGGCACGCTGGTGTGCCACTGGCACGGACTGGCCCTGGACGGTGGGCCGTTCGCCGGGTGGCGGCCGTTCCCGGTGCATGACGACGGCGTCCTGGTGTGGGTGCGGCTGGACGGGGTGGGGGGTGAGGAGCCCACCGACCGGCCGGTGGTGCCGGTCCGGCCGGCGCCGGCGGTCGCGGTGGACGCGGTGTTCACGGCGGTGGGGCGGTGCGAGCCCCAGGACGTGGTGGCCAACCGGCTGGACCCGTGGCACGGTTCCTGGTTCCACCCGTACTCGTTCCTCGATCTGTCGGTGGTGCGCGAGCCGGACGGCGCGGGGGACGACGCGTTCGTCGTCGATGTGTCCTTCCGGGTGGCGGGGCGGCTGGTGGTGCCGGTGCGGGCCGAGTTCACGGCGCCGGAGCCGCGGACGGTCGTCATGCGCATCACCGACGGCGAGGGGGCGTCGTCCGTGGTGGAGACGCATGCGACCCCGCTGACGGGGCCGGGCCACGCGCGTCCGCGTACCGCCGTGGTCGAGGCGACGGTCGCCGCGTCGGACCGGGCGGGCTTCGCGCTGGCCCGGACCGCCGCCCCGCTGCTGCGTCCGCTGATGCGGCGTACGGCGGGCCGGCTGTGGCGGGACGACCTGGCGTACGCGGAGCGGCGCTGGGCGCTGCGCGGTACGGGGCGGTTCCCCGGCTGACCGGGTGCGGCGCCGGTGTTCAGGCGCGGCGCAGCCCGGCGAGCGCCCGCAGTGTGCGGGAGCGGCCCGCCCGGGGCACCGTCCACAGCGTCTGTCCCCGCACGCCCCGGTCGGCGAGGAGTGCGTTCGCGGCGAGGAAGCCGGTGGTGGCGGCGCGTTCCATGAGGGCGACGGGCAGGTCGCAGCGGATGGCGTCGCCGGCGAGCACCAGCCAGGGGTGGGGGGTGCGGACGGCGGGGCGGCGGCGGTGGGAGCCGGGTGCGAAGAGCGGGCAGTCGGAGCGCCACTCGTGCCTGCTGTCGACGATCCGGGCGTCGCGCGTCTCCGGGTACACCTGGTGCAGCCGGTCGGTCAGCGTTTCCTGGACGTCCTTGTGCTCGGCCTCGGGGTCCACGGCGTACGCGTGGAGTTCCACGACGGAGCCCCCGGTGCGCGCGGCCCAGCGGGCGGCCTCGCCCTCGTACCGTTCGAGGACGCTGATGTTGTCGAGTCCTCCGTAGCCGCTGGTGCCGAGGAAGCCGGGCCGGTCGGCGCGGACGGGGCGGTCGAGCCAGAGGCGGGAGACGAGGAAGGGCGGTGCGGTGCGCAGGGCGGCGACGTCGTCGCGCCAGCGGCCGGTGCCGAGGCCGGGTGAGGCGGCGACGAGGCCGCGCAGGGCGCCGGGGTCGAGGGCGAGGACCACGGCTCCGTGCCGGTCGGTGCCGGCGTCGGTGTGCACCCGGGCCCCGTCGCCGTCGGGGGTGACGCGGTGGACGGGGGTGCCGGTGCGGAGGTCGGAGCGGTGGCCCCGGAGGTAGTCGGCGAGGGGTTCCCAGAGCGCCTGCGGGAAGGGTTCGGCCGGTACGTCGAAGAGCAGGCCCTCCGCCGAGCCGAGGAAATAGATGTGGAACATCAGCAGCAGTTCGGCGGCGGACAGGTGGCGCGGGTCGGCGAAGAAGCTGCGCGAGAACACCTCGAACGCCAGGTGGTGGGCGGCCTCGGGGAAGCGCACGCTGTCCAGGAAGCCGGTCGCGGTGACGTGGTCGTAGCGCTCGTACACCTCGGGGACGCGTACGTCGAGGAGCGGGAGCGCGGCGCGGGCGTCCATGGCGGCCAGGTCGCGCCAGCCGAAGGTGGGGCTCAGCGCGACGAATCCGAGGGCGCTGAGGGGCGGGGTCCGGGGGACGCGGGCGAAGCTGTCGGTCAGGCCGCCGCTGTGCCGGAGGGGGTAGTCGGGCAGCGGGGTGAGACGGGTGAGGCCGGGGTCCGTACGGCGCAGCAGGCCGCGCAGGTTGTAGTACTGGCGGAAGAAGGCGTGGAAGCCGCGGCTCATGGTCGCCCGGGAGCCGTCGGCGAGGAGGGTGCGACGGCCGGAGAGCCGGCCGCCGAGGGCGTCGTCCTTCTCGTAGAGGGTGACGCGGGCGCCGCGTTCGGCCAGCAGGGTGGCCGCCGCCAGTCCGGCGATTCCGCCGCCGACGACGGCGACCGAGGGGGCCTCACCGGTGGGGAAGCGGGGGGCGCCGGGTGCGGGCGGCAGGATGTCGGCCTTGCGGTCGCGGCCTCGGCGGGCGGTGGTGGGGGGTGGGGTGGTCATGGGCGGTGCTTCCGTGTCGGGGCGGGTCGTCAGTGGCGGGCGAGGAAGGTGTGCACGATGCCGGTCTGCCAGCCGGGGACGGGGGCGACGCGTACCGCGGTGAGTCCGGCCCGGGCGATCCGGTGGGCGAAGCGGGGCGCGGTGTCGAAGGCGAGGACGCTGCGCCAGAGGTGGTGGTAGAGCGCGCGGTCGCCGGTGAGGGTGCCCGCCGGGATGATCACCCCGTGGCAGACGGCCGTCCACAGCGCTCGGTGCGCGCGTGAGCCGCTGAGGCTGTACTCGTGGGCGGCGAAGCGTCCGCCGGGCTTCAGCAGGGAGCGGACGGTGCCCAGGATCGCGTCCGGGTCGGTGACGTTGCGGAAGAGGTAGGCGGCGAACACCGCGTCGAAGGGGCCTTCGCCGGCCGTGGCGAGTTCTTCGGCGGTGAGGTGGGCGAAGCGGACGCGGGCGGGCCAGGGTTTGGCGCGGGCGTGGTGCAGCATGCCCGCCGAGGCGTCGACGGCGGTGATCGTCGCCCGGGGTGCGGCGGCGAGGAGGGCCCGGGTGGAGGCGCCGGTGCCGCAGCCGAGGTCGAGGAGGTGCAGACCGGCGCCGCCGTCGGGGAGGGCGAGGCGGCGGGCGGAGCGCAGCAGGTCGGTGCGGTAGCCGGGGTTGAGGGCGGTGAGGCGGTCGTAGGTGTGGGAGGCATGGTCGAAGGCGCGGGCCAGTTCGCGGTCCCGCAGGAGGCTCATCGGTGGCGTTCTCCGGGTTCGGTGAGGGGGCGGGTCCGGCGGGGCAGGAAGGGCAGTTCGGCCGCGGTGGCGAGCATCGGCCGGACGGGGGTGCGCAGTCCGATGCCCCAGTCCTCGCGGAGCGAGGCCGTGCCGTCGAGGAAGCGCAGCAGGCGTGCGGCGGGGACGTGGCGGAACAGGTCGGTGAAGAAGGCCGGGCCGTCGATGCGGCCGGTGTCCAGGGCGCGGAGCATGATGGCGTCCATGGCCAGGGCCCGGCGGCCGTGCGGGGCGGGGACGGTGGCGCGTCCGGTGCGCAGGGCGGCGGCGATCGCGCGGCTCTGGCGCTGGACGGCGGCGAAGGTGTATCCGGTGGCGGGCCGGGTGGCGCCGCCGGCCGTGCCGATGCGGAACACGGAGGTTCCGGCGCGGCGGGGGAAGCGGGCGTCCGTCATGGGGATCAGCCCCTGTTCGGTGCGTTCCACGGTGAGGTGGCCGAGGCTCAGGACGTCGCGGCAGTAGTGCCCGAGGGCCGCTTCGTACGCCGGGGTGGTGAGCGGCCGGCGGGAGAACTCGGTGTATTCGACGAGGGCGCGGTCCGGGGCCAGGGGCAGGACGTAGCCGAAGGCGAGTCCGTGGGCGGGCTGGGGGACGCGGAAGTCCATCAGGTCGGCGACGCGGGTGTCGAAGCGGGCGGTGGCGGTGCGGACGAACCAGCCGCGGAAGTGCTGGAGCAGGTGGGTGCGGGCGGGGGGCAGGGCGGGCAGCGGCCGTGAGTCGAAGACGCGGCGGGCGCGCAGGGTCAGCGTGCGGCCCTGCGGCAGGGTGCAGCG
>NZ_JAKRGC010000459.1 GCF_022347745.1 Streptomyces sp. OfavH-34-F
GTGCGCCGGGCGGACGCCGGGAGCGCGTCCAGCGGGACGTGGTCCGCCCGGACCAGGACGCCCCGGCCGGTGGCGCGGCCCCGGGCGGTCAGGTCGAGCCGGGCGTACTCGTAGGGGTGGTGGCCGCCGCGCGCCATCCGGGCCAGCAGGTCGTCGAGGTCCGCCGCCCGCTCGGTGTCCACCGTCATCAGGGCCGTGGAGACGGGGCGGAGGCGGAGCGTCGCCGCGAGGACGACCCCGGTCAGGCCCAGCCCGCCCGCCGTCGCGTCGAACAGCGTGCTGCCGGGGCGTACCGTACGCAGCTCGCCGTCCGCGGTGAGCAGGGTGAACTCCGTGACGTGGCGGGTGAAGGAGCCGGCCGCGCGGTGGTTGTCGCCGTGGGCGTCGGAGCCGATCGCGCCGCCCACCGTGACGTACCGGCCGCCGGGCACCACCGGGAGGAACCAGCCCAGTGGCAGCATCACCTCGCGCAGCCGGTCCAGGGTCGTGCCCGCGTCGCACACCACCAGACCGGCGGCCGCGTCGATCGTCCGGACCCGGTCCAGCGCGGTCATGTCGAGCACCGAACCCCCGGCGTTCTGCGCCGCGTCGCCGTGCGTCCGGCCCAGCCCGCGGGCGATCGAACCGCGCGGCCCGCACCCCAGGACCGTCGCCGCGGCCTCCTCGTAGCTGCGCGGGCGGAACCGGACGGCGGTCGTCGGGGCGGTGCGGCCCCAGCCGGTCAGGGACACGGTGTCGACAGACATGGGGGTGACCGTATCGCCCGGGATAACACCTTTGAGGGATTTGTTACAGACCTCACCGAAATGGGTGATTGAGGCGCCGTCAGGTCCTCCACCCCGTACCGGGTTTCGGTTTTGGCGGGCCGGAAGGGTAGTCGTGATACATGGACTGGCTGAAGAAACTCCCCGGCATCGGGCCACTCGTCTCCCGGCTGATGCTGACGCACGCGTGGCGCTCCTACGAGACGCTGACGCGGGTCCACTGGACCAGGCTCGCCGCCGCGATCACGTTCACCAGCTTCCTCGCCCTCTTCCCGCTGATCGCGGTCGGCGCGGCGATCGGGGCGGCGCTGCTCAGCGACAAGCAGCTGAACAGCATCGAGAAGAAGATCGCCGACCAGGTGCCGGGCATCTCCGACCAGCTCGGCATCGACAACCTCGTCGCCCACGCGGGCACGGTCGGTCTGGTGGCCGGCGCGCTGCTCCTGTTCACCGGCATCGGCTGGGTCGGCTCACTGCGGGACTGCCTGCGCGCGGTCTGGGAGCGGGACGACGCCGACGAGGGCAATCCGGTCGTCCGCAAGCTCAAGGACGCCGGGCTGCTGCTCGGCCTGGGCGGCGCGGCCCTGGTGACCCTCGCCATCTCCTCGGTCGGCTCGGTGGCGGTGGGCTGGGTGGCCGCCGCGCTGCACATCCCGGAGAACGGCGCGGGCGGGGTGCTGCTGCGGATCGCGGCCCTGCTGGTGGGGGTGGCCGCCGACTTCCTGCTGCTGCTCTACCTGCTGACCCTGCTGCCCGGCGTCGAACCGCCGCGCCGCCGCCTGATGGTGGCGGCGCTGCTCGGGGCGGTCGGATTCGAACTGCTCAAGCTGCTGCTCGGCAGCTACATGAAGGGCGTCGCGTCCAAGAGCATGTACGGCGCCTTCGGGGTGCCGATCGCCCTGCTGCTGTGGATCAACTTCACGGCGAAGCTGCTGCTGTTCTGTGCCGCCTGGACGGCGACGCCCGCCAAGGAGGACGATCCGGCGGCGATCGCGGAGGAGGAGGAAGAAAAGGGGGGTTCCACGCTCGCCGCCCGGCGCGTCACGGGCGAGGACGGCGGCGCATCAGGTCCGGCAGCGGCCAGCGCCGGTTGACCAGGAAGACCCCGCCGGCCAGCAGGATCAGCACCCCGCCGACGATGCCCAGCGCGATGCCCACGCCGCTGGAGCCCTCGGTGGTGGCCGCGGCCCGTGCCGCCCGGTCGGGGCCGTGCTCGCCCTTGCTCCCGGCCCGGGTGTCCGCCGCCGCGCCCTTGCCGCCCTCCGCGGTGTCGCTGCCGGAGCCCACGACCGCGGACTTCGGCGGGACCAGCTCGCCCACCGGGGACACCTTGCCGCTCGCGGCGAACCCCCAGTCCAGCAGCCGGGCCGCCTCCTTGTAGACCGCGTGCGTCTCGTCGGACGACGGGTTCATGACGGTGACCAGGAGGACCCGGCCGTCGCGCTCGGCGACGCCGGTGAAGGTGTTGCCGGCGTGCGTCGTGTAGCCGTTCTTGACGCCCGCGATGCCCCGGTACGGGGTGACGCCGTCGGCCCCGGTGAGCAGCCGGTTGGTGTTCTGGATGCCGAAGGTCTCCCGCTTCTTCCCCTTCTTCTTCTCACCGGGGAACTGGGCGGTGGCCGTGGCGCAGTACTCCCGGAAGTCCGCGTTCTGGAGTCCGTCGCGGGCGAACAGCGAGAGGTCGTAGGCGCTGGAGACCTGGCCGGGCGCGTCGTAGCCGTCCGGGGACACCACCTGGGTGTCCAGCGCCTGGAGCTCCTCGGCGCGGGCCTGCATGGCCTGGACGGTCTTCGGGATGCCGCCGTACATCGCCGACAGCACGTGCACCGCGTCGTTCCCCGAGCGCAGGAAGACCCCGAGCCACAGGTCGTGGACCGTGTAGCTGTGGTCCTCCTTGATCCCCACCAGGCTGCTGCCCTCGCCCATGCCGGCCAGGTCCTCGTCCTTGACCGTGTACTCCCGCGTCTTCGGCAGGAGCGCCGGGTCCGCCAGCAGGGTGTCCGCGAAGAGCATCTTCAGCGTGGAGGCCGGGGGCAGCCGCCAGTGCGCGTTGTGCGCGGCCAGCACCTGGCCGCTCTCCGCGTCCGAGACCAGCCACGAGCGGCCCGTCAGGTCCTTCGGCAGCACCGGGGCGCCGGGGCCGAGGTTGACCTGGGTGCCGGCCCGTCCCAGCTGGGCGCCGCCGATCTGCGACATGCTCGACGGGGGCTTGGGCGCGTCGTCGTCGTCCGCCGAGGCGGGCGTCACGACGAAAGCGGACAGCAGAGCGGCAGAGGTGACCGCGAGCGCGGCCTTCTTGAGAGCTGGCACGGTCGAAAACGTACATGCAGTTGATATGAATATCGGCACTGACGGCCCAACCCGCCGCACGGGTCGCCGGGACGGACCACCCCGCCCGAACCGCCCGGAACGGGGCGGCGATACTGGGTCCATGAAGCTCAGCCGCCCCGTCTCCTGGTTCCTGCTCGCCTTCGGGGCGTGGTCGTGGATCATCTGGGTCACCTTCGTCAAAAACCTGTGGAAGGACGGCAGCGGCCTCGCCTTCGACGACGCCGGTGACCCGACCGCGTACTTCTGGGTGCATCTGCTGCTCGCCATCACGTCCTTTCTCCTGGGGACGGCCGTGGGCTGGATCGGGTTCCGGGGCGTCAGGGCCCTGCGCGCCGAAAAGGCTTGAAAACACCGGTCCCGATACGGGGCTGAACCGGTCGGAACACGGACGAACGGAACAGGGGAGCAGGCGTGCGGGTCGTGGGGATCGTTCTGATGGTGGTCGTGGTCCTCGCGCTGCTCGTGGCCGTGCACCGCTACGTGTGGCGCCGGCTCGTCGGTGACACCACGGCGCCCGGCAGCCCGTGGCGTCGGGCCGGCACCGTCGCCGTGTACGTGCTGCCGCTGCTCAGCCTCGGCGCCATGGTGTCGGGCCGCGCGGGCGCGCCCTTCTGGCTCCAGCGGGTCCTGGCCTGGCCCGGCTATCTCTGGCTGGCCGCGCTGCTGTACCTGACGCTGGCGCTGCTCGTCGGCGAGGCCGTGCGGCCGCCGCTGCGCCGGTGGCTCGCCCGCCGGGCGGAGGGCGGCGCACCGTACGCCCCCG
>NZ_JAKRGC010000045.1 GCF_022347745.1 Streptomyces sp. OfavH-34-F
CGGTCTGCGCCGGGCGCTCCGGCCCACCGGCGAGGGCCGCCCCCGCGAGGGGCACCAGCGCCAGGCCCACCAGCAGCCCCTCGGCCGGCACCAGCCCCGTACCGAACCCCGAGCAGACGGTGCAGCCGCGCGCGTGCCGGGCGATGCGCTTGCGCCACAGCGGGGAGGGCGCCCCGTCCCACCCGGCCAGCAGGTCGTCGAGCAGCACGCACCGGGGCCGCGCGGCCAGCGCGCCCACCACCACCCGTGCCGTGTCCAGCCGCGCCTTCATCCGCTGCACCCGGACCGCCGTGTGTTCGGGGGAGAGGTCCAGCGCGGCGGCCACCTCGGCCCGGCTCAGCTCGCCCGCGGCCTCCAGCCACCACAGCGACAGCAGCTCCCGGTCGTCCTCGTCCACCCAGCGGGTCGCCTCCGCGACCTGCCGGCGCTGCCCGGACAGGCCGAGCCGCAGAATGGTCACGTCCACGAAGTCGGCGGCGGGGTCCACCCGGTCCGGGCCGTCCGCCAGGGGCTCCACGGGGAGCGCGGCGGTCTGCCGGTTCCGCCGGTGCCCGCGTATCTCGTTCATCGCGATCGCCACCAGCCAGGAGCGGAAGCTCGCCGGATCGCGCAGGCCGGGCAGCCCTCGCAGCATCCGCAGGACCGTCTCCTGGACGACGTCGTCCACGTCCGCGTGGCCGTTCAGCGCACGGCCGACGACGTTGTAGAGCAGCGGCAGACAGGACGCGACGAGCTGGTCCCTGGCGCCGGGGCTCCCGGCCCGCGCCGCCTTGATCAACGCCCGTTCGCGGTCCTGGCCCATGCCGTGCTCACTCTTCCGGAGTCCTGTTCTGGCTTCACGCACACCTGGGAGATGCCGCCCGGCCGGTGACCATAACAAAAACCTCTCGCTCATCTGTGCGTGAGGTGGCTCGGTGTGCGGAAACCGGGGTGCGGTATTCCGTGTGCGGAAAGAAGTCCGGCCCCGCCACGGGGGTGGCGGGGCCGGACGGGGTCACCGGATCATCCGGTCACCGCTCAGGGCGCGGTGCCCCAGGAGAGCGCACCGCCCACGTACACGCCGATCTTCGACGAGTCCGCGTAGCTGGTGGCCGTCGAGCGGCTGTAGTCGTCCGCCTCGTTGAAGTTGGACCAGTCGCTCTTGTTGAGACGCAGCTGCATCTCGCCGGTGGAGGCGCCGGCCGCCAGGGTGCCGCTGCCGAAGGAGACCTCCAGGTAGTGGCTGGCCCCGGCCGCGGAGCCGTTCTGCTTGACCGCCAGGTTCAGCTTCCCGCAGCCCAGGACCGCCCAGTCGCAGGAGGTGCCGAAGGTGGCGGAGCCGGACTCCGGGGTGAACCAGTAGCGCAGCTTGACCGTGGACAGGTCCACCGCCGTGCTGCCGGTGTTGACCAGCTGGAGACCCATCCGGATCTGGTTGTCGGTCGCGGAGGAGTCGTTGTTCTTGTACTGGACCTTCAGCGCGCCCGTCCCGGTGCCGCCACCCGCGGAGGTGGTGACGGACAGGGCCGAGGAGGCCGCCGAGACGTTGCCGGCCGCGTCCCGCGCCTTGACCGTGTAGCTGTAGGCGGTCGAGGCCGACAGGCCCGTGTCGGTGTACGAGGTGGTGGTGGTCGAGCCCACCTTGGTGCTGCCCCGGTACACGTCGTAGCCGGTCACCGCGGTGTCGTCGGTGGACGCGGTCCAGGACAGCGAGACGCTGGAGCTGGTCTTCGCCGTGGACGTCAGGCCCGTCGGCGCGGTCGGCGCCTGGGTGTCGTCGTCGCCACCGCCGTTGTTGCCGCCGTCGATGGGCGGGTAGGCGTTGCGCAGCAGCTCCTGGAACTGCGCGGAGAACCAGTGACCGGCGACCGGGGCGTTGGGCAGCGCGCCGGACATGCTGTTGCCGTTGCGCCCGTTGCCCTCATAGGTCGGGTCGCACATGCGGTCCCAGCCCTTGCCCTCGTCGTTCTCCTCGGGCTCGCTGTTGCCGTCCGACTCCCCCGGGGGCTTCGCCCACACGTAGGCGTCGATCCCGGGCTCGGGGGCGGCGGTCGGCCGCTCACCGATGCCGGCACCGCTCTGGTTGCACCAGTTGCCGGCGTGGATGCGCCGGTCGACCCGGCCGCCGTCCACGTAGGCGTCCACGCTGGTCAGCGGGCCTGCGGAGGTGGGCCGGTCGGCGCCGCCCCAGCCGTTGCGGGCGGTGTCGATCAGCATGCCGATGTTGGAGTTGAAGCCCTGCCCGACCAGCTGGGTGCGCAGCGCCTGGGCGAACGTCAGCTCGTCGGTGTAGTAGTTCCAGTCGATCCACTTCGACTGGCGCACCGTGGTGCCGTTCACCGAGTCGGTGATCTTGAAGTTCGGCTCCTTGAGAGCCGAGTAGTTGGCCGTGTTCACAATGAAGCCGGCGACGTCGTCGACGGTGGCGCCCTCGGACGTCGCGGCCTTCTTGAACTCCAGGCCGGCCGGGGCCATGTTGCTGTCCCAGCCCAGCCAGCCGTGGTGGGCCGCGTCGATGTAGTTGTAGACGTTGGGAATGGCACCGAGGGTGTGCAGGGCGTAGCCCACACCCTTCTCGTAGTTGCCATTCGCCTTCATCGTCGCGCAGTCCTCGGTCGAACCGGCCGTGCCGCCCGCATTGGTCACGATGTTGGGCAGCGAGTCGGGCTCGATGATGGCGACAATGCGCAAGCTGGAGTAGGCCGGGTCCGCGAGGATCTCGGAGATCGGGTCGATGTATTCGCTCTTGTATCGGCCGAGCTCCGTGGGACCGAGCTCGCCGTGGGAGGCCAGAGCGGCGCAGTCGCGTCCCGGGAGGTCGTAGATGACGACCTGGAACAGGTCGGCGCCCTGGGCGAGGGCCGTGTCCAGGTGTTCGCGGAGCCCCCTCCTGCCCTCGGTGCCGGTGATGGCGGCGATGCGGTCCATCCAGACGAAGGACGGCGTGTCGGCGATGGCGTCACCGCCCGGCTCGGCCGCCGCGAGGGCGGACCAGTCCGGGTTCACATACGGGGTCGCGCCCACGTACGGGTTGTCCACCCGCGCGGCCGCCGCCGCGTCGGCGGTGGTGGGGAGGGCCACCGCCAGAGCGGCGCCCATGGCCATCGCGGAGACTGCGGCGAGCCTCCGGCGTAGCCCCTTCTTGATGGTGCCTCTGGTACTCATTGCGGCTCCGTGCTCCTCTCGTACGCCCGTGGCGGAATCCCGCGGACGGTTTCATGGGGGGTGCTGCCCGATGGCGGGCTCTGCGGGGTCGTTGGTGGGCCCGCCATCGGGAGTGGTGGGGTGACCGGCCGGGGGACCGGTCAGGGGGTGGGTACGGTTACGGCTCGACGCCCCAGGCCAGCGAGCCGGCGACGTAGGCGCCGACCTTCGTGGAGTCGGCGTACGACGTGTTGGTCGCCCGGCTGTAGTCGTTGGCCTCGTTGAAGTTCGACCAGTCGCTCTTGTTGAGGCGCAGCTGGATCTCGCCGGTGGAGGCGCCGGCGGCCAGGGTGCCCGCCCCGCCGGTGAACCCGACCTCCAGGTAGCGGTCGGCGCCCGTCTTCGGACTGGAGACGGCGACCACCGTGTGCGAGACGTTGGACGAGCCGAGCGCGGCGTAGTCGCAGTAGGTGCCGAAGGTGCTCGGGCCGCCGTCGGCGGTGAACCAGTACCGGACCTTCACGGTGGACAGGTCGATCGGCGCGCTGCCGGTGTTCACGACCTGGAGGCCCATCCGGATCTGGTTGTCGGTCGCGGAGGAGTCGTTGTTCTTGTACTGCACCTTGACCGCGCCGGTGCCGGTCGAACCGCCCGGCTTGGTGGTGGCCAGGACCGCGTCCGAGAGCGCCGAGGTGTTGCCGCCCGCGTCCCGCGCCGCCACCGCGTAGGTGTACTCGGTGCCGGCGGCCAGCCCGGTGTCGGTGAACGTGCGCCCGGTGGCGTTGCCCGCGAGCACCCCGTTGCGGTACACGTCGTAGCCGGTCACGCCGACGTTGTCGGTGGACGCCGACCAGGAGAGCGACACGCTGTCCTTGGTGGTCGCGGTCACCGTGAGGCCGCCCGGCGCGGTCGGCGGCTCGGTGTCGCCGCCCGGCTCGCCGCCGCCCTCCACGAGCAGCTCCGCGTAGATCGCGAAGGCCAGCGCGAGCGCCGCCTGGGCCCAGAAGCGGTGGTACGTGAAGACGGGCGCGTCCCCGCCGTCCAGGTACGCCTGCACCTTCGGCCAGTCCGGGTCGTCCTTGTACCAGCTGCGGATGGACAGGAACGTCGAGCCGGGCCGGATCGGGTCGCCGTTGGGCATGGTGCCCGACCAGCCGGACGGGATGTACACCTCGTCGTCGAACCGGTTGTAGTCCAGCCGGGTCTCCGGGACCGAGATGCCCTTGTCCGTGGTGTTCAGCGCCATCGCGTCGAGCAGCGCCTTCGCCAGCGCCGCCGCGTCCTCGTCACCCGACTTGGCGGCGTAGTAGGTGAGCGTCTTGACGTACGCGGCGCCCACGCCGACGTCGTTGGCGTAGTCCACCACCGAGACGTGCAGACCGGCGTTGTCACCGGGCGACGAGGGGTTCCAGGTGTCGGGCTGGCCCGTCCAGTTGAGGGTGGACGGGAAGCGGAAGCTGCCGTCGGCGCCGACGGTCGTCTCGCTCGACGCCCAGGCCACCCACTTCGACAGGACGGCCTCGGCGGTCGCGTTGCCGGTCACGTAGTAGTACGCGGCGACGCGCTCCATGCCCCAGGCCTGGAAGCCGAACCAGTTGTTGCTGGCCGGGTCGTGGTAGACCGGCTGCCAGTCGTACGCCATCCCGTAGAAGGTGGGCGTGCCGGCCGGGGGCGCGCTGTAGCTGCCCTCCCAGCTGTTGGTGCAGCCGCCCGCGAGCGCGCCCTCGCTGGACTGCAGCCAGGTCAGGAACTCCAGCTGCCGGGTCAGGCTCTTGGACCAGTCCGACCGCGCCGTCGCCGACTTGGGCGTGAGCGAGGGGACGTTGGACAGGGCCCAGGCGGCGAGCGGGTTCTGGTAGCCCTGGTGCGAGGCGCTGTCACCGATGCGCCAGGCCCAGCCGCCGCCGCTGCCCGCGGCGGAGCCGCCCCAGGCGTAGTACCAGGACAGCAGGTAGTGCTGGGAGGTGCGGCCCGAGCCGGCCGGGCACGAGTTCGGGTCGGTGCAGTCGCCGATCCGCTTGAAGTACTTGTCGAACATGGCGTAGCGCAGGTAGTCGCCCATCTTGGCGGCCTTCGCCACCGAGGCCGCGACCTGGCTCTCCTTGCCCTGCTCGGAGGCCCAGCGGTACGCCCAGTAGGCAGCCTGCACCGCGCGGGCGTCGGCGTCCGGCGCGTTGGTGTACTTCCACTGCTTGGCGTAGCTGGAGTCCCCGACGAACAGGTCGAGATACCCGTTGGGGCCGCCGTACTTGAAGAGGTCGGTGGTGGGTTGCGGGACGGTCTCCCACACCGACTCCTGCGCGCCGCGCTGGTAGGTGTTGATGAAGGAGGCGCCGGCGCCCGGCCCGGACTGGCCGCCCGTGCCCGGCTTGTTGCCGTAGCCGTAGACGTTGTCGAGGTCCATCAGCCAGTGCATGCCGTAGACGTCCATCGTCCCGTAGGACGAGGCGAGTTCGGCGGAGAGCGGGTCGCTGCCCACCGGGACGTTGCCGTTCATGGCGGAGGGGTAGCCGCTGGGCAGCGGGTGCTCGGCGGCGAAGGTCGCGGGCGCCGAGGGGTTGTACGCGTCGCTGGTCGGCTGGTCGGCGTGCTGCGGGATGATGGTCTTCTCGGCCACCGCCCAGGCCGCGTTGAACGGCGCCCAGTCACCCGTCACCCGTCCGTACGCCGCCTCCAGCCACATCCAGAAGCTGACGGCCTCCGACGTCGTCTGGTGCCCGTGGTCCGGCGCCTCGACCATCAGCGTCTCGACCGAGTGGTACGGGAGACCGTCCGGGCTGAAGTAGCCGTTGGCGGCGTCCTTGATCTTGCCGTACTGGGTGAGGAACGCCTGGGTGTACGGGTCGTCGCCCGCGGCGGAGGCCGCCCGTGTGCCGGTGCCGGCCTGTGCCGAGGCGGGCGTGGCGACCGCGGTGCCCTGTGCCAGGCCGAGGGCCAGCACACTGCCGCCGAGGGCGCTGCTGAACGTTCTACGTGATATCGACACAAATCCTCCAGTGGCGGGGGGCGGGGGGGGGGGGGGGGGGGGGGGGGGGGGGGGGGGGGGGGGGGGGGGGGGGGGGGGGGGGGGGGGGGGGGGGGGGGGGGGGGGGGGGGGGGGGGGGGGGGGGGGGGGGGGGGGGGGGAGCGGGGCCGGGATGGGTGAGCGGGGCCCCGGGGGATCAGGGCTCGATGCCCCAGACCAGGTCGCCGTCCACGTACACGGTGATCTTCGAGGCGTCCGCGTAGGTGGTGCCGGTGCCGTGGCTGTAGTCGTCCGACTCGTCGAAGTTCGACCAGTCCGTCTTGCTCAGGCGCAGCTGCATCTCGCCGGTCGAGGCGCCCGCGGCCAGGCTGCCGCTCGCGAAGCCGACCTCCAGGTAGCGGTCCGCGCCGGCCTTCGGGCTGCTCGCGGCGACCACGCGGTGGGTGATCGTGGAGCAGTTGATCGGCGACCAGTCGCACCAACTGCCGTACGTGGAGGCGCCGTTGTCGCCGGAGAACCAGTAGCGGATGGTGACGGCCGGCAGGCTGACCGAGGCGGTGCCGGTGTTCACGAGTTGGAGACCGGGCTTGATCTGGTTGTCGCCCGCGGCGTTGTCGTTGGCGCGGTACTGGACCTTCAGCGTGCCGGGCGTGGGGCCCCCGCCGTCACCGCCCCCGTCCTCCTCCTCGCCCAGAGCGGTGCGCACGGCGGCGTAGGCGGGCTTCGGCGCCAGGTTGTCGTCGTACAGGTTGGCCGCGCCCTCGCCCGGGAAGGTGCTCGGCACCCAGGAGTACTTGTCGGTGTAGTCCCAGACGGTGATGCCGACGCAGCGCCGGACCGCGAGGCAGGCGTCGACCACCTGCGCGTAGTAGGAGGACTGGGTCGCGAGCTTGGTGGCGTCCGCCGGGAGCTGCATGCGCACGTCGAGTTCGGTGACCGCGACATCGAGCCCGAGGTCGGCGAACCGCTGCATGTTGGCCTGCATCTGGTACGGGAATCCGTACTGGATCGCCAGGTGGGCCTGCATGCCGACGCCGTCGAGCGGCACCCCCTCGTCGAGCAGATCGCTCACGAGGGCGTACAGGGCGTCGCTCTTCGCGCCCTTGCCCTCGACGTTGTAGTCGTTGATGTAGAGCTTGGCGTCCGGGTCGGCGGCGTGTGCCGCGCGCAGGGCCTTGGCGATGTAGTCCTTGCCCATCGCGTTGTAGAACGGGCTGGTGCGGAAGGTCCCGTCCTCGTTGAAGGGCTCGTTCACCACGTCCCAGGCGTTGACCTTGCCGCGGTAGTGGGTGGCCTCCGCGGTGATGTGGTCGGTCATGGCCGCCTCCACCTGCGAGGACGGCAGCGCACCCACCCAGCCGGGCAGCTGGCTGTGCCAGACCAGGGTGTGCCCGCGCACGGTCTGGCCGTGCTGCGCGGCGAAGTCGGTGACGACATCGCCCTTGGTGAAGTCGAACTGCCCCCGGACGGGCTCGACGGTGTCCCACTTCATGGAGTTGCCCGGCGTGATCTGCCCGAACTCGGAGCCGAGCTTCGCCGCGTACGCCGCGTCGGGGAGTTCCGGGTTGTCGGTCGCGGAGCCGAAGTACCTGCCCTGGGCGGTGGCGAGGTCGTGGAGGGTGTCCTCCGGCGCGGCGGACGCGGGGCCGCCCGCCAGGCCGGTGACGGCAAGGGCGAGGGTGCCGGCCAGGAGGACGGGGAGCCCCCCGGTGCGGCGGGGTCTGCAACGCTTCACCAAGCTCATGACAAGTGCCTTCCTCTGCCGTGCGGCGGAGCACTCACGGGGTGCGCGGCTGCGCCCCGTAACACCCGTGCTGCTGAACGGCGTTGGGGGAGAAGGGAGGGGATGGAGTGTGCAAGTCTTGATTGTGGGAGCGCTCCCAAGGTGGCGTGGCGACAGGCACCTGTCAAGGGTTGAAGCGCAACTGCCTTACGGGGGTGTGAACGCGGCCAGACGTCGAACGGACGTGTGGCGCAGCGTTGTTGACGACCCGGTAACGAAGGCCCGGGGCCCCGCGCGGCGGCCGGGGTGAGGGGGTGCGGGGCGCGCCCCGGAGGCGTTCGCGATTGCACGCGGAGGGCCGCCGGGGCGGCTTCGGGTGTGCGTCCAAGTGGTCACCGAGAGCGAGGGAGTGCGCGCCTCCCGCTGCCTCGCGGGTGGAGTGAAGTGGCAGCACATGAGCGGGGTGGGGCTGCGGTGCGCCCGTGAGCCGGTATCCACGGGGAGTGACGGATGGTGCGTACGGGGCGGTGGTCGCGGAGTTCGGTTCGCGCGCCTCCTGCGTGTGCGAACGTGTACGCGTCAAGTCTGGGCAGGCCGGTACGCTCGGCCCCGCACCGGCCGCCGCGCCCCCTTCCGGCGCGCGGCGACGCACGTGCCGGGGGCCCGGCGACCCGGCCGCCGTACACAGCGGTTCACCCCCGCGCAACATCGCGAGCGTCCCCCGCTACGCGGACGGCGGACACCGCGATGGGAGCGCTCCAGTCCTTCCGGCGTCACACCTTGTCGGCGCGCGGGCACGGCGTAGAGTGCCGCCCCATGACCGAGACATGGCGCCGGGACCGGATCGGCAGCGCGCTGCGGGGCGAGAACCCGACGGTACTGAGACGGCTGGACGCCGGGTTCGCCGTGATCGGCGACGTCCAGTTCCTCCCCGGCTACACGGTGCTCCTGGCGGACGACCCCGCCGTGCAGCGGCTCTCGGACCTTCCCCGGGTTAGGCGGACGGCGTTCCTCGCGGACATGGACCGGCTCGGCGAGGCCGTCGAGCGCGCCTGCCGGCGGCTCGACCCCGCGTTCCGGCGGGTGAACCTGGAGATCCTCGGCAACACCGACCCGTTCCTGCACGCGCACGTGTGGCCGCGCTTCGACTGGGAGCCGCCGGACCTGGTGGGCAGGCCCGTATGGCTCTACCCGCGCGAGCGGTGGAGCGACGCGAGCCACGCGCTCGGCCCCCGGCACGACACCCTGCGCACGGCGATCACGGAGGAGCTGGACCGGCTCGCCGACTGACCGACGGGGTGGGCGGGGGTGCCGCTCAGGTCTCCCGTGTGGCTGCCATACCGATCGTGATCAGGCCCAGGAGCACCCAGCCGAACCACAGCCAGCCGTTGCTTCCCAGCGCCACCGTGTAGGCGGTCACCGCCACCAGGGCTCCGGCGGTGAGCATCCCCATCGTCTTCGTCGATCCGGACATGCGCGCACCCTCCTCGTCGGCCGCGCGGCCGTGGATGCCATCGTCACCCGGAAGAGGGGTCCGCCGCTACTGTCCGCGCGCCTGCAAGGACGCGAGATACGCGTTGTACGCCTGCAGCTCCTGGTCCCCGTCGCGCTCCGCCGCCCGGTCCGAGCGCTTCGCCGTCCGCTGTTCCGAGCGGTACCACTGGAACACCAGGGCCACCAGCACCAGCACCGAGGGGATCTCGCTGAACGCCCAGGCGATGCCGCCCGCCGCGCTCTGGTCGGACAGCGCGTCGATGCCGAGCGACGCCGGAGGGGTCTTGTACACCTCGACCATCGGCGAGGACGCCATCATCAGCGCGATGCCGAAGAAGGCGTGGAACGGCATCCCGGCGAACAGCTCCAGCATCCGCATCACATAGCCCGGCCGGTGCGGGCCCGGGTCGATGCCCATGATCGGCCAGAAGAAGAACAGGCCGACCGCCAGGAAGTGGACCATCATCGCCAGATGCCCGGCCGTCGAACCCATCAGGAAGTCGAACAGCGGGGTGAAGTACAGGCCGTACAGGCTCGCGATGAACAGCGGGATCGTGAACGCCGGATGCGTGACGACCTTCATGTACCGGCTGTGCAGCAGCATCAGCAGCAGCTCGCGCGGCCCCTTCCTGCCGCGCGGCGCGACCGGCAGGGCGCGCAGCGCCAGGGTCACCGGAGCGCCCAAGAGCAGCAGGATCGGCGACAGCATGCTGATCACCATGTGCTGCACCATGTGCACGCTGAACATGACCATGCCGTAGTCGTTCAGCCGGGTGCACATCACCAGCGCGATGGTCAGCACCCCGATCACGAACAGCACCGTGCGCCCCACCGGCCACGCGTCGCCGCGCCGGCGCAGCCGCAGCACCGCGTACCCGTACAGGAGCACGGCCAGGACGCAGCCGATCAGGAAGAACGGGTCCGCGGAGAACTGGAGGCCGCGGCCCAGCGTGAACGGCGGCAGATCCATGTTCATGCCGTGCCCGCTGTGATCCATCTGTTCACTCCCGATGGGAACGCCGGGACGTCCCTGTTTCGTGCCGGTTGTCCCGACCAGAGTAGAACCGCCCCCGGCCGCAGCAGCGGCCGGGGGCGGTCTCACGACGGGGTGTCGCGCTCAGAGCACGCACTCCACCTCGGCGTAGCGGTCGGCGGGCACGGTCTTCAGCGTCTCCACCGCGTGCGCCAGCGGCACCAGGGTGATCTCCGTGCCGCGCAGCGCCGTCATCATGCCGAAGTCGCCCCGGTGCGCCGCCTCCACCGCGTGCCAGCCGAACCGGGTCGCCAGGACCCTGTCGTACGCGGTCGGCGTGCCGCCGCGCTGGACGTGTCCCAGGATCACCGGGCGGGCCTCCTTGCCCAGGCGCTGCTCAAGCTCGACGGAGAGCTGCGTCGCCACGCCCGTGAACCGCTCGTGGCCGTAGACGTCCTTGGCGCCCGACTCGAACGCCATGGTGCCCTCGCGCGGCTTCGCGCCCTCTGCGACCACGACTATGGCGAACTTCTTGCCGGCCGAGAAGCGGCGGCCCACCACCTCGGTCAGCTCGTCGATGTCGAAGGGGCGCTCCGGGACGACGATGGCGTGCGCACCGGCCGCCATGCCCGAGTGCAGGGCGATCCAGCCGGTGTGCCGGCCCATCACCTCGACGATCATCACCCGCTGGTGCGACTCGGCGGTGGTCTTCAGCCGGTCCAGCGCCTCGGTGGCGACGCCGACGGCCGTGTCGAACCCGAAGGTGACGTCGGTGGAGGCTATGTCGTTGTCGATGGTCTTCGGCACGCCGACGATCGGCAGCCCCGCCTCGGAGAGCAGGTTCGCCGCCTTCAGGGTGCCCTCGCCGCCGATCGGGATGATCGCGTCGAGGCCCAGGTCGCGCACATGGCCCCGGGCCGTCTCGACGCCGCCGCGCAGATGGGCAGGCTGGACCCGCGAGGAGCCGAGGATCGTGCCGCCGCGGGCGAGGATGCCGCCCACGGCGTCCAGGTCGAGCTTGCGGTAGTCGCACTCCAGGAGGCCCCGCCACCCGTCGTTGAAGCCGATGACCTCGTCGCCGTGGTCGACCACAGCGCGGTGGACGACGGACCGGATGACGGCGTTGAGGCCGGGGCAGTCGCCGCCGGAGGTGAGCACACCAATTCGCATTGCCCGGAAAACCTTTGCAACGTGGGCCGACGACCGGACCACGTCGTCCGGTGGGAGATCCCCGCCACCCTACCGGCGGAGGGTGGGGGGACCGAACCGGGCGTCCGCCTGCTGGACGCCGCTCAACTGAGCCGCTCCCAACTCATCGGAACACGGGTGAATCCGCAGGTCAGGCGGGCTGTGTCGCCGCCGCGACGCGCTCCGCGCGCAGCGCCTCGTACCACCGGTCGTCGGTCGGCGGCAGGGCGTTCACATCGAGGGCCAGCTTGAGCAGCAGGTCCGCGATCATGGGGTTGCGCGCCATCACGGGCCCGTGCATGTACGTGCCGAACACCGTGTCGTTGTACGCGCCCTCGGTGCCGTCGCCCGTGCCGTTGCCCCGGCCCAGCCGCACCCGCGCGAACGGGCGGGCGGTCGGCCCGAGATGCGTGACGCCCTGGTGGTTCTCGAACCCGGTGAGCGGCGGCAGACCGAGCTGCGGATCGATGTCCGCGAGCACGTCGCCGACGCACCGCGCGCCCTCGCCGCGCGTCGAGACCACGTCCAGCAGCCCCAGACCCTGCTCGCGCTCGCCGAGGTCGTTGATGAACTCGTGGCCGAGGATCTGGTAGCCGGCGCAGACCGAGAAGATGATCGCGCCGTTGGACGCGGCCCGGCTGAGCCCGCCGTCGCGGCGCAGCCGCTCCGCCGCGAGCCGCTGCGGCCGGTCCTCGCCGCCGCCGATCAGATAGATGTCGCCCGACGTCGGCACCGGCTGGTCGCTGCGCACGTCGACGCGCGACACGTCCAGGCCGCGCTGGCGGGCCCGGCGCTCCACCACCAGGGCGTTGCCCTGGTCGCCGTAGGTGCTCAGCAGGTCCGGGTAGACCCACACCAGCCGCAGGCTGTTGTTGCTCATGCTTCGTCCTCTCCGGAGGGGCCCGGTGCCGGGATCAGTTGCCGACACGACGGCGCAGATCCTGGAAGGCGGTGTAGTTGGCGATGACCTCGATGCGTCCGGGCGGTGCCTGCTGGACGGCCTCGTCGAGGTTCTCGCAGACCCGGAAGTCGAGTCCGGCCACCTCGAGACGGACCGCGAGGTCGAGCTTGCGGTCGCCGAGCACGAAGATCGGGTGGCCCGCGAGCTGGGTGTAGTCCACGTCCCACAGCCACGAGGTGTCCGTGCCGTCCGCGCCCCGCGCGTTCACGGAGAGGATCACCGGCGTGGGCGGCGGGTCGATCAGCGAGAACGTCTCCAGCCAGCCCGCCGGGTTCTTCGCCAGCAGCAGCCGCAGCTCCCGGCCCAGGAAGTTCACCACGTCGTACCGGCCCGCGACGGCCTGCACCTGGTACATCCGCTCCAGCGCCACCTGGGGCGGCACGCCGAAGACGGCGGCGACGGCCGCCGAGCTGGTGGCGTTGGCCTTGTTGGCCCGGCCCGGCAGCTGGAGGTGGATCGGCCACGCGGAGCCGTGCGGGTCGAGGACGTAGTCGCCGTGCAGGACCCAGCTCGGCGGCGGCCGGCGGAAACCGCACTCGCCGCAGAACCAGTCGTCGCCGGGGCGCTGCATGACCCCGCCGCAGGACGGGCAGGACCAGGCGTCGTCCTTCCACGCCTGGCCGGCCGCGACCCACACCACGTTGGGGGAGGAGGAGGCCGCCCAGACGATCAGCGGGTCGTCGGCGTTGGCGACGATCACGGCCTTGGAGCCGGACAGCCCCTCACGCCACTTCTCGGCCAGCATCCGGGTCTCGGCGGCCCGGTCCAGCTGGTCGCGCGACAGGTTGAGCAGCGCGATCACCTTGGGCGTCGTGTCACGGGCGACCCCGGCCAGGTACTTCTCGTCCACCTCGATCACGCCGTACTGCGCGTCCGAGCCGCCGGCCAGCGCCGACGTGATCCCGGCGGGCATGTTGGCGCCCAGCGCGTTCGACACGACCGGGCCCGCGGCCCGCAGCGCCTCGGCGATCAGCCGGGTGGTGGTCGTCTTGCCGTTCGTCGCCGACACGAGGATCACGTCCAGGTGCTGCGCCAGCCGCCCCAGCAGGTCGGGGTCGAGCTTGAGCGCCACCCGGCCGCCGATCACCGATCCGCTGCCCCGCCCGGCCGCCCGCGACACCGCCGCAGCGGCCTTGCCCGCCGTCACGGCCAGCCTGGCCCGCGGCGACAACGGCTCCGTGTTGCCTGCCATCGTCCTAGATCCTCCTTGCATCGGTCCGCCGCCCAGCCTATCGATGTCCGGCGCGGTGACCGTACGGCGGCACCGTCCGGCAGCGGAAATCACGGTGCGCGGCCGGACCGCAGCGCGTTACCGTCGGCCCATGGACGTCAACGGCATCACCACCACCGCCACCGCGCGAGCGCCCCGCTCGCCGGTTGCCGCCGTCTGACCTTCCCTTCCCCCGGCGACCGGAAACGGTCCGCCGGTGGTGCCGCGGCCTTCCAGCCCGCGGCCGGGTGACCGGGTGGTCCCGTTCTCCGGCGCCTCCCGCGCTCACGCGAAGGAGCCGATCCCCGTGCACACCGACACCGAACACCTGGCCCGTACCTTCCTGGAGTACTTCGAGGAGCGCGGCCACCGCCGCATCACCGGGTCCACGCTGCTGCCGCCGCCCGGCGACCCCGTGCTCTTCACCACCTCCGGCATGCATCCCCTCACCCCGTACCTGGAGGGCCGCCCGCACCCGCTCGGGAGCCGGCTGGCCGGCCGGCAGCGCTGCCTGCGGACCACCGACCTGGACGAGGTCGGCGACGCCACGCATCTGACCGTCTTCGAGATGCTCGGCAGCTGGTCGCTCGGCGACTACGAGGGCCCGCAGAGCCTGGAGTGGGGATACGGGCTGCTCACCGAGGGCCTGGGCGTCGACCCGGGACGGCTGCACGCCACCGTGTACGCCGGGGACGACCGCACCGAACCGGACACCGCCTCGCTGCGGGTGTGGCAGGACCTCGGCGTGCCCGTGGAGGGGACCGTCGAGGACAACTGGTGGTCCAACGGGCCGGTCGGGCCGTGCGGTCCGGACTCGGAGATCTTCCTGTGGAGCGGCGAGGGCCCGCCGCTCTCCACGCCGACGCGGGACGACCGCTGGGTGGAGGTGTGGAACCACGTCACGATGAGCCACCGCAGGCTCGGCGACGGATCGCTGGTGCCCCTGCCGCGGCGCAATGTCGACACCGGGCTCGGCCTGGAACGGCTGGCCTCGCTGCTCCAGGGCAGGCGGTCGGTGTTCGAGTGCGACGTCTTCGACCCGTGGCGCCGGCTCGTACCGCCCCTGTGGCCGCTGGACGAACCCTCGCTGCGGCTGGTCTGCGACCACCTGCGCTCCGCCGTCGTCATTCTCGGCGACGGGGTGCGCCCGGCCGCCACCGGGCGCGGGTACGTACTGCGCCGCCTGCTGCGCAGGGCGCTGACGGTGCTGCGCCGCGACGACCCCTCGCGCACCCTGCGGGACCTGCCGCCGGAGCTGGTCCGGCACACCCTGGACCGCTTCCGGCAGGACACCGGCCCCGGCGAGGTGCTGGGGGTGCTGGCCGAGGAGGAGCGCAGGTTCGTCCGGCTCCTGGACCGCGGGCGGCGGGTACTGGCCCGGCCCCGGTTCCGCGGGCCGCTGACCGAGGAGGACCTGCGCTACCTCCACGACACCCACGGCCTGCCGCGCGATCTGGTCACGAGCCTGCGGGAGGAGTGAGCGCGGCGGTGCCGGGGGCCGCCCGCCCCCGGCACCGCGCCCGGCCTACGGCGTGACCACCGTGCCGCCGAAGGAGACGACCAGCCGGCCGTCCGGGGCGAACGACCAGTCGAGCCCGCCCCCGTACGCGGAGCAGCGGGAGCCGTTCGACCCGGTCCAGAACTGGTTGGACCCGTCCGCGTCGCCGACGGTCTTGTCGTTGGAGCCGTCGCCGTCGCGGCAGGAGGTGTTGTCCCGGAACACCGAGGTGCCCTTGTCGAAGGAGAAGTTGCGCTCCTCGTTGTCGATGCCGACGTTGCCGGAGACCGACATCGAACCGGGGTTGCTGTTGTAGGTGAAGCCGTGGTGCCCGTTGTGGTAGGCGATGTTGCGCCGCACGACGTGGTTCACCTTGATGCCGTCGCCGCCGAGCTTGAAGCCGTTGCGGTCGCCGTCCTTGTTCACGGTCCCGTCCGAGAGGGTGCCGTTGTCGTAGCTGAGGGAGTCCTCGATCGTCACCGGGCCGATGGGTCCGGTCTCCGTCTTGGTGTAGAGGTCCCAGCCGTCGTCGATGTTGTGGTGCGAGACGGTGTAGCGGAAGACGTTGCCGGGGCCCGCCGTGAGCTTGGCGGCGAACCCGTCGGCGTCCTCGCCGTCCGAGTCGGCGTTGTCGTGCGACTCGGAGCTGAGCACCAGGTTGTTTGAGGGCCACGCGTCGTGGGGGGTGCTGGAGGAGATGCGGGAGATCTGCAGCCCCGAGTCGTGGTTGAACCGGGTCACGACGTGCTCGATGACGTTGTGGCTGCCGCCGACGAAGATGCCGTTGTCGCCCGCGTGCTCGACGGTGAGGCCGTCGATGTGCCAGTAGTCGCCGTTGACCGCGAGGCCCCGGTTGGCCGGGTCCTCGGCCATCGCCGAGAAATTGAGCACCGGGCGCTCGCCGGGATAGGCGGCCATGGTGGTGCGGGCGCCCGAGGTGCCGTCGTTGCCCGGCGGCACGGTGACCGTCTGCCCGTAGTGGTACGTGCCGCCGCGCAGGTAGATCGTGCCGCCGGAGCCCACCCGGCCGATCGCCGAAGCCAGCGTGGTGGGGTCCGACTCCGTGCCGGCGGCGTCGGCCGAGCCGTCCGGCGCCACGTACAGGGCGGCGGCCGCCGCTGCGGAGGCGGCGCGGGGGGTGGGGGTGGCCTGCGCGGCGGTGCCGGAGAGGGCGGCGAGCGAACCGGCCAGCAGGCCGGCACAGGCGAGGACGGGTTTGATCTGCATCTGCGACTCCAGTGGGGGGAGTGGGGGAGCGGCTGTGAGGGGCCGGTGAACGGATCGGGCGCCGGGGTGTGCAAGCGCTTTCCATCGACCGTAGAGTCTGGCCATGGACGCGTCAATATTCATGGATATATGTGTTGGTCAAGAATGTGAACGATGGTTGCGTGCATCCGTGCGGCCGCCGGGCAGAACGTACGATGACCGCCATGCGCAACCGCCCGATCCCCGGCAGCTCCGGAATCGTCCGCACCATGAGCCTGCTCGGTGACCCGGTCCTGCACGCGGCCTGCGAACCGGTCACGGAGTTCGGCCCCCCGCTCGCCCGGCTCGTCGAGGACATGTTCGCCACGATGTACGAGGCGCGGGGCGTCGGGCTGGCCGCCAATCAGATCGGGGTGCCCTCGCGGGTGTTCGTCTACGACTGCCCCGACGACGAGGACGTGCGCCACCTCGGCCATGTGGTCAACCCGGTCCTGGTGGCGGCCGACGGGGTCACCGTGCGCGGCCCCGAGGGCTGCCTCTCGCTGCCGGGCCTGGAGGCGGGCACCCCGCGCTTCGACCACGCGGTGGTCGAGGGCGTCACGGTGACGGGCGAGCCGGTCCGGATCGACGGCACCGGCTTCTTCGCCCGCTGCCTCCAGCACGAGTGCGACCACCTCGACGGGCGGGTCTACACCGACCGGCTGACCGGCCTGCGCCGCGCCCGCGTCCTGCGCGCGGCCCGCCGGGCGCCGTGGAGCCGCACGGACTGACCTGTCGCGGCCGGGGCCCGGCGGCCCGCCGCAGAGTCGGGTCCGGCGCCCGCTCCGGCTCCCGCTCCAGCTCCTGTTTCGGCTTCAGCTCCGGCGTGCCCGCTCCGGTTCAGAAGCCGGGGCCGTCCGCCCGGTCGCTCGCGGCGGCCAGCCGGCCCCACAGGAGATCGGCCAGGATGCGCACCAGCTGCTCCCGCGGGCACGGGCGCTCGCCGAGCCACCAGTCGCCCGCCGCGTGCATCATGCCGACGATGCCGTGGGCCCAGACCCGGGCCGTCGCCTCGCTGTCCGGGCCGAGGTCCACCCGCTCCGCGATGACCGCGGCCAGCTCCTCGCCCAGCCGGCGCAGCAGCGGCGCGGAGTGCCGGCCCACGTCGAAGCCCTGCTCGGGTGACGGGGTCGCGTCGTCGGACGGGTGCATCAGGAAGCGGTAGACCTGCGGGCGGGCCTCGATCGCCGCGAGATAGGTGTCGAGGGTGGACTCGACCCGGGCGCGCCGGTCGGCGGGGGCGTCGAGCGCGGCGCGCAGGGCGCTCAGCAGGGCGTCGGTGTGCCGCTTGGCGAGGGCGCGGTACAGCCCGCCCTTGTCGCCGAAGTGCCGGTAGAGGATCGGCTTGGTGATGCCCGCCTCGGCGGCGATCGCGTTCATCGAGGCGCCGGGGCCGTCCCTGAGCACCACCCGGTCGGCGGCGTCCAGCAGCTCCCGACGGCGGCGCGCGGCCGTGGTCCGCTGGCGCTCGGCCTGTCGTGTGGTCTCCATGTCGTCTCTCCCACCCCTGACCGTGCCTGTCCGTCCTGCCTGCGCAAAGTAACACCCCGCCCGGTGCGGTGCGGACGGCGTCTCATGACGTATCACGTGGTTGACAGAGGCTACTTACCGGTAACAGACTGTTGTTACCGCAAGTAACGACGCGTTTCGAGGCAGCACGTGGAGGGGAACATGGCCGAGTTCACGCTCGAGCTCAACGACGACCAGAAGCAGGTCCGTGACTGGCTCCACGGGTTCGCCGCGGACGTGATCCGTCCGGCCGCCGCGGAGTGGGACGAGCGTGAGGAAACGCCCTGGCCCGTCATCCAGGAAGCGGCGAAGGTCGGGATCTACTCCCTCGACTTCTACGCCCAGCAGTTCTTCGATCCTACGGGCCTCGGCATCCCCATGGCCATGGAGGAGCTGTTCTGGGGCGACGCCGGCATCGCCCTGTCGATCGTCGGTACGGGCCTGGCGGCCGTGGGCGTCCTCGCCAACGGCACCGAGGAGCAGATCGGCACCTGGATCCCGCAGATGTACGGCGACGCCGACGACGTGAAGGTCGCCGCCTTCTGCTCCTCCGAGCCCGACGCCGGCTCCGACGTCGCCTCGATGCGCACCCGCGCGGTCTACGACCAGGCCAAGGACGAGTGGGTGCTCAACGGCACCAAGACCTGGGCGACCAACGGCGGCATCGCCAACGTCCACGTCGTCGTCGCGGTCGTCGACCCGGAGCTGGGCTCCAAGGGCCACGCCTCGTTCATCGTCCCGCCGAACACCCCGGGTCTCTCCCAGGGCCAGAAGTTCAAGAAGCACGGCATCCGCGCCTCGCACACCGCCGAGGTCGTCCTGGAGGACGTGCGGATACCGGGCCACTGCCTGCTCGGCGGCAAGGAGAAGCTCGACCAGCGCCTCGCCCGGGCCCGCGAGCGTGCCGCTTCGGGCGGCGAGCGCGTGAAGAACGCGGCGATGGCCACCTTCGAGGCGTCCCGCCCGGCCGTGGGTGCCATGGCCGTCGGCACCGCCCGCGCGGCGTACGAGGTGGCGCTGGACTACGCGAAGACGCGGACCCAGTTCGGCCGCCCCATCATCGACAACCAGGGCGTCGCCTTCCAGCTCGCCGACATGCGCACGCAGATCGACGCGGCGCGGCTGCTGGTCTGGCGCGCCTCCTGGATGGCCACCACGGGCAAGCCGTTCGAGTCCGCCGAGGGCTCCATGTCCAAGCTGTACGCGAGCGAGACCGCCAAGAAGGTCACCGCGCAGGCCATCCAGATCCTCGGCGGCAACGGCTACACCCGTGAGTACCCGGTCGAGCGCATGCACCGGGACGCCGCGATCTACACCATCTTCGAGGGCACGAGCGAGATCCAGCGCCTGGTCATCGCCCGCACCCTCTCCGGTATGCCCATCCGCTGACCCGACCGGGGCCCGGCGGCGCCGCTCAGGCGGGCAGCTGGGCCTCGATCGCGGCCAGCAGCTCCGGGTCACCCGGTTCCGTGCGGGGGCGGAACCGGGCGACCGGCTCGCCCGACGGGGAGAGCAGGAACTTCTCGAAGTTCCACTGGACGTCCCCGGCCTCGCCGGAGCTGTCCGCGAGGCGGGTCAGCTCCGCGTAGAGGGGGTGTCGGCCCGCTCCGTTGACCTCGGTCTTCTCCAGCATCGGGAAGGTCACCCCGTACGTCGCCGAGCAGAACGTGCCGATCTCCTCCGGGCTGCCAGGCTCCTGGCCGGCGAACTGGTTGCACGGCACGCCGAGCACGGTCAGACCGCGGTCCCCGTACTCCTTCTGGAGCCGTTCGAGCCCGGCGTACTGCGGGGTCAGCCCGCACTTGGACGCGACGTTCACCACCAGCACCGCCCGGTCGCGGTAGGCGCCCAGGCTGGTCGGCTCGCCGGTGAGGGTGTGCAGCGGGATGTCGTACAGGGTCATCGGTGTCTCCTCGTTCATGTCTTCCCGCGCCATTCCTACCCCAGGGGCTCCGGCATGACGCCGACCGCCTTGTAGTAGAAGGTCGTCGGTTTCAGGACCCCGGCCGGGTCGGCCGCGTAGTCCGGGACCGAGCCGCACTCCGTCCAGCCCGCGGCCCGGTACAGCCGCTCCGCCGGGCTGCCGCTCTCGGTGTCCAGGACGAGCAGCGTGACGCCGTCGTCGGCCGCCGCGCGCTCCACCGCGGCCAGCAGTTCCCGGCCCAGGCCCCGGCCGCGCGCCGAGGGGCGGATCATCAGCTTGGTCACCTCCGCGCGGTGCCGGGCGTTGGGCAGCGGCGAGCGGACCAGGCCGATCGTGCCCGCGACGCGCTCGCCGTCACGGGCGAGCCACACCCGCAGCCCGCCCGCCTCCACGGCCGCCGCCCGCGCGCGCCACCACGCGGCGGCCGCGCCCCGGTCCAGGGGAGCCAGGAATCCGACGGACGCGCCGCCGTCCACGGTCTCCACCAGCAGCGCGGCCAGCTCATCGGCGTAGGTGACCAGCTCGGGGCCGGACACGGGGGCGATCTCGGTCATGGGCGGTCCTTCCACGGGTGCGTGATCATAACCTCCGGCCCCCGGGCAGGGGCCGCCACCCCGGCCCCTGCCCGCCGCGCTGCCGGACCGGCCCGCCCGTGCCACGCTGGAAACGGAATGCCCGGCTCCGAACCTGCTTCCGCCGGGCGGCCGTGCCAGCTAAGGAGGCCCGCACATGGCCAGCACCGGCAGCGCACCAGCGGCAGCACCCGGCACCGGCGGAACACATCCGGTCCGTACCGGATGGACCGTGTTCGCCGCGGTCCTGATGATCTTCGGCGGCGTGATGGCGATCTTCCAGGGCATCTCCGCCATCGCCGAGGACGACGTGTTCATCGCCACCCGCAACTACGTCTTCCAGTTCAGCCTGACGGGCTGGGGCTGGGTCCACCTCATCGTCGGCATCGTCATCGTCCTGGCCGGCTTCGCCCTGTTCGGCGGGGCCCTGTGGGCCCGGGTCGTGGGCGTGATCCTGGCCGGGCTCGGCGCCCTCGCCAACTTCCTGTGGCTGCCGTACTACCCGCTCTGGTCCATCGTGCTCATCGCCATCGACGTCTTCATCATCTGGGCGCTCTGCGCGAGCCCGGACCGTTCCGCGAAGGCCTGACGAACGCGGGGGCGACCCACCACCTCACGCCTCCGCGAGAACCACGAGCGTGTCGCCCGGAGCCGGCTCCGGGCGATCGCCGTCCGTCACCACCTCCAGCCGGCCCTCCACCCCCACCGCGAACAGCACCCGCACGCCCTCCGGCAGCGGCCCGTCCGCCGTCCGCGTCTCCACCCGGGCCCCGGCCCGGTACTTCGCCGCGATCTCCGCCCCGGACAGCCCCGGACCGAACAGGGCGTCGCCCCCGGCGGACCGGCCCGGCACCCCGTGGTCGCCGGACTGCGGGGCCAGCCGGCCCACCAGCCCCTCGACGCTGTCCCGCAGCGTGACCGACGCCAGCGCGTTGAAGTCGTCCTCGCCGGTGAGCAGCAGCACCGAGGTGATGCCCTCCAGCTCGGCGCCCGCCCCGGTGGCCGCGGCGAACAGCTCGCCGGGGGCCAGCGGCAGACCGGCCGCCTCGATCCGCGCCCGCTCCTCCTGTGCCCCCGCCCACATCAGCACATCGACCCCGGCCGCCCGCAGGGCGCACGCCGCGTCCACCACCCAGGGCGCCCCGCCCACCAGCAACGGCCGGGACCGGGCGGGCCGCAGCACCCCGAGCCGCCGGGCCACCGGGAACGCCGTCAGCCCGTAGAGCGTCACCGTCGCCACGATCACCACGAAGGTGGCGGGCAGGATGCGCGCGGCCCCGGCGACATGGTGGTCGGCGAGTTCGGCGGAGAACGTGGAGGCGGTGGCCGCGGCGACGATGCCGCGGGGGGCCATCCAGCCGATGAACCACCTCTCCCGGCCCGGCACATCGGTGCCCAGCGCCGCCAGATGCGCGACCAGCGGCCGGGTGACCAGCACCAGCAGGGCGACCAGCGCGAGCGACGGCAGCACCACGTGCCGCAGCGACGCCGGGGTCACCGTCGCCGAGATGGAGACGAACAACAGCCCGATGACCAGGGAGACCAGCGTCTCGAAGAACGGCCGGCGCACGGGCAGGTCCAGCCCCGGCAGGTTCGCCATGGCCATCCCCATGACGACGGCCGCGATCAGCCCCGTGTCGTCGCGCAGCGCGTCGCAGCCCGCGGCCACCCCGATCACCGCGGCCAGCTGCACCGACGTCGCCAGCTCCTCACTGAGCCGCACCCGCCCCAGCATCAGCCACAGCACCGCCGCCCCGGCCGCCCCCGCCGCCACGCCGAGCGCCGCACTGGCCAGGAAGTGGACGAGCCCGCTGCCGAACCCCGGCCGGTTGCCCGCCAGGACCCCGTGGAAGACGAGCGCGCCCAGAATCCCGCCGACCGGGTCGATCAGCGAACCCTCCCAGACGAGGATGCGCCGCAGCCGTTCGGCGGGCCGTACGAAGTCGAGCAGCGGCCCCACGACGGTCGGTCCCGACACCACGAGGATCGCGGCCAGCATGACCGCCGCCTGCGCCGACATGTCCAGCACCGGTACGGCGAACAGCGCGGCGGACACCACCGTCAGCAGCACCCCCAGCCACAGCAGCCGGATCACCACCCGCCGGTTGTGGCCCCGCAGCCGCTTCAGGTCCAGGCCGAGCCCGGCGTCGTACAGGATCACCGCCACCGCGAGCGACACCAGCGGCGAGAAGGCGGACCCCAGCAGCCGCTGCGGATCGACGTCGTCGGTGAGCGCCCCGGCGAGGAACCCGGCGGGCAGCAGCACCAGCAGCGCCGGCACCCGCAGCCGGCTCGCCAGCACCTGCGAACCGACCGCCAGCACCACGATCAGCCCGAGCCCCGCGTACACCTGATCCGCCGTCATCGGCCCGCCTCCTCAGCCGCGCCCCCGGACGCCGGACGGGCCCGCACACAGCGCGCGCGACCACCTTCCGCGCCCCCGCCCGGCACGCACGCCAGGGCTCGCGCCGTACGCCGTACTCGGCCGGAGGGATCGCCCGGACGGACCAGTGGGACAGCCCCCGGCGCCCACCGACCCCGGGCGGCCGCACCGGGCCGTTACGCCGAGGGGGCGCCGTCCAGCCGCCGGAACAGGCCCTCCTGCACCACCGACACCAGCAGATTCCCTGCCCGGTCGTAGATCCGGCCGCGCGCCAGACCCCGCCCGCCCGTCGCCACCGGCGACTCCTGGTCGTACAGGAACCACTCGTCCGCCCGGAACGGCCGGTGGAACCACATCGCGTGATCGAGGGAGGCGAGATCATAGCCGCGCGGCCCCCACAGCGGCTCCACCGGGATACGGACGGCGTCCAGGAGCGTCATGTCGCTCGCGTACGTCAGCGCGCACGTGTGCACCAGCGGATCGTCGCCCAGCGGGCCCACCGCACGCATCCACACCGCGCTGCGCGGGTCCGCGTCCTGGATCTCCTCGCGCGTCCAGCGCAGCCGGTCCACGTACCGGATGTCGAACGGCTGGCGCCGCGCCATCCGCTCCAGCGCCTCCGGCAGACCGCCCAGATGCTCGCGCACCTCCTCGGCGACCGTCGGCAGCTCCTCCGGGTCCGGCACCACCCGGGCCGGCGGCAACTGGTGCTCGAACCCCGCCTCCTCCGGCCGGTGGAACGACGCCGTCAGATTGAAGATCGTCCGGCCCTGCTGCACCGCCGTCACCCGGCGGGTCGTGAACGACCGGCCGTCCCGGACCCGCTCCACGTCGTACACGATCGGCACGCCGGGACGGCCCGGCCGCAGGAAGTACGCGTGCAGCGAGTGCACCGGCCGGTCCCCGTCCGTGGTCCGGCCCGCCGCCACCAGCGCCTGGCCGGCCACCTGGCCGCCGAAGACCCGCTGCAGGGACTCGTCGGGGCTGCGGCCCCGGAAGATGTTCACCTCGATGCGTTCCAGGTCGAGCAGATCGACCAGGCGCTCGGCCGGATTCGTCATGCCGTCGTCCTCCGCGCTCACAACTGGCCCACGGACGTGACCCGCAGGACCGCCCGGCCCTCCTCGTCGGACGCGGCGAGGTCCACCTCCGCGCTGATGCCCCAGTCGTGGTCGCCGTTCGGGTCGGCGAACGTCTGCCGCACCCGCCACAGCCCGTGCTCCGCGTCCTCGTCGATCTTCAGCAGCTTCGGGCCGCGCGCGTCCGGACCGGTGCCCAGCTCCTCGTACTCGTCCCAGTACGCGTCCATCGCCTCGCCCCACGCGTCCTCGTCCCAGCCCGCGTCGGCGTCCAGCTCGCCCAGCTCCCGCACCCGGTCCAGCGCGGCCAGCTCCACCCGGCGGAACATCGCGTTGCGCACCAGCACCCGGAACGCGCGGGCGTTCGCCGTGACCGGCTTGACCTCGTCCGCCCGCTCCTGCGCCTGCTCGGCCGTCTCCACCTCCGGATTGGCCAGCTGCTCCCACTCGTCCAGCAGACTGGAGTCCACCTGACGCACCATCTCGCCCAGCCAGGCGATCAGGTCCTCCAGGTCCTCCGACTTCAGATCGTCCGGAATCGTGTGCTCCAGCGCCTTGTACGCGCTCGCCAGATACCGCAGCACGATGCCCTCGGTACGCGCCAGCTCGTAGTTCGAGGTGAACTCCGTGAACGTCATGGCGCGTTCGTACATGTCCCGGATCACCGACTTCGGCGACACCGGATGGTCGCCCACCCACGGGTGGCTGCGCCGGTAGACGTCGTACGCGTGCCACAGCAGCTCGCTCAGCGGTTTCGGGTACGTCACCTCCTGGAGCAGCTCCATCCGCTCCTCGTACTCGATGCCGTCGGCCTTCATCTGCCCGACCGCCTCACCGCGCGCCTTGTTCTGCTGCGCGGCCAGGATCTGGCGCGGATCGTCCAGCGTCGACTCCACCACCGACACCATGTCCAGCGCGTACGACGGCGAGTCCGGGTCCAGCAGCTCGAACGCCGCCAGCGCGAACGTGGACAGCGGCTGGTTCAGCGCGAAGTCCTGCTGGAGGTCCACGGTCAGCCGCACGATGCGCCCCTCCGCGTCCGGCTCGTCGAGCCGCTCCACCACACCGCCGTCCAGCAGCGACCGGTAGATCGCGATGGCCCGGCGGATGTGCCGCAGCTGCGCCCGGCGCGGCTCGTGGTTGTCCTCCAGCAGCCGCCGCATCGCCTCGAAGGCGTTGCCCGGCCGGGCGATCACGGACAGCAGCATCGTGTGCGTCACCCGGAAGCGCGAGGTCAGCGGCTCCGGATCGGACTGGATCAGCTTGTCGAACGTGCTCTCCGACCAGGCCACGAAGCCCTCGGGGGCCTTCTTGCGGACGACCTTCCGCTTCTTCTTCGGGTCGTCCCCGGCCTTCTTGACCGCCTTCTCGTTCTCGATGACGTGCTCGGGGGCCTGCGCGACGACGAAGCCCGCCGTGTCGAAGCCCGCCCGGCCGGCCCGGCCCGCGATCTGGTGGAACTCGCGCGCCCGCAGGGTCCGCACCCGCGTGCCGTCGTACTTGGTGAGCGCGGTGAACAGCACCGTGCGGATCGGCACGTTGACGCCGACGCCCAGCGTGTCCGTCCCGCAGATCACCTTCAGCAGCCCCGCCTGCGCCAGCTTCTCCACCAGCCTGCGGTACTTCGGCAGCATCCCCGCGTGGTGCACCCCGATGCCGTGCCGCACATAGCGGGAGAGGTTCTGGCCGAACTTGGTGGTGAAGCGGAAGTTGCCGATCAGATCGGCGATCTTCTCCTTCTCCTCCTTGCTGCACATGTTGATGCTCATCAGCGACTGCGCCCGCTCCACCGCCGCCGCCTGCGTGAAGTGCACGATGTACACCGGCGACTGCCGGGTCTCCAGCAGTTCCGTCAGCGTCTCCGTGATCGGCGTCAGCCGGTACTCGTAACTCAGCGGCACCGGACGCGTCGCCGACCGGATCACCGACGTCGGACGGCCGGTGCGCCGCGTCAGGTCCTCCTCGAACATCCGGACGTCGCCGAGGGTCGCCGACATCAGGACGAACTGCGCCTGCGGCAGTTCGAGCAGCGGGATCTGCCAGGCCCAGCCCCGGTCCGGCTCCGCGTAGAAGTGGAACTCGTCCATCACGACCTGGCCGATGTCCGCGTACTTCCCGTCACGCAGCGCGATCGAGGCCAGCACCTCGGCGGTGCAGCAGATCACCGGGGCGTCGGCGTTGACCGAGGCGTCCCCGGTGAGCATGCCGACGTTCTCCGTACCGAACAGCTTGCACAGGTCGAAGAACTTCTCCGACACCAGTGCCTTGATCGGCGCGGTGTAGAAAGTGACCTTGTCCTGCGCCAGGGCCGTGAAGTGCGCACCCGCCGCGACCAGGCTCTTTCCGGAGCCGGTGGGCGTGGAGAGGATCACGTTGGCCCCGGACACCACCTCGATCAGCGCCTCCTCCTGAGCGGGATAGAGGGTGATCCCCTGCGTCTCGGTCCAGGACGAGAAGGCCTCGAAGAGAGCGTCGGGATCGTCGGTCGGGGGGAGCTGATCGATAAGGGTCACGCCCCCATCTTGCCTGTCTTCCGCCCCGGGGAGGGAACCGGACGGCGACCCGAAGATCACGGACGATACGCTGCCCTCTCAACTCGGCCGCACCGCAACGGCAGTGGCCGGAGCGCGTGCCCGGCCACCGGCGGGTGCGCTCGGCGACACCTACGGGGGGCTCGACAACCATGATGGGACCGGCACACTCGCTGTCAGGAGCGGCGGCCTGGCTGGGGGTGGGCGCCGCGGCGGCCGCGGCCGGCCACACCATGCCCTGGCCCGTCCTCGTCGTCGGGGCGCTCATCAGCGCCGGTGCCGCTCTCGCCCCCGACCTCGACCACAAGTCGGCGACCATCTCCCGCGCCTTCGGACCCGTCTCGCGCACGGTGTGCGAGGTCGTCGACAAGCTCTCGCACGCCGTCTACAAGGCCACCCGCCTGCGCGGCGACTCGAACCGCAACGGCGGCCACCGCACCCTCACCCACACCTGGGTGTGGGCCGTCCTGATCGGGGCCGGCGCCTCCGCCCTGGCGATCACCGGAGGCCGCTGGGCGGTCCTCGCCATCCTCTTCGTCCACCTCGTCCTCGCCGTCGAGGGGCTGCTGTGGCGGGCCGCCCGCGTCTCCAGCGACGTCCTGGTGTGGCTGCTGGGGGCGACCAGCGCCTGGATTCTCGCCGGCTTCCTCGACAAGCCCGGCAACGGCGCGGACTGGCTGTTCAGCGACCCGGGCCAGGAATACCTCTGGCTCGGGCTGCCCATCGTGCTCGGCGCCCTCGTCCACGACATCGGCGACGCGCTCACCGTCTCCGGCTGCCCGATCCTGTGGCCCATCCCGATCGGCCGCAAGCGCTGGTACCCGGTCGGCCCGCCGAAGGCCATGCGCTTCAGGGCCGGCAGCTGGGTGGAGATCAAGGTGCTGATGCCGGTCTTCATGATCCTCGGGGGAGTCGGCGCGGCCGCCGCGCTGAACGTCATCTGACGCTCCCGGACCGGCCGCCCCGGACGGCGGCGGGGCGGTGGGGCGACGGGCCGGGGGAGGCGCACCGGCCGCCCCCCCGGGATCACCGTCAGCCGTGCCAGGAGCGCCAGAGCGCCGCGTACGCCCCGTCCGCCGCCACCAGCTCGTCATGGCTGCCCAGCTCACTGATCCGGCCCCGCTCGACCACCGCGATCACATCCGCGTCGTGCGCGGTGTGCAGCCGGTGGGCGATCGCCACCACCGTACGGCCGTCCAGCACCCGGGCCAGCGACTGCTCCAGGTTCCGCGCCGCCCGCGGATCGAGCAGCGACGTCGCCTCGTCCAGCACCAGGGTGTGCGGATCGGCCAGCACCAGCCGGGCCAGCGCGATCTGCTGGGCCTGCGCCGGAGTGATCACCAGGCCCCCGGAACCGACCTCCGCGTCGAGCCCGTCCTCCAGCGCCCGCGCCCAGCCGTCCGCGTCCACCGCGGCCAGCGATGCCCACAGCTCCGCGTCCTGCGCGTCCGCCCGCGCCAGCAGCAGGTTGTCCCGCAGCGAGCCGACGAACACGTGGTGCTCCTGGTTGACCAGCGCCACATGCGACCGCACCCGCTCCGTCGACATCCGCGACAGCCGCGCACCGCCCAGCGTCACCTCACCGGCCCGCGGCGCGTAGATCCCCGCCAGCAGCCGGCCGAGCGTCGACTTGCCCGCACCGGACGGCCCGACCAGCGCCAGCCGCGTACCCGGCGCCACGTCCAGGGACACCCGGTGCAGCACGTCCACCCCGTCCACGTACCCGAAGCGCACGTCGTCCGCCCGCACGTCCCGGCCGTCCGGGACCACCGAGGCGTCCCCCGCGTCCGGCTCGATCTCCCGCACGCCCACCAGCCGCGCCAGCGACACCTGGGCCACCTGCAACTCGTCGTACCAGCGCAGGATCAGCCCGATCGGGTCCACCATCATCTGGGCGAGCAGCGCCCCCATGGTGAGCTGCCCGACCGTGAGCCACCCCTCGATGACGAACCAGCCGCCCAGCAGCAGCACCGTGCCGAGGATCGTCGCGTAGGTGACGTTGACGACCGGGAAGAGCACCGTGCGCAGGAACAACGTGTACCGCTCCCACGCGGTCCACTGCCGCACACGCAGGTCCGACAGCTCGACCCGGCGCGCCCCCAGCCGGTGCGCCTCCACGGTCCGCCCCGCGTCCACCGTCTCCGCGAGCAGCGCCGCGACGGACGCGTAACCGGCGGCCTCCGAGCGGTACGCCGAGGGCGCCCGGCGGAAGTACCAGCGGCAGCCGAGCAGCAGTACGGGCAGCGCGACGAGCACCGCGAGGGCCAGCGGGGGAGCGGTGACGGTGAGCGCGGCGACGAGCAGGACCACCCACACCACGCCGATCGTCAACTGCGGCACGGCCTCGCGCATCGCGTTGGCCAGCCGGTCGATGTCCGTGGTGATCCGGGACAGCAGATCGCCCGTGCCCGCCCGCTCCAGCACGCCCGGCGGCAGCCGCACCGACCGCACGAGGAAGTCCTCGCGCAGATCGGCGAGCATCTCCTCGCCCAGCATGGCGCTGCGCAGCCGCATCATCCGGGTGGCCACCGTCTGCACGACGAGCGCCACCGCGAAGACGGCGGCGGTGCGCTCCAGATGCAGGTCGGAGACCCCGTCGGACAGGTCCTCGACGATGCCGCCCAGCAGGTACGGGCCCACGACGGACGCCGTCACCGCCAGCGTGTTGAGCAGCGTCACCACGAGGAACGGCCTGCGGTGGCGCCGCATCAGCTCCACGACGTACGCCCGCACGGTCACGGGCCCGGCGACGGGCAGGGTGGTGGCCGTCTCGGGGGCCGCGGGGTCGTAGGACGGGGGCTGATGGACGGGCGGACGGGGAGCGTAGCGGGCGGAGGACCGGGGTTCCCGGCCCTGCGCAGCCGCCGCCGGGTTTGCGGCCGGTGGTTCGGCGGCCGGTGGTTCGGCGGTCGGAAGTTTGTGGGCCGCAGGTTCGGTGGCCGGTGGCTCGTGAACCGGTGGTTCGTTTGCCGGTGGCTCGTGGGCCGGCTGGTTCCGGGGCGTTGGGGGGACGCCGCTCATGCCCGTTCCTCGACTTCCTGGTGGGTGCCGATGCCCGCGCTCCGCTCGGATGCGGCGTCGGGCGCCTTCTCGTCGTCGGTGTCCCGGGCGACGACGGCCCGGTACCGCTCCTCGGTGCGCAGCAGTTCGCGGTGCGTGCCGACCGCGACGACCGTGCCCCCGTCCACCAGCGCCACCCGGTCGGCCAGGTCGAGCAGCAGCGGTGAGGAGGAGAACGCGACGGTCGTACGGTCCGCGCGCAGCTCCTTGACGCCCGCGGCGACCCGGGCCTCGGTGTGCGTGTCGACCGCCGAGGTGGGCTCGTCCAGCACGAGGACCTCCGGGTCCGCCACCAGCGACCGGGCCAGGGCGAGCCGCTGGCGCTGGCCGCCGGACAGGGACCGGCCGCGTTCGGTGATCCGGGTGTCCATCGGCTCGCAGTCCGGGTCCGGCGACGCCTGGGCCAGCGCCGCCAGCACGTCGTCGCACTGCGCGGCGGACAGGGCCTCGCCGGCCGCGACCCGCCCGGACGACGGCACGTCGAGCAGTTCGCGCAGGGTGCCGGAAAGCAGCACCGGGTCCTTGTCCTGGACCAGCACGGCGGCCCGCGCCACGGACCGCTCCACCTCGTCCAGCGGTACGCCGCCCAGCAGGACGGAGGGCGGGGCGCCGCCGTCCGCATCGGCGACTGCGGCATCGGTGACTTCCGCGTCGGCGGCGACCGGCTGGTCGGCGACCGACTGGCCGGCGGACCGGGCCCTGGCCTCCGGTT
>NZ_JAKRGC010000460.1 GCF_022347745.1 Streptomyces sp. OfavH-34-F
GGCCTCCGGCCTGGCGTTCCTCCCGGTCGCCGTGGTGGGGGTGCACGCGGCGGCCCGGCTGCTGGCGCGCCCGCGCCGGGCGCGGTCCTGAGGGCGGCCCGCGCGCCCTACTGCCGGTAGCCCGCCAGGAACCGGCCGATGCGGCTGATCGCGGCCTCCAGGTCGTCGGCGTGGGGCAGGGTCAGGATGCGGAAGTGGTCCGGGCGGGGCCAGTTGAAGCCGGTGCCCTGGACGACCTGGATCTTCTCGCGCAGCAGCAGGTCCAGGACGAACTTCTCGTCGTCCGCGACGGGGTGGACCTTCGGGTCGAGGCGCGGGAAGGCGTACAGGGCGCCCTTCGGTTTCACGCAGGAGACGCCGGGGATCTCGTTCAGCTTCTGCCAGGCGCGGTCGCGCTGCTCGTGCAGCCTGCCCCCGGGCGCCACCAGGTCCCGGATCGACTGCCGGCCGCCGAGCGCGGCCTGGATGGCGTACTGGGCGGGGGCGTTGGGGCACAGCCGCATGGAGGCGAGCATCGTCAGGCCCTCCAGATAGCTGCGGGCATGCTGCCTGGGGCCCGAGACGACCATCCAGCCCGAGCGGAACCCGGCCACCCGGTACGTCTTGGAGAGGCCGCTGAAGGTGAGGCAGACCAGGTCCGGGGCGAGGACCGCCACGCTGTGGTGCTCGGCGTCGTCGTAGAGGATCTGGTCGTAGATCTCGTCGGCGAACACCATCAGGCCGTGCCGCCGGGCCAGGTCGAGGATGCCCTCCAGGACCTCGCGCGGATAGACGGCGCCGGTCGGGTTGTTGGGGTTGATGATCACCACGGCCCGGGTGCGGTCGGTGATCTTCGAGGCCATGTCGGCGATGTCCGGGTTCCAGTCGGACGCCTCGTCGCACGCGTAGTGCACGGCCTTCCCGCCGGCCAGCGTCGTCACGGCGGTCCACAGCGGGTAGTCCGGGGACGGGATGAGCACCTCGTCGCCGTCCTCCAGCAGCCCCTGGACGGCCATCGAGATCAGCTCGGAGACGCCGTTGCCGAGGAAGATGTCGTCGACGCCGACCTCGGTCAGGCCCATCGCCTGGTAGCGCTGGGCCACCGCGCGGCGGGCGGACAGGATGCCGCGCGAGTCCGTGTAGCCGTGGGCCTGCGGAAGCATCCGGATCATGTCCTGGACGATCTCCTCCGGCGCCTCGAAGCCGAAGAGGGCCGGGTTGCCCGTGTTGAGCCTCAGCACGCTGTGGCCCGCCTCCTCCAGGGCGTTGGCGTGCTCGATGACGGGGCCCCGGATCTCGTAACAGACCTCGTTGAGCTTGCTGGACTGGCGGAATTCCATGCGGTGCCTCCCCGACCCGATTGCGATACTTGGTTTTACCAAGCTCGGGCTTGGAAAGTCCAACAACATGTCTAGACTGCGTCGCATGCCACGTCAGCGACAGCCCGCAACCCGCCCGGCCCGCCGCCGGAGTTACGACCAGTTCTGCGCCAGTGCCCGCGCGCTGGACGCGGTCGGTGACCGCTGGACCCTGCTGATCGTCCGTGAGCTGCTGGCCGGTCCCCGCCGCTACACCGATCTCCACGCCGACCTGCCGGGCGTCAGCACGGACGTCCTGGCCTCCCGGCTCAAGGACATGGAACAGGGCGGCCTCGTCACCCGCCGCCGGCTCCCGCCCCCGGCCGCCGCCTCGGTGTACGCGCTCACCGCGCGGGGGCACGGACTGCTGCCGGTCCTCGCCGCGCTCGCCGAGTGGGGCGCCCCCGCGCTGGCCGAGCGGCGGCCCACCGACGCGGTCCGGGCCCACTGGTTCGCGCTCCCCCTGCTGCGCGCCCTCCGGGGGCCGGGCGGCCCGGCCGCCACCGGAGTGCTCGACGTCCATCTGGACGAGGGTGAATTCCACGTCCGTACGGGGGACGTGACGGCCGGTGAGCCGGTGTACGGGGACGGGCCCGCCGACCACGCCGACGCGCGCATCGCCCTCGACGCGGAGCTGTGCCTCGCGCTGGGACGGGGCGAGCCGACGCTTGCCGAGGCGGTCGGGGACGGCCGGATCGAGGTCTCGGGCGACGGCGCCCTGGCCAGGGAACTGCGCGGCCACTGACGGCGCCGGGGAGGGGGCCGGATGCCGCAGCCGTGATTCCCGCGGTCCCGTGCCGGGTAGCGTCCGGGCATTTGAGATGTCCGTGACACCCGACGACGGGAGAGACACATGAGGACCGAGAGACAGCGGGAACGGGCGGGACGGCGGGGACGAGCGGGACGGCTGGGCAGGGCGCTCGTCACCGCGGCGGGCGTGGCCGCGCTCGCCTTCGTACCGACCGCGGCCGGAGCCACGCCCGGCAGCGGGGTGGTCGCCACCGAGGTCGCCAAGGGCACCTCGCCCGGCCCGCTGAAGGTGAAGGCGCCCAAGGGCCGGGCGGACGTCACCTTCCGCACCGTCACCATCGCCCCGGGCGGCTCCACCGGCTGGCACACCCACAAGGGCCAGCTGATCGTCGTCGTCAAGTCCGGGACGCTCACCCGCACCCTGCACGACTGCGCCGTCGAGGTGTCGCCCGCCGGCACGTCCTTCGTCGAGCCGTCGGGCGCGGACCACCGCCACATCGGACGCAACCTGGGCAGCGAGCCCGTCGTGCTCTGGGTGACCTATCTGCTGCCGCAGGGCAGCGAACTCTCCGACGACGCCGACCCGGTGGTGTGCGGACCGGCGAAGTGACACCCGCAGGGCGCCGGCCCGTCGCGGTCAGCGGGCGCCGGTCTCGCCGTACGCGCCGAGACCGGCGCTCACCAGCCCGTCCCGGAAGGTCAGCACCTCGTACACCCGGCCGCCGATCTGGTTGCGGTAGTCGATGACCAGCGTGTCCACGCTCGCCCGGACGTCCACCACCTCGAACTCCAGGTCCGGGATGAGCGCGAGCCCGCGCGACCAGTACGCGCGCAGCGCCTCCTTGCCGCGTACGGTCCCCGACGGGTCGCCGGTGAACCGCGCGATCATCGGCGAACTGAACGTCACGTCCTCGTGATAGTGCGCCAGTATGCGTTCCAGGTCATGGGAGTTCCAGTCGTCCTGCCACCGCGCGGCGAACGCACGGGCGAATGCGAGATCCATGGCGCCGACCGTAACCGGCCCCGGTCGCGGACGGCGGCCGATTCCCGGCATCCGGACACCACCGGGCGGGACGCGCGATGATGGACGCGTGCGATGGGAACCGATCACCTGGGAACGGCTGACGGACGCGCTCGCCGCGCACACCGACGCGCGGGAGCCCGCCGACGGCGGCCCCTGGCTGAAGATCGCCGTCGACGGCGCCCCGGCCGCCCGCCCCGGCGACCTGGCCGCCTCGCTCGCCGAAGCGCTGCGGCTGCGCGGCCGGGCCGTGCTCCCCGTCGCCACCGGCGGCTTCCTGCGTCCGGCGAGCCTGCGCTTCGAGTACGGCAAGCAGGACCCCGACTCCTACTTCGGCAGCTGGTTCGACACCGCCGCGCTGTGGCGTGAAGTGTTCGCACCCCTGGAGCCGGGCGGCAGCGGACGGGTGCTGCCCGACCTCTGGAACCCGGCGACGGACCGCGCCACCCGCAGCCCGTACCGGCCGCTCCCCGAGGGCGGGGTGCTGATCCTGCACGGGCCGCTGCTCCTCGGCCACTGGTTCCCCTTCGACCTCACCGTCCACCTCCGGCTCTCCCCGGGCGCGCTGCGCCGCCGCACCCCGGAGGACGAACGGTGGACCCTGCCGGCGTTCGCCCGGTACGAGGACGAGGTGGCGCCCGCCGACCGGGCGGACGCGGTGGTGCGCACCGACGACCCGCACCACCCGGCCTGGACGGGCGTGCGCTGAGGGGCGCGGCCGGATCGCGGCGACCGGGCCCGGTCCGCCG
>NZ_JAKRGC010000461.1 GCF_022347745.1 Streptomyces sp. OfavH-34-F
CGGGCCCCGTCGCCACGGTGACCAGGTCCACCCGCAGGCCGTCCGCGTACCACCGCAGCCCCGGCACCCGGGCGCCCGTCACCTCGCGCAGCTCCCGCGCCTCCGGGAACGCGGCGGCGAGCCGGTCCCGTACGCCCGAAGGGTCGGGGAGGGCCGCCACCAGGTCCAGGTCCGCGCCGGGGCGTGCGCAGCCCGTGCGCCGGGAGCCCACGACGTGCACGCGCGCCCCCGGCAGGGCCGCCGCCACCCGGTCCGCGACCTCCTCGGCCGCCACGGAGGGCGTGCCCAGCTCCACCCGCACCCCGTAGTGGTCGGAGATCCACACCCCGCCGGGGCCCGTACGGTCCCCCGTCAGGGTCGCCGCGCGCGCCCGCAGCCGCTCCGTGCGCAGCAGGACCCGGTCCAGGCGGGAGACCCGGCCCGAGAGGGACGAGATCGCGGCCAGCGGGTTGGCCGACGGGTCGAAGGTGGGCGTGCGGTCGGCCGGGCCGTGGACCTCCGTCCACGCGTCCGTCATCGCGAGCCGCGACTGCGGCCGGTCACCCCCGTCGTTGAAGTCGCCCACGAGCACCAGCTCACCCGCCACCGCCGCCAACCCCGTGGCCAGGTCGGCGAGTTCGGTGTCCCGGCGGGCCGCCCCGTCCGGGGAGTGGTCGCTGCTGAGGTGGGTGACGGCGACCGTCACCGGCCCGTCGCCCGTCTCCACGGCAATCGCCGCGACCGCCTTGTGCGGGCCAAGGACGTGCACCGCGGCCTCGCTCACCGGCAGCCGGCTCAGCAGCAGCAGCCCGTGGTCCGGCACGTCGTGCCCGGCGGGGTCGGTCGCGAGCGTGTAGTGGGCCCGTACCCAGTCGCAGCCCAGCAGCAGCGTGAGCAGCGCGGGCTCCACCTCCTGGAGCGCGATCACGTCCGCGTCCGCCGCGCGCAGGGCCTCGGCCAGCAAGGGGCGGCGCCGGGCCGTGTCGATGCGGTCGCTGTCGTAGCGGTCCCAGAGGGTGTTCCAGGTGAGGATCGTCAACGGGCCGGGGGCTCCCGGCCCGGTTGCCGGCGCCGGTTCCCAGGTGCCGGTCGCGGGGGAGTACGCGTGCGGCGTCCGAGCCGTGAAGTACGGCGACGGCAGGCGGCGTGCCTCCCGTATCCGGCCGGCCTCCGTCGCGTCGACGCGGTCCGTGCCCGTGGCCCGGTCCCACACCACCTCGCCGTCCGCCTCGAAGAACAGCACCCGGTGCCAGGGGATCTCGCCCCCCGGCGTGAACCGGTCCAGCGGCACCCGCTTCGGCTCCCGGCCGCGCTGCGCGACGCCCAGCACGAAGCGCGCCGGATCGAAACGGGCGTCCCAGCGGACCCGGTGGTAGATCTCCTCGCTCGTACGCATCAGGCCCGGTCCTCCACGGTTCCGCTGGTGCCGATGTACCAGGTGCGGTGCGCCTGGCCGGGGTAGGGCGGGACGAACCGGTGCAGCTGCGACGCCAGCACCTGCGGCGGTACGGGATGCTCCCGGCGCCCGTTGCGTGCGGCCAGCTCCGCCTCGCCGATCCAGGCCACGGCGTGGGTGACCAGGGCGTCCCGGCGGTGGGCGACCGCGTGCACCAGGGAGCGCTGGTGCGGGTTGAGCGAGGTGGCGTCCCAGACCACCGTCGCGCCGGGGACGAGGGCCGCGTCCAGCCGGTCCAGGCCCTCGCGCAGCACGTCCCCGTTGGCGCCCTGGTCGGCGCGCGAGCCCCGCGCCTCGCGGAGATCGTCCAGCGAGAGGTACGTGGCGACGCCCGGCAGCCCGCGCCCGAAGGTGCTCTTGCCGCTGCCGGACGGACCGGCCAGCTGCACCAGGCGCGGGAAGTCCCCGGACCGCCACCGCCAGGTCGCGGCGACCGCCTCCCAGGCGGTGGAGATCCGCCCGGCCGCGTACGCCTCCCGGGCCTGCGCCAGGCAGCGAGCGGCGGCCTCGGGCCCGAGGTCGGTGAACGCCTCGGCCAGCCCTTCGGGCTCCCGCACCTCCTCCGCGTGCAGGGCCGACCACTCGACCTGCTCCCGGGCCCCGGGGGTGTCCGCCAGCGCGCCGGACAGCGCGTGCAGTACGGACAGGTCGGCGGCGAGCGCCATCCGGGCCAGCCCGGCGCGCCGGTCCTCGTCCGGGTAGGGGCGGTGGAGCGCCGGGTACAGCCCGACGAGGTCCGCGACGCGGCGGGCGAGCGGCATGCCGACGGGGTCGGTGAGGAGCGGGGCGAGGGCGGTGCGGCGGGTGGTGTGCAGCAGCGCGGCCAGGACCCCGGCGAGGCGGTGGTCCCCGGTGAGGCCGAGGGCGTCGAGGGCGTCGGCGGTGCGGAGGGCGGCGGGGGCGTCGGGTGCGTCCGGTGCGGGTGCGGTGGGTGCGCTGATGGCTCCCGCGTCCGGTCCGGCTGCGCGCGCCGGGTCCGCGCCCACCGCCGCCGCCAGCGCCGACGCGTCGATCGGTGCTCCGGACCGTACCGCCCACAGCGCGGCCGCCGAGGCGAGCCCGTTCTCGACGACCTCCGCGTGCATCCAGTGCGTACCGGTCACCACGTGCCCCGGCCGCACCCACTTCCCGACGACCCGGCCGAACTCCGCCGCAGGGAAACTCGCCGCCGGCCGCACGACGTACCCCTCCTGCCGCCCCGTATCCACCTTCAGCGCGCGCAGCGCCTTCGCGTCGAACACCCCGCGCCACAGCACGGGCGGCACGGGGATACCCAGCGAGCGCAGGAACCCCGCGGTCTCGTCCCAGCCCAGACACCGGTCGCCGTCCCACACGGAGAACCCGTAGAAATGGCTCTCCAGGGCGTCGTACGCGAGGGAGTGCCGGGCGAACATGTTCTCCCCGCAGATCCGCCACCCCTGCGGAACCCGGGGGCCGATGCGCGCCTGGAGGGCCTTCACCCACGTACGCGAGGGATGGTGCGCCGAATCCAGCGAGCGGGCGTGCAGCCCGTCCGCGTACAGCGTGGTGTTCTCCCCGTCCAGCTTCTCGGTGACGACGACCTCGGTCCCAGCGAGCGCCGCCAGATCCGTCATCCGCACATCGTCGGACGAGGCGCCGGGCGACCAGGGGAGATGAGGGGTCCGTGGATAGTGCGTCCGCATGATCTTCCGCCCCCGTACCGTCGCCGCCTCCGGCCGGAAACTGTAGGGGCGGGGGCTCGTCCGTACGACCGATTAACGCGTGCGCGTCAGTGCGGCAGCGCCGCTCCGAACGCGTCGCCGTCGCTGCCGGCCGGGAGGCCGAGATCCCCCTCGCCGAGGGAGGCGGCCGCTTCCAGGGTGCCGGGCCGGACCTTGAGCGTTGCCGAAGAGGATCATGGAGGCGTCGGCGCCGTACGCGGAGTTGAGCGCCTCACTGCGCATGCCGACGACGCGGTCGTCCCCGGATGCCAGTAGTGAGTACGGATCGCCTTCGAGCCCGACGACGGCACGTGGCCGGGCGGTGCGGGCACGCGCCTGAATGCGTACGGCCGCTTCGAGGAACCCCCGGGGGCATATCCGGCTGACCCGGCCCGGTAACAATGGCCTGATCCCTGCGGCGTCCCGTACCCCGTCCTTCCGTGGAAAGAGCAAGTCCGTGAGCACAGTCCCGCCCCCCGAGCACCCCGACGACAGACCCGGCGGAGGGTCGGAGTCGGGGGCGATATCCGACGCGCAGTGGGAGGCGTTCCAGCGGGAGGCCGCAGAGGGTGGGGGGCAGGTGCCCAAGGAGCCCTCCGCGCGGGCGCGGATGGTGGCGCGCCGGCTGCGTGAGCAGGACGAGGCGGCGGCCGGGCGCAGGCGGTGGTGGCAGCGGCGGAAGCGGACTCCGGAGCCGGC
>NZ_JAKRGC010000462.1 GCF_022347745.1 Streptomyces sp. OfavH-34-F
GCTCGGCGCGGCCGCGCCAGGCGTCGCTGTGGAACCAGTCGGCGACCTGCTGGGCGGCGGGCCGGTCCTCCGGCTGCTTCGCGAGCAGGCCGAGCAGATAGGCGTCGAAGGCGGCGGAGACGTCCACGCCGTGCCGGCGCAGCGGTACGGGCGGCGTGTCCACGTGCTGGTAGAGGGTGCCCGTGGCGGTGTCCGAGCGGAACGGCGGCTGTCCGAGCAGCAGTTGGTAGATGACGCAGCCCAGCGAGTACATGTCGGAGGCGGCGTCCGCCGTGCGGCCGAGCGCGCGTTCCGGGGCGAGGTAGAGGCTCGTGCCGACGATCTGACCGGTCGTCGTCAGCGCGGCCGACGGGTCGTCGACGAACTGCGCGATGCCGAAGTCCCCGATCTTCACGGTGCCTTCGCCGTCCAGCATGAGGTTGCCGGGCTTGATGTCGCGGTGGACGATGCCCTGGCGGTGCGCCGCCGCCAGCCCGGCGGCGGCCTGTCCGGCGATGTGGGCGGCCTGTTCGGGTCCGAGCCGCTCCTGGGCCAGCAGCACGTCCGCCAGGCTGCGGCCCTCGACCAGCTCCATCACCAGGAAGAGCCGGTCCTCCCAGGACCCGAAGTCGAAGACGGCCACCAGATGGGGATGGCTCAGCCGGGCGGCCGTCTGGGCCTCCAGCCGGAACCGGGCGGTGGCCGACTCGTCGGCGTGCTCGCCCAGCAGCAGCTTCACGGCGACGGAGCGGCCGAGCACCTCGTCGGTGGCCCGCCAGACCTCGCCCATGCCGCCCCGGCCGATGGCGGATATCAGCCGGTACCGACCAGCAACCAACACGTGTGCACACCTGTCTCGATAGCGGGCCTCTCGCACGGCCCGGACCGGGGGCCGTTCGGACTGCCGCGGCGGCGCCTCCGTCGGGCGGGGCGGCTAGGGCCGGTCCGGCGGATCCGCCCTGAGGGCGCGCGGCAAGATCAGGATATCCGGCGCGCGGACCCGTCATGACCGGCGGGCGTCAGCGGCCGCCGGCCGCCGACCGGCCCAGCGATTCGACCAGCGGCAGCAGCCGGTGCGGCACCCGTTCGCGCAGGGCCACCTCGGTCCGGGTCCGCACCACGCCTGGCAGCCGGATGAGCTGCTGGATGACGTCCTCCAGGTGCCCGTTGTCGCGGGCGACCACGCGGGTCAGCATGTCCCCGCCACCCGTGGTCGAGAACGCCTCGACGATCTCCGGCACGGCGGCGAGCGCCTCGCCGACCTCGTCGAGATACCCCTGGGTGACCTCCAGGTGCACGAAGGCGAGGACGGGGTGGCCGAGCGCGGCGGGGGAGAGGAAGGGGCCGCTGCCGGTGATCACCCCGTCGCGCTCCAGCCGGTCGATCCGTGCCTGGAGGGTGCCGCGGGCGATGGACAGGATGCGTGCGTACTCGCGCACGCTCGTCTGCGGCTGCTCGATGAGCAACCGCAGGATACGGGTGTCGAGCGCGTCCACCGCCATGCTTCGCCGGCCTCTTTCGTGCGTCCTTCGGGGGCCAGCGACTGTACCAACGGGTCGGCCCGCGCCGGGTGGAGCCCGCCATCGGCACGGCCGGGGACGCCCCGCGCGCCCCGGCCGGGCGGCGCGGGGCATCCCCGGACGGATCAGAACTGCACGTCGGAGCAGGCGTAGAAGGCGTTGCCGGTGTCGGCGATCGTCCACACGCCGAGGATCAGGTGCTTGCCCGATTTCTGCGGCAGCAGGCCCGAGTGGCTCACCGTGGAGCCGGGCAGCCGGCCGCCGAACGGCACGGTCAGGAACGGCTGGGTGTCCAGGTCGGCCCGGGTCAGCGGCTTCGTGGGGTCGTAGCCGTCCTTGGTGATGTAGTAGCGGAAGTCGGTCGTGGCGTGCCGGGCCGTGATCCGCCAGTTGAAGGTGTAGCTCTGGCCCGCGGTGACGCGGGTGGCGGGCCAGGCGCCGCCGCGCGGGTCGTCCAGTTCCGAGAAGCGGCCGATGCCGCCGGAGCAGATGTGACCGTCGGCGGGTCCGCGGCCGGGGAAGCCCTTGGGGCCCTCGACGCTCGGCGGCTCCCACTGGATCTGTCCGCAGTTGCGGACGGTGCCGTTGCCGCAGAGCTGCTGGCGGCTGATGGGCGAGTCGGTGTAGCCGTGGCTCTGGGCGGGGGCCGAGGTGGCGATCAGGGCCGCCCCGGCGAGCCCGAGCCCGGCCAGTAAGGACGTGATCTTCCTGCGCATACGTCGCTCCTGGAGATGTGGGGGTGAAATCCGGAGTGCACTGCGGTCTAGACCAACAGTGAGCGTAGCCGTGTCAATTTGACATGTCTAGACCAACGAAGTCGGTGATGTCCGCCGCCCCGGCACCGTACTGGTCCGTTGGTCGCCGGATGGCCGCCCATGGCCACACTCGCCTGAACCAATGGCCCAGTGGATCGAGGTCAATTTGAGCCAACCTGCCTCTGGATGCTCTTATGGATACGTCGATGGCGCTGCGGACCTCCGCGGCGCCTTTTTCATGCCGGGACACGGAGACCCCCGGCGGGCCGGAGTGGGGGAGCAGCAGTGCTGAAGAGAGCGTTCGTGGCACCGGACCCCGGACGGGCGCGCCTGCGTTTCGCCTGCCGCGCGGTCCTTGGCATCGGGCTCGCCGTCGTGGTGTGCGGGCTCGCCGGCCACTCGCTCGTCGCCGCCATCACCGGCGGCCTCGCCGCGCTGCTCGCGCTGTTCACCGTCACCGACCCCACCGTCCGGGGCCAGGCCGTCACCACCGCGCTGCTGCCCGCCGCCGGCTTCCCGGTGCTCGCCCTCGCCGCCCTCCTCCACGACCACCCCCTCGCCCGTGACGCCGCGTTCCTCGCGGTCATGGGCCTGGGCGTCTACGCGAGACGGTGGGGGCCGCGCGGGCACTCCCTCGGCGTCTTCGCCTTCATGGCCTTCTTCACCACGCAGTTCCTGCACACCCTGCCCCGGCAGCTCCCCGAGCTGTACTCCGCCGTCGCCCTCTCCCTGCTCTGCGCCGCGGTCGTCCGCTTCGGCCTCTGGTGCTACGAACGCAACACCACCGCCCCGGCCGCCCCCGCCCCGCCCGCCGGCACCGGCCTGGCCCGGGTCACCACCCGCCAGGCCGTCCAGGCGGTCACCGGCGGAACCGTCGCGCTCCTGGCCGGACAGCTGATGTCGGACCAGCGCTGGTACTGGGCCGTCGGCGCCACCTGGTGGGTCTTCGTCAACACCGCCTCGCGCGGCGAGACCCTGGTACGCGGCTTCCGCCGGATCATGGGCACCCTCATCGGCATCCCGGTCGGCCTGGCCGTCGTCGTCCCGCTGCACGGCGCGCCCGTGCCCACCGCCCTGGTCGTCGCCGCCGGGGTGTTCGGGATCTTCTACACGGCCGCGGTCTCCTACACCTGGATGATGTTCTCCGTGACCGTCATGGCCGGCGCGCTCTACGGGGCACTCGGCGTGCTCGACCCCGCCCTGCTCGCCCTGCGCCTCGGCGAGACGGCCGTCGGCGCCCTCGGCGCGATGCTCGCGGTGCTGTGCGTCCTGCCCGTCACCACGCACGCCACCACCGACGCCTGGATCCAGCGCGCCCTGCGCTGCGTGCACGCCTGCACCGAGGAGGCCGCCGCCCGGCTCTCCGGCACCCCCGGCGCCGACCCGGCCCCACGCATCGCCGAGCTGGAGGCCCTCCTCGGCCGCGTCCGGCTCTCGCTCGCCCCGCTGGTCCACCCGCTGAGCCCGCTGCGCGCCCGCCGGGCCAGGGCGGAGCACGTCCTGGCCCTGCTCGACGCCTGCGCGCGCGAGGTGCGCGGGCTCG
>NZ_JAKRGC010000463.1 GCF_022347745.1 Streptomyces sp. OfavH-34-F
CCCGCGCCGCCGTGGAGGACGGCGAGCTGGACACCCTGGCCCGCAGACTGGTCGCGGCGCTGGTACGGGCCCTGGCCGCGCACGAGGGCACCGAGGCCGCGGCGCCCGACCTGTACGCCCTGCACGGCCTGGTGCTGGCCGTCGCGGAGCGCCGCGACCTGCCCCGGGAGCGGGCGGCGGCCCTGCTCAACCTCGCCGACCTGGACGCCGGGACCGGCCGGACGAAGGAGGCGCTGGTCCGCTACCGGGCCGCGCTGGACGCCGGGCGGGCCGCGAAGGACCCGTACGCCACCGGGCGGGCCATGGAGTCCGTCGGCGGCGCCTACGCGGAGCTGGGCGACTACCACCGGGCCTCCGACTGGTACGGGCGGGCGCTCGCCCAGCGGCTCACCCAGGGCGAGGCGGCCGAGGCGGCGCGCCTCTACGGACGGCTCGGCACCGTGCACACCTACGCCGGGCGGTACGGGGAGGCGCTGCGCAACTGGCGGGCCGCCGCGGCCGGCCACCGCAGGCTCGGCGATCTGCCGGCCCAGGCGCGGGCCCTCAGCGAGACCGCCCGCGTCCAGGAGTACGCGGGCCGGCCGCAGGAGTCGCTGCGCACCTGCCGGGAGGCGGTGGAGTGGGCGCGGCGGGCCGGGGACGTGCGGCTGCAGGCGGCCCTGGAGCTCCGGCTCGCCGACACCCTGGACCGCCTCGGCGATCCGGCGGCGGCCGGGCTGCACCGGGGCACGGCCGAGCGATTGCTGGGCGGAACGGGTACGGCCTAAGAAACCCGCAGTGCTTCGCGGGAAAAATAATGCTTTGCAAGGCTAGACAGCGAGAAGTCCTTCATTAGACTGGCCGTACCGCGCCCGTTCGCGGTGCCTTCACATGCGATGCATCTACCCCTTTTGCAGCGCTGTGCCCGGATTATCCTCTGAGCCAAGGACCGTGATCGACATGAAGGTCGGCATCCCCCGCGAAGTCAAGAACAACGAGTTCCGGGTGGCCATCACGCCTGCCGGTGTGCACGAGCTCGTCCGTCACGGCCACCAGGTCGTCGTCGAGCGGAGTGCCGGCGCGGGCTCCTCCATCACCGACGAGGAGTACATCGCGGCGGGGGCGGCCGTCCTGGACACCGCCGACGAGGTCTGGGCCACCGCCGACCTGCTGCTCAAGGTCAAGGAGCCGGTCGCCGAGGAGTACCACCGCCTGCGCAAGGGCCAGACCCTCTTCACCTACCTGCACCTCGCCGCCTCCCGCGCGTGCACCGACGCCCTGCTGGAGTCGGGCACCACCGCCATCGCCTACGAGACCGTCGAGACCGCGAACCGCGCGCTGCCGCTGCTCGCCCCGATGTCCGAGGTCGCGGGCCGGCTGGCCCCGCAGGTCGGCGCGTACCACCTGATGCGCTCGGCCGGTGGCCGGGGCGTACTGCCGGGCGGCGTGCCCGGTACGGCGGCCGGCCGGGCCGTCGTCATCGGCGGCGGCGTCTCCGGCTGGAACGCCACCCAGATCGCCGTGGGCCTCGGCTTCCACGTCACGCTGCTCGACAAGGACATCAACAAGCTCCGCGAGGCGGACAAGATCTTCGGCACCAGGGTGCAGACGGTCGTCTCCAACGCCTTCGAGCTGGAGAAGGCCGTCGTCGAGGCCGACCTCGTCATCGGTGCCGTGCTGATCCCCGGGGCCAAGGCGCCGAAGCTGGTCACCAACGAGCTGGTCGCCAAGATGAAGCCCGGAAGTGTACTTGTCGACATTGCGATCGACCAGGGCGGCTGCTTCGAGGACTCGCACGCCACGACCCACGCCGAGCCCACCTTCACGGTGCACAACTCGGTCTTCTACTGCGTCGCCAACATGCCCGGCGCGGTGCCCAACACCTCGACGTACGCCCTCACCAACGCCACGCTGCCGTACATCGTGGAACTGGCCAACCGGGGCTGGCAGGAGGCGCTGCGCCGCGACGCCGCCCTCGCCAAGGGACTCAACACCCATGACGGTCAGGTGGTTTACCGCGAGGTCGCGGAGGCGCACGGCCTCGACCACGTCGAACTGAGCGCGCTCCTCGGCTGACGGTCAACCGCATTCGTCAACTCCACGTGTCCGGCCGGACCTTGTCGTCGAGGTCCGGCCGGAGGCATGCCCGGACCCCGCGCGCCCCCGAGCAACTCGCCGTGAACGTAACCAATCAACCGTTTCGTACACTCGGGAAAAGTGTGCACCGGGGGTGGCGCGCCCTTGACAGCGGGGCGTTCGATTGCCGACACAACGGGCCGGGTCCGGCGGATTGTGTTGCTGCGGACAGGGGACACGCCATAGAGTCGCCAAACGTCGGCATGGTGCCACGCTGACCTATCGATAAGTGTCCTGGTCACATCCAAGGAGGTAAGACGACTTGTGAATGAGTCGACAATTACTCCCGGAGGTGTTCGACCAGGGACGCCCGCACGGGGCCGGAGCCCGCACGGGCCGGAGGCTGTCGGCTCCGCCGCTGTCCGCACCTTCGCCACCCACCAGCACATGACGACAGTCCCCCAGATGATGGACGGCCTACACGTGAACGCCATGGCCGGCAACGAGAGTGGCCGGGACACCGCCCCCCTCGCCGACTTCGACGAGACGCCCCAGGGGCACTTCTACGACCCCGACGCCGAGTACGAGCCCGATCCGGAATACGCGGCCACGCTCGCGCCGGACGCGGCCCGCCAGCGCCGCGAGCGGATCGGCCCGACCGGCCGCCCCCTGCCCTACTTCCCGATCCCGGGCCCGCTGACCGATCACGGCCCCGCGAAGATCATCGCGATGTGCAACCAGAAGGGCGGCGTCGGCAAGACGACGTCGACCATCAACCTGGGCGCGGCACTCGCGGAGTACGGACGCCGTGTCCTGCTCGTCGACTTCGACCCGCAGGGGGCCCTCTCGGTCGGCCTCGGGGTCAACCCGATGGAGCTGGACCTGACCGTCTACAACCTGCTCATGGAGCGGGGCATGGCGGCCGACGAGGTCCTGCTCAAGACCGCGGTCCCCAACATGGACCTGCTCCCCAGCAACATCGACCTGTCCGCCGCCGAGGTGCAGCTCGTCAGCGAGGTGGCCCGCGAGTCCACGCTCCAGCGCGCCCTCAAGCCGCTGATGGCCGACTACGACTACATCGTGATCGACTGTCAGCCCTCGCTCGGCCTGCTCACGGTGAACGCGCTCACCGCCGCGCACAAGGTCATAGTGCCGCTCGAGTGCGAGTTCTTCGCGCTGCGCGGGGTCGCGCTGCTCACCGAGACCATCGAGAAGGTCCAGGAGCGGCTCAACCCCGAGCTGGAGCTCGACGGCATCCTCGCCACCATGTACGACTCCCGCACGGTGCACAGCCGCGAGGTCCTGGCGCGCGTCGTCGAGGCCTTCGACGACCACGTTTACCACACGGTCATCGGGCGCACGGTCCGCTTCCCGGAGACCACGGTCGCCGGTGAGCCCATCACCACGTACGCCTCCAACTCGGTCGGTGCCGCCGCCTATCGCCAGCTCGCCAGGGAGGTGCTCGCCCGGTGTCACGCCGAGTGAGTCTGCCCGGAGCCGACGAACTGTTCCGTACGACCGGGGGGATGGGGCTGCAGGCCTCGTCGCCCGCTGAACGGAGGCGCAAGGCGAACGCCGCCGAGGCCCGGGTGCCGGCCCCGGCCGGCGAGAACGACCCCGCCGCCGACGCGGCCGGGGAGGCGGCCCCGGACCCCGGGACCGCGCAGG
>NZ_JAKRGC010000464.1 GCF_022347745.1 Streptomyces sp. OfavH-34-F
GACCTCCGCGCCGCCCAGCGCGGAGCGGCCGATGCGCACCTCGCCGCCGGTGGACTCGGCGACCCGGCGCACGATGTCGAGCCCGAGCCCCGTCGAGCCCACCGCCTCCCGGGCCCGGCCGCGTTCCAGGGCCGCATCCGGGTCGGCGATCCCGCCCCCGGCGTCCGAGACGAGCACGGTCACCGCCTCGCCGCCGTGCCGCACGTCGACCGCGAAGGCGGTGCCCTCCGGGGTGTGCCGGAAGACGTTGCCGAGCAGGGCGTCGAGCGCGGCGGCCAGGTCGGCACGGGCCACCGGGATGCGCGCCGTACGGTCCACCCCCGCCAGGCGCGCCTCGCGGCCCTCGTCCTCGGCCAGCGCAGACCAGAAGGCCATGCGGGCGCGGATGACCTCGGAGGCGTCGCAGCCGGCGACCGGCCCGCCGGGCTGGGTCTGCGGGCGCTGCTCGCGGGCGGTCCGGATGATGGTGTCCACCTCGCGCTCCAGCTGTTCGACGGCCGCGCGGGTCTGCTCGGCCGCCGGGCCCTCGCCGAGGGAGGCGGCGTTCAGCCGCAGGACGGTGAGCGGGGTGCGCAGCCGGTGCGAGAGGTCGGCGGCCCTTTCGCGCTCGTTGGCCAGGAGCTGGACGACCTGGCCGGCCATGGCGTTGAACGCCACGGCGGCGGAGCGCAGTTCGTCCGGGCCCTCCTCGGGGACGCGGGTGCCGAGCCGCCCCTCCCCCAGGTCGTGGGCGGCGCGCGCGAGGCGCCGGGCGGGCTCGACCATGCGGACGCCGAGGCGGTCGGCGACGGCGACCGACCCCACGACGAGCGCGACCCCGACGCCCGCCAGGATCAGCCAGGCGCTGGTCACCCCGTAGGACACCGCGTCCTGGGGGACGAAGACCTCGACGACGGCGATGCCGCCGGGAGGCCCCACGGCGGTCGGCTGGAGCAGCACGGAGCCGCCGGGGACCTCGGTGACGGCGGCGCGCCCGGAGGTGCGTACGGTCGCCAGCTGCCGGGCGGTGGCGCGGGTGCGGCCGATGTCCACGGCGACGCCGCCGGGTTCGCCGGTGGCCGGGAGGTGGAGGGCCATCCGGCCGGCGGCGCCGGGTTCGGTGCTGAGGACGGCCTTCTCCAGCTGGGCCCGGTCGGTGGTGATGGAGAGGGTCGGGGCGATGGTCGCGGCCTGGCGCTCGGCGTCGGAGAACGCGCGGTCGCGGGCCATCTCCTCGACGACCAGCCCGAGCGGCACGGCGAAGGCGACCACGACCATGGCGGTGACGGCCAGGCAGACCTTGACCAGGGCCCATCTCATGCCGACTGCTCCGGGGGCTGGAGCTTGACGCCGACGCCGCGCAGCGTGTGCAGGTAGCGGGGCCGGGCGGCGGTCTCGCCGAGCTTGCGCCGGAGCCAGGACAGATGGACGTCGATGGTCTGGTCGTCCCCGTAGGACTGCTGCCACACCTCGGCGAGCAGTTCCCGGCGGGGGACGACGACGCCGGGGCGGCCGGCCAGGAAGGCCAGCAGGTCGAACTCGCGGCGGGTGAGGTCGAGCGCGGTGCCGTCGAGTTCGGCCCGCCGGCGCAGCGGGTCGATGGACAGGCCGCCGACCCGGATGACGCGGGAGGGCGGGGCGTCGCCGCCGGCGGCCCGGGCCCGGCGGAGCACGGCGGCCATCCGGGCCGACAGGTGCTCCACGGAGAACGGTTTGGTGAGGTAGTCGTCGGCGCCGTCGTTGAGCAGCCGGACGATCTCGCTCTCGTCGTCGCGGGCGGTCGCGATGATGACGGGGACGTCGGTGATGCCGCGCAGCATCTTCAGCGCCTCGGCGCCGTCGAGGTCGGGCAGCCCGAGGTCGAGGACGACGACGTCGAAGCGGAGGTGGGCGACCTCGCGCAGCGCTTCCAGGGCGGTGCCCACGCTGCGTACGGTGTGGCCGGCCTCGGTGAGGTGCCGGATGAGCGCGGACCGCACGAACTGGTCGTCCTCGACCACGAGCACACTGGGCATGGGCGGCACCGTACGCCATCGGGCCCGGGCCGGGGTGGGGTGCTCTCCGGGTTTGTGGTGCAGGATATTGAAGATGCAACGAGGTCTGGTACACGCGCTGGCCTGGGCGCTCGCCACGGGCGGGGCGGTCACGGTGTCGTGGTGGGGTGTGCACGCGGTCCTGGCGGACACGGTGTACGACCCGCCGCGCGCGCTGCCGGTCGCCGCGCCCACGCCGCAGGACCTCACGCCGTCCACGCACCGCCCGTCCTCGTCCGCCCCGGCCGATCCGGCGCCCCGGCCCCCCTCCCGTGAGCCGTCCGCCCCGCCGTCCCGTACGCCGGTGCCCTCGCGCACCCCGGCGCCCAACACCCCGCGCCCGGCGTCCGTGGCCGCCACCGCGTCCGGGGAGGCGCGCAGCTACACGACGAAGGGCGGCCGGGTCGTCTTCGAGCTGGGCGCCGACTCGGCGGAGCTGGTGTCGGCGACCCCGGAGCCGGACTGGTCGATGCAGGTGTGGTCCGACACGACCTGGATACGGGTCAACTTCGCCCGGGACGACGGGACGACGGTCTCCATCTTCTGCACCTGGAACGCCCACGCGCCCCAGGTGGACATCGTCAACTCCTGAGCGCTCAGCGGAAGGCGTCCGGGGGCGGCGGGGGCGAGGGGCGGGCGTCCGCGTCGTGGACGGGGGCCGCGCCGCCGGTGAAGTCCGCGAGGGCGCGGCCGTGTTCGACGCGTCCGGGGTGCGGGTCGGTCGCGACCCGGCGGGTGAACCGGGCGATCTCCGGCGCCGTGTCGGAGGCGACCAGTACGGCGTTGCCGAAGCGGCGGCCCCGCCACACGGTGGGGTCGGCGGCGAGCGCGAGGTGGGGGAAGACGGTGGCCGCGGTGGCGATCTGGCCGCGCAGATGGGCCAGCGGCGGCCCGTCCGCGAGGTTGGCGATGTAGCTCCCGCCGGGTTTCAGGACGCGGCGCACCTCGGCGAGGAACTCGGTGGTGGTGAGGTGGGCGGGGGTGCGGGCGCCGCTGAAGACGTCCGCGACGACGAGGTCGGCCCAGTCGTCCTGGATCTTGCCGAGGCCCGCGCGGGCGTCGGTGGACCTGACCCTGATCCTGGCCTGCGGGTCCAGCGGCAGTTCGCGGCGCACCAGCTGCACGAGGGCCGCGTCGGCCTCGATGACCTGCTGGGTGGACCGGGGGCGGGTGGCGGCGGTGTAGCGGGCGAGCGTGAACGCCCCGCCGCCCAGGTGCAGGACGTGCAGCGGCTGCCCGGCGGGCGCGGCGAGGTCGATGAGGTGGCCGATGCGGCGCTGGTACTCGAAGGCGAGGTGCGCCGGGTCGTCGAGGTCCACGTGGGACTGCGGGGCCCCGTCGACGGTCAGCGTCCAGGCGCGGCGGCGCTCCCGGTCGGGTACGAGTTCGGCCAGGCCGCCGTCCACGGGTTCGGCGACGACGCCCGCCGTCCGGTCCCTGCGGTCGGCGCGCTGTCCGCGCTCGCCGCGGGCCGCTCCTCGACGTGCCACTGCTTCTCGCCCCTGCCCACTGCCGTTCGCTTCCGGTGCGGGCCGCCGCGGGCGGCCCGCCGTCCATTATCGGTGCGGCCGGAGGGTGCGGCTCAGCGGCAGTTGTCGGCGGCCTCGATGAGCCGGGCGGCCTGGTCGAGGGCGGCGCGCAGCTCGGCCGGGTCGGTGACCGGGGTGCCCGCGGCGGGCGGCAGCAGCCAGC
>NZ_JAKRGC010000465.1 GCF_022347745.1 Streptomyces sp. OfavH-34-F
GGCGGCGCGGGGCGCGCGGACGGTGACGGTGGGGCTGGGCTTCGCCGCGTTCGGGCTGGTGCTGCGGCGCCACCGCCGGCTGTACGGCCGCTACCTGGCGCTGCTGGGCGGGGGCTTCGCGGTGGGGCTCGGGGTGATCGTGCACGGCTGGGGCTGAGCCGGTCCGGGGCGCGGACGCCGCGGACATGGAGACCGCCCCCCGCCCGGCAGGGGAACCGGGCGGGGGGCGGGGTGTGCGGGGGCTGCCCCGGAGGGCGGCCGCTCAGCCCTGGTGGGGGTAGGTGTAGTCGGTCGGCGGGACCAGGGTCTCCTTGATGGCCCGGGTGAGGGTCCAGCGCTGGAGGTTCTGGGGGGCGCCCGCCTTGTCGTTCGTGCCCGAGGCCCGGCCGCCGCCGAAGGGCTGCTGGCCGACGACGGCACCGGTCGACTTGTCGTTGATGTAGAAGTTGCCTGCGGCGTACCGCAGCTTCTCCATCGTGTACGCGGCCGCCGCGCGGTCGTTCGCGATGACGGAACCGGTCAGGGCGTAGTCGGAGACCGACTCCATCTGGTCCAGCATCGCGTCGTACCGGTCGTCCTCGTAGACGTGGACGGCGAGGATCGGGCCGAAGTACTCGGTCGTGAAGACCTCGTTCTCCGGGTCGGTGCACTCGATGACGGTCGGGCGGACGAAGTAGCCGACCGAGTCGTCGTAGGTGCCGCCCGCGACGATCGTGCAGGCCGGGTCGGCGGCGGCACGGTCGATCGCGGCCTTGTTCTTCGCGAAGGCGCGGTCGTCGATCACGGCGCCCATGAAGTTCGACAGGTCCGTGACGTCGCCCATGGTGATGGAGTCGACCTCGGCCGTGAACGCCTCCTTGAAGCCCGAGTTCCAGATGGAGGCCGGGATGTAGGCGCGCGAGGTCGCCGAGCACTTCTGGCCCTGGTACTCGAAGGCGCCGCGGGTGAGCGCGGTCTTCAGGACGGCCGGGTCGGCCGACGGGTGGGCGACGACGAAGTCCTTGCCACCGGTCTCGCCGACGAGCCGCGGGTAGGTGCGGTAGTTGGCGATGTTGTTGCCGACGGTCTTCCACAGGTGCTGGAAGGTCGGGGTCGAGCCGGTGAAGTGGATGCCGGCCAGGTCGCGGTGGTTCAGGGCCACCTCGGAGACGGCGATGCCGTCGCCGGTCACCAGGTTGATGACGCCCTTGGGCAGGCCGGCCTCCTCCAGGAGCCGCATCAGCAGCACGGCGGCGTGGGTCTGCGTCGGGGACGGCTTCCACACGACGACGTTGCCCATGAGGGCGGGCGCGGTCGGCAGGTTGGCGGCGATGGCCGAGAAGTTGAACGGCGTGATCGCGTAGACGAAGCCCTCCAGCGGGCGGTGGTCCATGCGGTTCCACACGCCGGGGGAGTTCGCCGGGGGCTGCTCGGCGAGGATCTGGCGCGCGTAGTGCACGTTGAAGCGCCAGAAGTCGACCAGCTCGCAGGGGCAGTCGATCTCGGCCTGCTGGGCGGTCTTGCCCTGGCCCAGCATCGTGGAGGCGGCCAGGGTCTCGCGCCACGGGCCGGCCAGCAGCTCGGCGGCGCGCAGGATGATCGCGGCGCGGTCGTCGAAGGACATCGCGCGCCAGGCCGGGGCGGCGGCCAGGGCGGCGTCGATCGCGTCCCGCGCGTCCTGCTCGGTGGCGCCGGCGAACGTGCCGATGACGGCCTTGTGGTTGTGCGGCTGGACGACGTCCACGCGGGCGCCGCCGCCCATCCGCTTCTCGCCGCCGATGGTCATGGGCAGGTCGATGGGGTTCTGGCTGAGCTCCTTGAGCTTGGCCTCCAGGCGGGCGCGCTCCGGGGTGCCCGGGGCGTAGGAGTGAACCGGCTCGTTGACCGGCGCGGGGACCTGGGTCACAGCGTCCATGGTGTCCTTTGCTCCTTCAGTCGTGGGAGGGGTGGAGGGGGCTCAGCCCTTGGTGAGAATGGAGCGGCCGAAGAACAGCAGGTTGGCCGGCTTCTCCGCGAGGCGGCGCATGAAGTACCCGTACCAGTCGGTGCCGTACGCGGTGTAGACACGCATGCGGTGGCCCTCGGCCGCGAGCCGGAGGTGCTCCTCGCTGCGGATGCCGTACAGCATCTGGAACTCGTACTCGTCCAGCTTGCGGCCGGCCTGCCGGCCCAGCTCCTGGGCGATGGCGATGAGACGCGGGTCGTGGGAGCCGATCATCGGGTAGCCCTCGCCGCGCATCAGGATCTTCAGGATGCGGACGTACGCCTTGTCGATCTCGGCCTTGTCCTGGTAGGCGACGGAGGCGGGTTCCTTGTAGGCGCCCTTCACGATGCGCACGCGGCTGCCGGCGTCGGCGAGGCGGCGGGCGTCCTCCTCGGTGCGGAAGAGGTACGCCTGGATGACGCAGCCGGTCTCCGGGAAGTCCTTCCGCAGCTCCTCGTGGATGGCGAACATCGAGTCGAGGGTGGTGTGGTCCTCGGCGTCCAGCGTCACCGTGGTGCCGATCGCGGCGGCGGCCTCGACCACCGGGCGCACGTTGGCCAGGGCCAGCTCGTGGCCGCCGTCCAGGGACTGGCCGAACATCGAGAGCTTGACGGACATCTCCGCGCGGGTGCCCAGGCCCAGGCCCTCCAGGCGGCCGATCAGCTCCAGGTAGGCGTCGCGCGCGGCGGCGGCCTGCTCGGGCGTCGTGATGTCCTCGCCGACGACGTCGAGGGTGACCTCCAGGCCCTTGGCGGCCGCGTCCTCGATGACCGGGACCACCTGGTCGACGGTCTCACCGGCGATGAAGCGGTCCACGACCTGCTTGGTGCCGGGCGCGGCCGAGACGAACCGGCGCATCCGGTCGCTGCGCGACGCGGCGAGAATCACGGGACCCAGCACGGGGCACCTCCACGGAAAGTACGAACGAAGCCACACCGCCGTATATGCCGTCTGACGAACATAAGCGGTACAGCACGGAGAACCACCGTGAAATCTAAGGATCGCTCTCCCGCCCTGCCATCGACAGCTGCCACACATCCGTGGACTGGATCTCAGACATATGTCTGAAGGGGGTGCGAGAATGGCCGGGTGAAGGGCGATTACCAGGAGCTGGTGGACGAGATCTCGGCCCTGCTCGGCGTCCCCGCGACGCTGGAGAACCGGGACTTCGGCCTGGTCGCCTTCGGGGCCCACGACAGCGACGACACCACGGCCATGGACCCCGTCCGCACCCGGTCGATCCTCACCCGCCGGTCCACCCCGGCGGTCCGCGCCTGGTTCGAGAACTTCGGCATCACCCGCGCCACAGGCCCGGTCCGCATCCCCGCCACCCCCGAGGCCGGCGTCTACCGCGACCGGATCTGCCTGCCGGTACGCCATCGGGGTGTCGTCCTCGGTTACGTGTGGCTGCTGGGCGCCGACCCCGGGCCGACCGACCGGCAGCTCGACGCGGCGATGGACGTGGCCGCCCGCATCGGCGCGCTGCTCGCCGACGAGGAGCGGGCGGGCACCGACCTGTCCCGGGAGTTCGGCGCGGTCCTCACCGCCGGACGCGGCTGGCAGCGGGACATGGCGGTCGCCGCCCTCGCCGAGGCGCTCGGCCCCGACGCGGGGGGACTGCACACCGTGGTGTGCGTGGCCCCCTGGACGGACGGCGCGCCCGCCGTGCGCACGGTGCCCTCGGCCGCGGCGCTGACCGGGGCTCCGCCGGCGGGC
>NZ_JAKRGC010000466.1 GCF_022347745.1 Streptomyces sp. OfavH-34-F
CGGCCCGCCGGGTGCAGCAGGGCGTCGACGAGCTCGGCCGGGCCGGCGTCCAGCGTCGGCAGCACCCGCTCCGCCAGCTCGCGGTGGGCGGCGATGTGCGCGGGGAGGAGTCCGGTGGACGTGGTCGCCGGGAGGTCCGCCCGGCCGAGGGCGTCGGCGGCGAGCAGCCGCAGCGCGCGTACCGGATAGCGCCGCATCGCCTCCAGCAGCGCCGGACGGCAGTGCTTGTCGTCGGAGTGGTCCAGCAGGGCGGTGAACGTCTCGTCGGTGGGGAATTCGACGAGCGCGTCGGCGAGGTTCTTCATCCAGGTCCCGTAGAAGCGGCCGTGGCGCAGCTCCGTGACCAGCATGGGGGCGAGCGCGGTGCCGATGCCCTCGGCGGCCGTGGCGATCACGGCGGCGGTCCGGTCGAAGCCGCTGGTGTGGTCGAAGTGGGCGGCCTGCTCCGGCGAGTTCAGCGAGCACAGGACGAGGGAGAGGAGACCGGCATCGGTGGTGCCGGCGGTCTGCGGGTCCGTGCACAGCTCGGCCACCCAGTCGGCCTCGCTCGGCGCCAGGTAGGCCGTGACGGCCCGGCGCGCGGAGTCGGTGCGGCAGGCGGCGAGCGCCTCGACGGTGGCCCGGTACGTGTCGTCGTCGGCGGCGGCGATGAGCGCGCGCACCCGGTCGGCGGCCGTCCGGCTGTAGTGGCCGGACATGGTCTCGTACGGCTCGGTCCGCGCCTCCAGCCACGGGTCGTGGCGGCTGCCGCCGATCTGCATCCAGTGCGGCTCGGTCAGGAACAGCTCCACGGCGGCACAGGCCGCGAAGGGCAGTCCGTGCAGCCGGACCCAGCTGTCGGCCCAGGCGTCCGCCGGCGGGGAGTACATCCCGACGATGGACGCGACGGCCGCGGCACCGGCGGGCGACGGATCGCCGCTCAGGTGGCGGCGGACCTCGGCGACCAGGACCGGGTCACTGCCCGGCGCGTCCAGGAACTGCCCTATCCAGGCCCGCTCCTCGGCGATCCGGGCCGCGATCGCGTCGAGCAGTCCGGTGTCCGCCCGGGCGGGGGTGCGCTCGATGCCCCCGCGCCGGGGGTGGACCAGGCGCCGCCAGCGGTCCGGGAAGACGAAGGTGTCCTCGTCCGGACCCGCTGCCGCGGATCGCGACGCACCGTTCTCGACAGACTCCTCGGCACGCACAGGACCGCCCCCATTTCCTACCCGTTGAACCCGTATGTCACGGGTTTCTCGATCAGTGGTTCCACAGTAGAACCGACCACTGACAACGGAGGGTGACCGGGGGGCCGGTCAGGGCGCGGAGACCGCCGGGGGTCCGTAGACCTGGGTCCAGGTCGGCGTCACCCCGGTCACCTGGCACACCATCAGGAACAGCGGGATGGGCGGGGTGTACGGCGTGCGGCTGTCCGGCTGGTGGATCAGCCGGGGGCGCACCGCCGGCACGTACGCGCCGCGGGCGTACGCGGCCTGTTCGGGCCAGTCCAGATCGAGGTCGGAGCCGGCCGGGACGATCCACCACCAGCGCTCGGCGTCCGCGAAGACGCAACCGGTGCGGGGCAGGTGGGACATCAGCCGGAAGCCGTAGCGCGCGGGCACCCCGACCGCGTCGCAGCCCAGGCTCGCGGACAGCGTCGCGGGCAGCGGCAGCTGGACCCGGCCGCCGCCGGCGGAGCCCATGGGCTCGCGGGAGCGGCGGATCGCGAGGAAGTGATTCATGGCGTTCTTCAGCATGTGTGCTCCGAGCCGTGCGGCAGTTCTGCCCAGACGATGCGGCCCGAGCCGTCCCCGGCGTCGCGCGATCCCCAGGCGGTGGCCAGGGAGTCGACGAGCAGCAGACCGCGTCCGTGCTCGTCGTCGGCGCCCCGGCCCAGACATGGTCCGCCCGGCTGGTGCCCCTGGTCCTGCACGGAGACGCGCAGGCGCCCCTCCAGACAGCGCAGTTCGCACAGGACCCGCGCGCTCGCGGTGTGCACCACCGCGTTGGTGACCAGCTCGGACACGATCAGGACCGCCGCCTCGCGGGTGTCACCGCCCGCGTGCCACTCGCCGAGCCGGGCCTTCGTCAGGCGCCGGGCGGCGGCGACCGATTCGGGGTGCGCGGGCAGCGCGAAGCAGTAACGGAGCGCTTCGGTTCCCGGGCTGAGGTCCACGAGCCGGGGAATGAGCGCACTGCCAGGTGCCACGACCGAATCCTCACAGTGGGGGCTGCGTCACGCTTCGCGATCTTGGAGAAAGCCGCGGGCGCGACAGGTCAACTGATTTCGCACACCAACTCTCCCCCTGTAACGAACACTTGGCAAGGGGCACTGTGAAAATTCCAGAGTGGCTGTGTCCATGGCGGCATGCGCATGGCACACTGCACGCATACAGCGCATGGGGAGGTCTGAAGTGAGCGAACCGCGGTCCGCCCCGACCGTGGGCCAGGTCGTTCTGGGCAAGCGACTGCAGGACCTGCGGGAGCGTGCCGGGATGAGCCGGGACCTGGCCGCGAAGGTGCTGCGTGTCGCGCCGGCGACGGTCCGCAGGATGGAGACGGCCGAGGTCGCGCTCAAGATCCCCTACGTGCAGGTGCTGCTGAAGGCCTACGGGGTCGGCGACGAGGAGTCGGACGCCTTCGTCGAACTCGCGGAGGAGGCCAACAAGCCGGGCTGGTGGCAGCGGTTCCACGACGTGCTGCCGGACTGGTTCAGCATGTACGTCAGCCTGGAGGGCGCGGCGAGCCTGCTGCGCATCTACGAGCCGCACTTCGTGTCCGGGCTCCTGCAGACCGAGGACTACGCGCGCAGCGTGATGCGCACGGGTGCGGTCGGCCAGGTCAGGGTCGAGGACATCGAGCGCCATGTGGCGCTGCGGATGGAGCGGCAGGAACTGCTCACCAAGCAGGACGCGCCCCGGCTGTGGGTGGTGATGGACGAGACCGTCCTGCGCCGCCCCGTCGGCAGCCCGGCCATCATGCGCGCCCAGGTGGACAAGCTCCTCGAAGCGACCTCGATGCCGAATGTGACGCTGCAGATCGCGGAGTTCTCCACCGGACACCACCCGGGGACGTACGGGCCGTTCGTGCTCTTCCGGTTCGCCGTCCCCGAACTGCCCGACATGGTCTACAGCGAATATCTGACCGGGGCCGTCTACTTCGACGCGCGCCCGGAGGTGGCCTCCTACCTCGAGGTCATGGACCGCATGGCGGCCCAGGCCGCGACTGCACAACGCACGAAGGAACTCCTCCGGGACTTCCGCAAGGAGCTGTGATGACACCCATATACAACGGCATGCCGGCCGCTGACCTCGGCTCCGAAGGCTGGTACAAGCCATGGAGCGGCGGCAACGGCGGTACCTGCGTCGAGGCCATGAAACTGGCTGACGGGAGAATCGCCATGCGCCAGTCCGCGGACCCGGACGGTCCGGCCCTCATCTACACCCACCACGAGATCGCCGCCTTCATCCAGGGCGCCAAGGCCGGCCAGGCGGACTTCCTGCTGACCTGACCCGATCTGACCTGACCCGATCCGGCCCGGACCGATCTGACCCGGACCGGCCCGGACCGACCGAACCCGAACCGACCTGACCCGGGCCGGAGCCACCGGCCCTCCCTCGGGCGCCGGCGTCCCCGCACGTCACAATGGACGCATGTCCCGACGCACCTCCCGCCCCCGGCGCCCGTCCGCCACGG
>NZ_JAKRGC010000467.1 GCF_022347745.1 Streptomyces sp. OfavH-34-F
CCGGTGGACGCGGTGGCGGCGGGGGGCGTCGGGGGCGGCGCGGTGACTGGGGCGGGGGACGCCTCGGACGGGACGCCCCGGACCTTGCCGTCCGGGCCGAGGAAGGCGGGGCTGCCGCCGGGGACCATGCCGAGCTCCCGGGCGCGCCGCTCCAGCGCGTCGGGCTCGAAGGAGGCGTCGACGTCGCGCTGGAGGGCCTGCTGCTCGTCGGTCAGCTCGGTGGTCCGCTTCTTCAGCTCGCTCAGCTCGAAGGAGCCCTCGTTGAGCGCCGAGTTGAGCAGCAGCAGGGTGATCAGGCCGCCGCCCAGGAGCAGCACGACCAGCAGGACGAACGGGGTCCGGGCGGCGGTGCTCGGCCCGGCGGGCATCAGCCGGGTGAGCCGTGCGGCGCGTCCTTGTCGCGGCCCGGCCGGTTTGCTCACCGCTCGTCCTCACGGATGCGCTGGGCGCCGCGCAGCCGGGCGGGGGCGGCGCGGCGGTTCTCGGCGACCTCTTCCTCGGTGGGGAGTTCGGCGCCCCGGGTGAGCAGCTTGAGCCGGGGCTGGTAGCGCTCGGGGACCACGGGCAGGCCGGGGGGTGCGGTGTTGGCGGCGCCGGCCGCGAAGACCTGCTTCACCAGGCGGTCCTCCAGCGACTGGTAGGCGAGGACGGCGATGCGGCCGCCGACGGCGAGGGCGGAGACGGCGGCCGGAATGGCCCGCTCCAGCACCGTCAGCTCGCCGTTGACCTCGATGCGCAGGGCCTGGAAGGTGCGCTTGGCGGGGTTGCCGCCGGTGCGCATGGCGGCCTGCGGCAGGGCTTCGCGGATCAGTTCGACGAGCCGGGCGCTGTTGGTGAAGGGTTCCTTCTCCCGTTCGCGCACGACGGCGGAGACGATCCGCTTGGCCTGCTTCTCCTCGCCGTACGCGCGCAGGATGCGCACCAGCTCGCCCGGCGGGTAGGTGTTGAGCACCTCGGCGGCGCTGATCCCGGTCGTCTGGTCCATGCGCATGTCGAGTGGCGCGTCGCGGGCGTAGGCGAAGCCCCGGTCGGACTCGTCCAGCTGCATCGAGGAGACGCCGAGGTCGAACAGGATGCCCTGCACCTTGGGGACGCCGAGCCGGTCGAGCACCTCGGGCAGCTCGTCGTAGACGGCGTGCACCAGGGTCGCGCGGTCGCCGAAGGGGGCGAGCCGCTCGCCGGAGAGGCGCAGGGCCTCCTTGTCGCGGTCCAGGGCGATCAGGCGGGCCTCGGGGAAGGCGGTGAGCAGGGCCTCGCTGTGCCCGCCGAGGCCGAGGGTGCAGTCGACGACCACGGGGGGCTGGGGGCCGGGCGCCTCCAGAGCCGGTGCCAGCAGGTCCAGGCATCGCTGGAGCATCACCGGGACGTGTCGGGTCTGGCTCATGCGCCCTCTCAGGCTCAGCTCCCGGAGGGCGGGTCGTACGGCCTGGTCCCCGCCCGCTCGCGAAGGGGAGGTCCGCCGGCGCCGGGGAAGGGGCGTCAGCCGACCGGCGAGCGGGAGAGGGCCGGGCCGTACGTACGCCGCGCACACGGGGAATAGTTCGAAATGTGCAGGCTGTCGGTAACTTCCCGTCACTTTAGTCCACCCTGCCACTCGATCGATTCCCGATCAATCAACCCGGCAGCGCGTCGGCGCGCGTCCGTTCACCCGTGCGGAGGGCTGGAGGAGGGCTTGTGGATTACCTCACAACAATGACCGTTGACCTTTTTTGTCCGCTTCCCCGCCCCTTCCGCAGGGGTGCGGGGGTCTAACGTCTTGAGCATGTCGACTTCTGCGCACTCCCCCGCCGAGCCCTCCGCCCCAGCGACCACGGTCACCGACCGTCTGGTGGAGGCGAACAGCAAGTACGCCTCGGAATTCACGGACCCCGGTATGGACGCCAAGCCGGTGCTCCAGGTCGCCGTGGTCGCCTGCATGGACGCCCGGCTCGACCTGCACAAGGCCCTCGGCCTCGCACTGGGCGACTGCCACACCATCCGCAACGCCGGCGGCGTGGTCACCGACGACGTCATCCGCTCGCTGGCCATCAGTCAGCGCGCCCTGGGCACCCGCAGCATCGTGCTGATCCACCACACGACCTGCGGAATGGAGTCCATCACCGAGGACTTCCGCCAGGAGCTGGAGCGCGAGGTCGGACAGCGGCCCTCGTGGGCCGTGGAGGCGTACACCGACGCCGACCAGGACGTGCGCCAGTCGATGCAGCGGGTCCGCACCTCGCCGTTCCTCAAGCACACGGACGACGTGCGCGGTTTCGTCTTCGACGTGACCACCGGCAAGCTGCGCGAGGTCCTGCCGGCCTGACCGGAGGTTCCCGCGCGTCGGAGGGATCGGGGTTTCCGCACGTCGCAGCGCGGCGGATGGACACCTTCCGGTGACAAAATCCTCACCCAATCCGACATATCGCCTGCGGTTGTCCACAGGCGAGTGACACGAAGCGGTAACGGCAACAAGAATGCGTGAGTGACACCACGCCGGACCCCGTCCGGCGCGGTGTCCGCATTTCGGGGTGGGCCGGGCCGCACGAGGGCACCGGCCCGTGACTGGGGAATCCCGTGCTCCTGGTGAGCGCGGGAGCAGGGCCGAGGAGGGCCGGTGACGACCTATGACGATCGAGCGAGCCTCACAGATCTGACCAGCACCGCGGAACGGGTGCGCAGGTCGATGGAGGGCGTGATCGAGGGCAAGCCCGAGGTCGTACGGCTCACGCTGACCGTGCTCCTCGCCGAGGGGCATCTGCTGATCGAGGACGTACCCGGCGTCGGCAAGACCATGCTGGCCAAGGCGCTGGCAAGGTCCGTGGACTGCTCGGTGCGGCGCATCCAGTTCACGCCCGACCTGCTGCCGTCGGACATCACCGGTGTGTCCATCTACGACCAGCAGCGCCGCGAGTTCGAGTTCAAGCCCGGCGCGATCTTCGCCCAGGTGGTGATCGGCGACGAGATCAACCGCGCCTCGCCCAAGACCCAGTCCGCGCTGCTGGAGTCCATGGAGGAGCGCCAGGTCACGATCGACGGGCACAGCTACGGGCTGCCCGATCCCTTCATGGTCGTGGCGACGCAGAACCCGGTGGAGATGGAGGGCACGTATCCGCTGCCCGAGGCCCAGCGCGACCGGTTCATGGCGCGGGTGTCGATCGGCTACCCCCACCCGGAGGCCGAGCTGAAGATGCTCGACGTGCACGGCGGCACCTCCCCGCTCGACGACCTGCAGCCCGTGGCGCACGCGCACGACATCGTGAAGCTCATCGAAGCGGTCCGCGCGGTGCACGTCGCCGAGGCGGTCCGCCGTTACGCGGTCCAGCTCGTCGGCGCCACCCGCACCCATCCCGACCTCCGGCTCGGCGCCTCGCCGCGCGCCACGCTGCATCTGCTGCGCGCCGCCAAGGCGTCCGCCGCGCTGTCCGGCCGCGACTACTGCCTGCCGGACGACGTGCAGGCCCTGGCCGTCGCGGTGCTCGCGCACCGGCTGCTGCCCACCGCGCAGGCCCAGCTCCACCGGCGCGGCGCGGAGCAGATCGTGGGCGAGATCCTGGCGCAGACCCCGGTGCCCACGGCGGGCGGTGCGGCCCGGGTGCCCGCTCCCCCCTATCCGGCGGGCCCGGTCCACGGCGCTCCGGTCCTGGCCGTCCACGACGAGGGCGCGGCAGCCGACCGCCCC
>NZ_JAKRGC010000468.1 GCF_022347745.1 Streptomyces sp. OfavH-34-F
AGGACCCCCCCCGCCGCGCCCTCGCCGAGGAACGCGCCGAACGGCGCGCCGAGGCAACCCGGCTGGCCCAGGACATCGACGCCCTCACCGTGGACCGCGCCCGCGCCGCCCGCACCGTGCGGACCTGGCTCGCCGACGCCCGCGCCCTGGCCGGCGACCTCGCCGACGCCGGACTGCACGAGCGCTACGCCCCCGGCGCCCTCGACCGGCTCACCGGCCGGATCGCCACCGCCGAACAGAACGCGGCCGAGGGCCGGTTCGACGCCGCGCTGGCCCTCGCCCAGGAGGCCTGCCACGCGCTCAGCGACCTGCGCGCCGACACCGAGCAGCGCGAACTGGAACGCTGCACCGCCCAGATGGCGGCGATCGACGCCCTGGCCACCGTCGCCGAGGAGATCGAGAGCAGCCGGGAACAGCCCGTCACCGGCCCCGACGGAGCCGTCCTGCCCGACTACACCGTGGACGTGTCCTACTGGTCCGAGGGGGACTGGGACCGGCTGCGCACCGAGGCCGCCGACATCCTGGACCGCGCCCGCGACGACGCCACCGCCACCGACGAACTCCTGCTGCTGCGCGACCGGGAGGCCCCCCGCCTCGGCGAGGAACTCGGCGACACCGTCAGCCGCGCCACCATGCGCCACCTCGCCTCCCAGCTCCGCGTGAACCTGGCCGACACCGTCGCCCACACCCTCAGCCGGCTCGCCTACTACGACTTCGTGGACGGCGAGTACGAGAACGCCGACCCGCGCGGCGCGTACTACGCCAAGCTCCGCCACGAGAACGGCAACGAGATCGTCCTCGACATCTCGCAGGCCGCCCCCGACTCCGGCGAACAGGTCGTCCGGGTGCTGTCCTACGACTACGACATCACCTCCGAGGAACAGCTCCGCGACCGCGCCGAGGCCGTCCGCCTCGCCCTCGCCGAGGGCGGCCGCGCCGTACCGGCCGCCCCCGAACCCGAACCCGGCGCCCCCGACCGCCGCTACCTGGACATCGAGGGCCACCGCAGGCGCGCCCGGCAGACCCGGCCGGACCAGGGGCAGGAGGAGCGGGGGAGCGGCGGATGAACGGCCCCGGCACACCGGAGCGCCCCACCGCCGGGCCCGTCGTGGAACGCCTCGACGCGACCGCCCTGCGCGCCGGCGAGCCGTTCACCCTGCTGTACGGACCCGGGGCGGGCGACATCTTCGTGGACACCGCCCACCAGCTGTGCCGGCTGGAGGAGGCCCTGTGGCGGCTGCTGCGCGCCGAGGGCTACGAGCGGATCGTGTTCAGCTCCAGCGACAACCCCGTCTACTTCCGGGACACCGCCTCGCGCGACCTCTCCCGCCCCGGCGGGCCGCCCCCCGGCGGCGCCAGGACCGGGCCGCCCGTCATGCACACCCCCGGCATGCGCGGCCCGATGGGCAACCTCCGGGTCACCGGAACCCCCGCACCCCGCCCCGACAGCACACCCCCGCCCGCGCCGGGACCGCGCCCCGCGCCCGGGGTCAGCGACCCGTTCGCCGTGATGACCCTGCGCGGATACCTGAGACAGACCCGGCACCGCACGGCCGTCGTCTTCGCGCACGCCGAGGACACCCTGCTGCACCACCGCGCCCCCCGCGACCTGGCCGCCGCCATGGACGGCTGGGCCGACGAGCACGGCAACGGCAACCTGTGGCTGATGGTCTTCCGCCAGCCCGGCCTCGACGAGGTGGTCCGGTTCCTGGAATCCTGCCGCGCCTACCCGGCCCTGGAGGCCCTGGTCCGCCATCAGGCGGGCCAGCCGGGCCGCCCCGGCACAGCCAGGATCGACTACCCGCCCGCCGCCGAGGTGGCACGGCTGATCCACGCGGTACGGCTGCGCACCGGGCTGCGCGTCGCCGACTGGCGGGAACTGGACACCGTCGTCAAGGCCATGGGCAGCCACCCCCGCACCGTACGCGCCTGGCGGGCCTGGCTGGAGCGGCTGGCCGACACACCCGGCGCCGCCCTCGGCCCCGCCGCCGTGCGCGAGTCCTTCCCCGGCATCACCACCGCCGACCCGCGCGGCGCCTGGCAGCGGCTGGAGGCCATGCCCGGCCTGGACGGGGTGCGCCGGCGCTTCGAGCAGCTGCGGTCCGAGACCGAGACGGCCCGGGCCCTGCACGCCGGGGGCCGGGCCGGCGTCTTCGAACCGCCCTCGCTGCACCTCGCCTTCACCGGCAACCCCGGCACCGGCAAGACCACCGTGGCCCGGCTGGTCGGGGAGATCTACCGGGACCTCGGACTGCTGGCGCGCGGCCACGTCGTCGAGGCGAAGATGAGCGACCTGGTGTCCGGCTACGTCGGCCAGACGGCGGGCCTCACCGACGCGACGATCGACCGCGCCCTGGACGGCGTGCTGTTCATCGACGAGGCGTACGGACTGAGCGACCAGCGCGACGGCTTCGGCAACGAGGCCATCCAGGCCCTCCTCACCCGCATGGAGAACGACCGGGGCCGGCTGGTCCTGATCGTCGCCGGCTACCCCGACAAGCTGAACGAGTTCCTGGAGGCCAACCCCGGCCTCAGGAGCCGGATCGCCGAGGACAACGTCCTGGACTTCCCCGACTACCCGCCGCAGACCCTGCACGCCATCGCCCTGGCCCGGCTCCGCGAGCGCGGCGCCGTCCCCGCCCCCGAGACCGAGGCCCGGATGCTCGCGATCGCCACCGAGATGCACCGCACCCGCGACGGGAACTTCGGCAACGCCCGCGAGATGCGCACCCTCGCCGACGCCGTCTTCACGCACTGGTCCCACCGGGTGCGCAGCCGGGTCGACGAACCCGTCCTCCCCGACGACCTGCCGGAGCGCTACCGCGCCTACCTGGACCGGCCGGCCCCCGACCCCGCGCGGCTCCTCGCCGGACTCGACGCCTACGTCGGCCTGGGCCCCGTCCGCGAGGTCCTGGCCAACCTCGCCAAGCGCAAGCGGCTGCACCAGGCCCGGGGCGCGGGCGAACTCGTCGCGCCCCACCTGCTGTTCACCGGACCGCCCGGCACCGGCAAGACAACCGTGGCCCGGCTCGTGGGCGACCTCTTCCGCGACCTGGGCCTGCTGCGCAAGGGCCATGTGGTGCAGGCCAGCCGCGCCACCCTGGTCGGCACCCACATCGGGGAGACCGCCCCGATGGTCCGGCAGGCCGTCCAGGACGCACTGGACGGCGTCCTGTTCATCGACGAGGCGTACAGCCTGGTCGGCGACGCGCGCTACGGCGGCTACGGGAAGGAGGCGCTGGACACCCTGGTCCTGGAGATGGAGCAGTGGCGGGGCCGCTTCTCCGTGATCGCGGCCGGCTACCCGCGCGAGATGGAGCAGTTCCTCGACGCCAACTCCGGTCTGCGCTCCCGCTTCAGCGAACGCGTCCCCTTCCCCCACTACGGCCTCGACGACCTGCTGGAGATCCTGCGCCGGATGGCCGCCGCCCAGGGCTACACCCTGGGCTCCGCGACGGCCGCCCGCGCGGGGGAGTGGCTGCGGGCCACCCAGCGCCGCGACCCGGCCGGCTTCGGCAACGCCCGTACCGTACGCAAACTCCTGGAACTCATGGAAGCCCGCCTCGCCGACCGCTTCACCGGCGACCCGGGCGCCCCGGACGCCGCGGACTTCACGGTGCTCCTGCCCGACGACGTCCCGCCCCCGCCCCTCTGAGA
>NZ_JAKRGC010000469.1 GCF_022347745.1 Streptomyces sp. OfavH-34-F
CGCCCCCGCGCGCCGGCGCCGCGAGCCGATCCGCAGCGCCTGGGAGATCCTCCCGGAGCTGGCCCCCGAGCTTGCCGAGTGGAGCGCCCTGTTCGCCTCCGGCGCCGCCCGCCGGGCCCGCGCCGAAGCGGGCATACCCGGCGCCGCCACCCGCCGCCAGGCCGACGATCTGCTGCGCGACGCGGCCATGTTCCTGCGCCTGGTCGAGCGGCTGCTCGTCCTCCAACCGGTGCTCCCGCAGCCCAGGGAGGAGCGGCCCGACGCGGGTTGACCGCGCGGTCGGCGCCAGGCAATAGGGTAGGGAGAGGACCTGTTACCTGCGCTGTTCACGCTCCGCCCGCCGCGGCGGCCCGTGCCGAGGAGTCAACTGCCGTGTCGGACCCGCTGCGCCCCCGTGCCTCCCTCCGTACCGCCGTGGTCTGGGAGGTCCTCAGGGACGCCCTCGACCACCGGGCCAAGGCGGCCGGCCGTGACGTCCTGGACGTGCTGGACACCGGCGGCGGCACGGGCAACTTCGCCGTGCCCGCCGCCCGGCTCGGCCACCGCGTCACCGTGGTCGACCCCAGCCCCAACGCGCTGTTCGCGCTGGAGCGCCGGGCCGCCGAGGCCGGGGTCGCCGAACGGGTCCGCGGGGTGCAGGGCGACATCCTCGGCCTGTTCGACGTGGTGGAGCGCGGCGGGTACGACGCGGTCCTGTGCCACGGCGTCCTGGAGTACGTGGACGACCCCGCCGAGGGCGTGCGGCACGCGGTGGAGGCCCTGCGCCCCGGCGGCGCGCTGAGCCTGCTCGCCGCCGGCCTCGGCGGCGCCGTGCTCGCCCGCGCCCTCGCCGGCCACTTCAACGAGGCGCGGCACGCCCTCGGCGACCCCGAGGGCCGCTGGGGCGACGGCGACCCGATGCCCCGCAGGTACACCGCCGAGCAGCTCACCGGGCTGGTCACCGCGGCCGGCGTCGAGGTGGGCGCCGTGCACGGCGTACGGGTCTTCGCCGACCTCGTCCCCGGAGTCCTGGTGGACACCGAACCGGGCGCCGCGGAAGCCCTGCTCAAGCTGGAGGCCGCGGCCGCCGAACTCCCGGCGTTCCACTCCGTGGCCACCCAGCTGCACGTCCTGGGCACCAAGCGCGGCTGATCCCCCCGAGGGTCACCGGCCGCAGCGCGGCTGATCAGCGACGCAGCGGCAGACGGAGTACGCACCGGCAGCCCCGTTCGCGCCTCCGGCCCCGTATGATCGGGGGACACCATCCGGCATGACGGATCGGAGGTTGGGGAATCAACGCCTCAGCAGCCGAGCCGCCCTGGCGGCCCGGACTGGCTGATTGGCAATGAGGGCGGGTTTCACGGGGGCGATTCCCTGCCTATCCTGGAAGGGCCGCATACCGGCCGCCCCCCGCGGCCGACGACGAGGAGGACTCCGTGCCGCTCTCGGAGCACGAGCAGCGAATGCTCGAGCAAATGGAGCGAGCGCTGTACGCCGAAGATCCCAAGTTCGCGACAGCGCTCGAGGGAAGTGGGCTGCGTACGTACACCCGGCGACGGGTCTACCAGGCAGTTGCTGGCTTTCTGGTGGGTATCGCGCTCCTCATGGCCGGAATGGTCGCTCAGCTGATCTGGGTCAGCGTGGTGGGCTTCCTCGTCATGCTGGGCTGCGCGGTGCTCGCGGTCACGGGATGGCGCAAGGCGCCCAAACCGGGCGAGCAGCAGGCGGTGCGCACCGGTGGCGCCGGTGACCGCAGGCAGTCCCGGCAGCGCCGGTCCGTGATGAACCGGATCGAACAGCGGTGGCAGCGCCGCCGCGACGAACAGGGACAGTAACCACAGCACACCTACGGGTGAGGGGCGGCCACGCGGCCGCCCCTCACCCGTATCCGTATCCGCCCCCCGGGGCGGCCCTCTCAGCCCTCCTGACGGCTGGGGCGCCGCGCCCAGGACGGGCGGGCCGGCAGCCGGAAGCGGGCCGCCGCGGCCGCCCGGCGCCGGGACAGCGCCCACACCACCCGGACGGACGAGCGCGGAGCCACCAGTGCGCGGAGTCGGGTCGCCCGGCCGGCCGCGAGCCCCAGCCCGGTCCGTACCGTCCGCGCGTCCCCGGTCAGGCCCGACGCCGGGCGCGGCTCGGGCGCGTAGAGCACCTGCTCCACCGCCCCCGCCACCCGGTGCACCGCCTCCGCAGCCTCCGTGTCCAGCCGGCCCAGAGCCACCAGCCGCTCGGCGGCCCGGCGCGGGGTGAGCGCCTCGTCCGGCACGATGCCGTGGTCCCACGCCGTGTCCGTGACCTCCCGCCACACCGCCAGCGTCCGCGCGGTCGCGTCGGCGGGGCTGCGGCCGGAGGAGCCCAGCCGCCGGGACCGGGCCCGCAGCCGCCAGAACATCGGCAGCAGCGGCAACAGCAGGACGACCACGGCCGCACCCACCAGGCCGAGCACCGCACCCGTCGGCGTCCCCGAGTCCGAGGCGGTGAGGGCACCGGGCGCCGCGCTCTGCCCGCACTCGCCCTGCTTGCGCATCTGCGCCGGGCAGCTCTCCGACGCGGACGGCAGCGCCGGGGCCGGGGCCGAGGCGTCCTCCTCCGGCAGGGCCGGGTCCGCCGTGTCACCGGTCGGCGCCTCGGGCAGCGTGTAGGAGGGGACGGTGCCCCGCGTCGGCGTCGGCTCGAAACGGGTCCAGCCGACGCCCTCGAAGTACAGCTCGGGCCAGGCGTGCGCGTCGCGCAGACCGACCGCGTACGAACCGTCCGCCTGGACGGTGCCCGGGGTGAAGCCCACCGCCACCCGTGCCGGAATCCCCAGCGTCCGGGCCATCGCGGCCATCGTGAAGGAGAAGTGGACGCAGAAGCCCTGTTTGTCCTCCAGGAACCGGGCGATCGCCTTGCCGCCGGTGCCCGAGTCGACCGAGGTGTCGTAGACGAACCCGCCCTCGCGGGCGAACCAGTCCTGGAGCTTCACCGCCCGCTCGTAGGAGTTGGCGGAGCCGCGCGTGATCTCGCCGGCCGTGCGCGCCACCACCTTCGGCAGCGAGTCCGGCACCTGGGTGTACTCGCGCAGCAGGGCCGGCGGCACCGCGCCCGCGGCGGCCAGCTGCCGGCCGGTCGGCTGCACGTCGAGGCTGGTCACCGTGTACTGCGCGCCCGCCGTGGTCTCCCCGTCGTCACCGACGAGGGTGCGGCCCTCCGGCTCGAAGCGCCACTTGCCTCCGACCCGCACCTCGGCCGCCGGATAGGGCAGCGGCAGATAGGTCTGCTTGTACGAGCCGGACGCCGCGACGGTGGTCTTCACCTCCGTGACGGTGACGCCGGAGGACAGGCCCGCCGGCGTCGGGAACCGCTGCGGCACGTCCTGGAGCCGGCGCGTCGAGGCCCGCCACTCGTTCCCGTTGAACTGGTCCAGGGCCAGGATGCGCAGATAGAAGTCGCTGGGCTTCCTCGCGTTGGTGCGGTACGACATCACCTGCCGGTCCTCCGGCTGGTTGAGGTTGTCCTGGAGCGAGACCAGCGGGTTCACCGCGGAGATCGTGCCGCCGCCGCGCCCCCTGCCGCCCGCTCCGCCCGCCCCGGCCAGCAGCCCGCCGTCGAGCGCGGGCAGCGCGGCGGGCAC
>NZ_JAKRGC010000046.1 GCF_022347745.1 Streptomyces sp. OfavH-34-F
CGGCGACCGGCGCGCCCCGCCGCCTCTTCGAGGTCTTCGCGGGCCCGCACTTCACGCTGCTCGGCTTCGGTACGGGGACGGCCGGCGCCCTGCGCGAGGCGGCGGCGGCCCACGGCGACGAGCTGCGCGCGTACGGGGTGGGGGCGGCGGGCGAGCCGTGCGACCTGACCGACGCGGCGGGCCACGCGCACACGGCGTACGGGGTCGGCCCGGACGAGGACCTGCTGGTGCTGGTGCGCCCGGACAACCATGTGGGCCTGGTCGCGGGGGCGGACGAGGGGAAGGCGGTCACCGAATATCTGGGCGGAATCCCCAGCTCCGGGACAGAATGCCGATCATGACCCTTGAATGGAAAGTCGTCATCGACGCCGCCGACCCGCACGCCCAGGCCGGCTTCTGGGCCCAGGTCCTCGGGTACGAGGTCGAGGACAACAGCCCCCAGATCGAACGCCTGCTGGGCTTCGGCGCGGTGCCGGAGGACGTGACGACCATGGCCCACGGCCGCCGCGCCTGGCGGGACCTGGCGGCCGTACGGCACCCGGACGACCCGTACGACGAGGACAGCGGCGCCGGCCGGGGCCGCCGTCTGCTCTTCCAGCGCGTCCCGGAGCCGAAGACGGTGAAGAACCGCCTCCACCTCGACGTCCGCTCGGGCCCCGACGGCCGTGAGGCCCAGGTGGCCCGCCTGGAGGCGCTGGGCGCGAAGGTCCTGCGCGAGGTGGACGAGCCGGGCGGCAAGTGGACGATCCTCACGGACCCGGAGGGCAACGAGTTCTGCGTCGAGTAGGGCTCAGGCGTCCCGTGGCCGGCCGGCGGTGGCTCGGTTCAGGCCACGGGCGCCCAGCACCGTCACCAGGAGCAGCACCCCGCCCACGACGGGCACCAGGAGCGTGAAGGGGATCGGGATGCTGAGCTCCGTGGTGGCGCCGACCAGGTCGCCGGGGTCGCGCAGGACCTCGAAGCGGTCGCCGGGGCGGGTGGCGGCGCCGCACTTGGCGTCGTCGCTCCTGACCCAGAACGTCCCGTCGGCGGCCTCGACCTCGCAGCGGTGCAGCTGGCTGACGGCGTACGACGGCCCCTCGTGGATCACCTCGGTGACCGTGACCGTCACGTACTCCCCGCGCAGGTCGAGGACCGCGCTGCGGAAGCCGGCCGGCACCGCGACGACCAGGAACACGCCGAGCAGGAGCAGCGGCACCACGTACCGCGTCTGCGGGAACGCGAGCCGCGTCAGCCCGAGGACGCCCCCGAAGAAGGCGACCCAGCACCAGATCTGGACGTACTTGGGTTCGTCGTGGGCGAGGGCCCACAGGACGCCGTCCCCGATCAGCAGCACCCCGCAGCCGAACGCGAGGAGCGCCCCGGACAGCAGGGGCCGCCGGGGCGTCCACTCGTCGGAATCGCTCAGCGCCTTCCAGAACCGCCGCCATCCGCCCACCGTCGCGGCCTTCCCCGCCCCCATCGCAGAGTCCATCCAACTCGCCTACCCGACAGCCGAGTTAGCACACCCGCCGGTCAGCGCCGGGCGTACGGCGTCCTCGGCAAGCCCCGGGCGGACCTGCCCCTCCCGCCGAGAGGCGGTTCAGGCACCCGCCCGGGGAGTTACGAGTTGGACCAGGTACGAGTGGACAGCACCAGCAGATAGCCGTCGGGGTCCTGGAGGGTCACGCCCCAGGTGTCCCAGTACGGGTTGTGAGCCGGTACCCGCTTCCCGCCGTGCCGCTCGAGCCGTTCCACCAGGGAGTCGGGTACCGGTTCGCCGAGGTAGACGACCAGAAGGTCTTCGGGGGTCGAGCGCGGCTCCACGGGCGCGGCGGGGTCGTGGACGAGTTCCAGATGCCAGCCGGCGTCGGGCCAGCCGACCATGAGAAGGGAACTCCGCCCCGGAGTGCCGTCCGCCGCATGCCGGTACAGGACGTCGAGACCGAGGCCCGACACCCAGAAGTCCTCCGCTGCCCGAAGGTCCCGCGAGGGCCGGGCGAAGCGGATGTGAGCTGCGGAATCAGCCGGCATGGGTGTACCTCCTGAGGGGAACGGGCCCGGCGACGGCCGGGGGCCCGTCCGGAGCCGTGTACGGCAGCGAGCCTAGAGAGCACGCGGCCGTGCGCCATCGGGCGCTGGTCCTAGTCCGGCGGCCCGAAGGTGCGGACCGGGGTACGGACGCGGTGGCCCGTTCCCGTCCGTGCGCGCGGGCCCCCGGAGTGCGCGGGCGTACCCGGAGCGGCTGGTATTACTGGGGCATGCAGGAAGAGACCGCACGCACCGCGATCGACACGTTCATCTCCGCGTTCAACGCCCCGGACGACAGAGACGTGACCGGCCTGCTCTCCCGGTCCCTGACCTCGGACGTCGTCTTCTGGGGTCCGCTGGGCCGCCGGGAAGGAATCGAGGCGGTCGAGCAGTTCGTGCTGGACATCCGGCACCACCCGGAGGGAACCGGCACGATGGTGCGCTGCTCGGCGGTGGACATGCCGGACGAGTGGGCCCGGTACCAGTGGGTCTTCGCCACGCCCGAGGGGGGCCCGCGCCTGGCGGGCACGGACGTCGTCCACCTGTGCCGGAGCCTCATCGACCAGATCATCGTCTTCGCGGGCGAGCCGTCCGCCCACTGAACCGCCGCCCCGGGGTGGGGGGTTCAGGCGCCGTCGCCGTGCTCCGCCGCGAGGTGGCGGCGGCGCAGGACCCGGCAGTCCGTCTCCCGGCTGCCGTCCCGCTGGGCACGGGCCACCGCCTCCTCGTGGTCCAGCTCCTCGCACGTACGGCAGGGCTCGGTGAGCTCCGGTTCCGGCCGGGCGCTCATGCGACCTCACCCCGACTCCGGGCGTTCTCGCGCGCGGTCCTCGCCGCCAGGCGCTCGGCCGGCGTCGCCTCGCGGGTGTGTTCGGGGCGTACCTCCCACTCGGTGCCACCCTTGGGCGCCCGGAGCGTCCAGTAGGGGCCGGCGACCCCCCGGAACTCACCGACCAGGGGCTGCTCCCACCGGGCGACGTCCACGACGATCGTTCCGACAGCGGGAGTTGGGGGATTGATGACGTTTTGACCGTTACGTTCGGCGCCAGCGCACACGAGACGTCCCTCTCCGTAGTTGTTCCACTACCAAGCGGATTCAGAGTGGCCTAGAGTCTGAGACTGTTCAACGTGTCGGTTACGCACGAAAGGTCGGTGACGGGTCGTGAACCGCAAGGAGTTAGAGCCCGACAGCAGCCCCCAGGCCGCCTTCGGAGCGCGTATCCGCAGATTGCGCGAGACTCGCGGCTGGAAGCAGGAGGATCTGGCCGAACGGACGGGCTACTCCAGCACGCACATCTCGGCCGTGGAAACTGGTCGCAAGATGCCAACCCTCCGCTTTTCGCGCAGTGCTGACAGAGCGTTCGGCATCGAGGAAACCGTTGACACGTTCGAACAGGAGTGGCGGAAGATCCGGCACGGTTCACTCCTGGAGGGCTTCCCTCAGTACGTCGGCTACGAGGCGCGGGCCGTCGAACTCCGGCTGTACAACATCGGGATCATCCCGGGCCTGTTGCAGACACCCGAGTACGCCCGCGTGCTGGCCGACAGCGCAGTACGACGCGGGACCATCACGCAGGAACAGGCCGACGAGCGCGTCTCGTTCCTGGCGGAGCGCCAAGCGGTCCTCGTCCGCCCCAGGCCGCCCATGCTGTTCGTCATCATGGACGAGAGCTGCGTCCGGCGCCCTGTGGGCGGCCCGGATGTCATGGACGCCCAGCTGGCACGGCTGATCGAGTTCGCCGAGATGCCGAACACCCTGCTTCAGATCGCCCCCTACGAGATAGGGGAACGGCGGACGTTCGACCTGCCCGTCAACCTCCTGACCCTTCCGGACCGGTCCGTCGTCTGCTATGCCGAGTCACAGACGCAAGGGCACCTGGACCGTGAAAGCCCGTCAGTACTACCGATGTTGACGGCCTACCATCAGCTACAGGCCGAAGCGCTGTCTCAAGCAGCATCCGTGGCCATGATCAGGCAACTGCGAAAGGGCACCTCGTGACGACCGAATCCCCCCGCTGGTACACGTCCTCGTACAGCAACAACGGCGGCGACTGCGTACAGGTCGCCACCAACCTCGTGGCCGCCACCGGCACGGTCCCCGTCCGCGACTCCAAGAACCCGAGCGGCCCCACCCTCGGCCTCCGCGCCGACGCGTACGCCGCCTTCGTCGCGGGTATCAAGGACGGCGGGTTCGACACCGTCTGACCACCCCTACGAAGGGACGCGCCCCGTGGCCACCGACTCCCCCCTCTGGTACACGTCCTCGTACAGCGACAACGGCGGGGACTGCGTCCAGGTCGCCACCAACCTCGTGGCCGCCACCGGCACCGTGCCCGTCCGGGACTCCAAGGACCCGGACGGGCCCGCCCTCGGCTTCCGCGCCGACGCGTTCGCCGCCTTCGTGGCCGGCGTCAAGCAGGACGGGCCGCGCGTCCGCTGAACCACCCCAGGGCCTCCGGCACGGGCATTCGCCCCGGCCGGGGGCCCTCTTGCGTTTCCGGTCGCCGCACGGACCAAGACGCGTGCCGTATACAACGAGCCAGTTCGCGGCAGAGGGTGTCCTGAAACGATCTTCTGGAACGAGAATCCACCAAGTTAGGTTATTGCCCGGGGCAAGACTCTGTAAATTTTCAGGGCCTGCCCCGGGGGCAGGGGGGCGTAAGGCATCTCCGTACGGAGAGCGATGGTTCACATGTTCCTGGAGGACGGTTTATGGACCCGGTCGCGGGATGGGTGTTCGGCGCAGGACTGGTGACGATGGGCGCCATGGTGCACTACATGAAGAATCAGATAACGCGCGGGAACATCCAGCGGAACTCCGCGGTCGGGATCAGGACCAAGGCGACAATGTCCTCCGACAGGGCATGGGCGGTAGGGCACGCCGCCGCTTCCCCGATGCTGACGGCAACGTATTTGACCGCCTATTCGGTCGGCGTGATCGCCTTCGCCATCACAGTGGGGGTCACACTGAGCGATTCCGAGAACCCGGCCGTCATCATCGCACCACTCGCCGGAATGGGAGTGGTGCTGGCACTCCTCACCGCTGCGGCCGTCAAGGCGAACTCGGCGGCGCGCGCGGTGGACAGCGACAACGATTAGTCAACGCACGTCTTCAAACCTGTCGAACCAGGAGAGAAATGAACTCGCGTTTGAGGAACATCGTGGCCGCGGTGGCGGCCGGCTCCATACTCACCGCGGGCGGGCTCACCGCCCAGAGCGCTTTCGCGGCGGACGGCCGTACGAACGCGTCCGCCCCCGGCAAGGCGCAGCTCATCGACCCGGTGAAGGAGACCGCGAAGTACAGCGACACGGAACTCCTCCAGCTGCTGCTGGCCGCCCAGGGCCCGATCGCGGAGGCCTACCCCGAGCTGAAGAGCATGCTCGGGTTCAACCCCGACAAGCCGCACACCGACGAGGACGCGCTCAACCAGGTCATCGCCGGGTACCTGGCGGCGCACCCCGAGTTCCACGAGACGTCGGCGGTGCCGTTCCACTCCGGTGACCCGGTGCTCGTCGACGCCGCCCTGCGCGACTTCTCGGTGTCGTTCATCGACTACGTGAAGGAGAACGGCGAGCCCGTCGAGGGCGAGGGCCCCGAGGCCCAGCCGAGCGGCTGGTTCTACATGGGCGCCTACGTGGCCATCTACGTCAACGCGGTCGGCGCCGCCAACGCCGTCGCGTACACCAACGCGGGTGTCGCCACCAACGCCCTCGCCACCCTCGTGGTCGTCACGTGGTACCTGGAGGACGGCAGCCCCAGCGGTTCCGGCATCGAGCGTGACGCCTTCGTCGCCGCCTTCACCTCCGCGCTGACGTGAGTGACGACCCGGTGACCACCGATCAGGACACCGCCGGGCAGACCGCCGCACACCCCGTTGAAGAAACGTTTCCTCAACGGACGGGGCCGTCCTCGGCCCTGGTCTCCGCGACGGTCGGCATCCTCGTGGTCGGCGTCCTGCTGGCCGGATCGGTCTTCTTCTCCCTGCCGAGCAACGTCCTCTCCACGCGCGACGGGGGTGAACTCAGGTCGTTCTCCGCGAGGTTCCTGCCGCAGAGCTGGGCATTCTTCACCAAGCCTCCGAGCGACCCCGAGTTCGTTCCCTACCTTGTTTCCGCCGATGGTGTCTCGTACGCGGCGCGGTTACCGAACTCGCGCTCCGACAACCTCTTCGGGCTGAGCCGGCGCCAGCGTGCGCAGGGTCCGGAAGTGGCCGGCATGGCGAATCAGGTACGGGAGTGGCGGGACTGCGAAAAGGTGGAAGGAGATTGCCCCGCCGTGGTCGCCGGGTCGTCCACGCCCGTCTCCGTCGTGAATTCCTCACCGGTCCCCACGCTGTGCGGGCGGGTGGTCCTGGTGGAAACGCGCCCCGTTCCGTGGAAGTTCCGTGACAAGTACAAGGGCTGGCGGCTGGACAAGCAGGCCGCTCTCGTGGAGGCGAAGTGTTCCGGAAGCAGATAGCCGTCTTCACGGCGTTCGCCGAACGATCCGTCGCACGCTTTCCCGCCGAATCCCGGGCCCTCGGAATCGGCAGGTCGATCATCGCGCTCGCCCAGGCGACGATCCTGATATTCACCCCGGCGTCCCACCTGTTCGTCCCGGTGGGCGGGAACGAGATCGAGATCGGCTGTTCCTCCCCGGCGCAGGCCGCCTCGCTCTACTGCCTCGCCCCCTCCGCGGACCGGCAATCCCTGAACCTGATTCTCCTCGCCCTGCTCCTGATCGTGGCGAGCGGATTCATGCCCCGTTTCCTGACGGTGGTGCATTTCTGGGTGTCGCTCTCCGTCGGGCAATCCATTTCGCTTCCCGACGGCGGCGACGCCGTGGCGCAGGTCGTGACCTTCTTCCTGATCCTCGCCTGCGTCAACGACCGGCGTACCTGGCACTGGCAGCGGCCGGACGGCGGGGTGCGGCACAAGGGATCGGTGTGGCAGGGCATCGCCTGGGCCGGCTGGTGGGGGCTGCGGCTCCAGGTCGCCTACGTCTACCTCAACAGCTCCCTGGCGAAGCTCCCCGTGGGGCCGTGGTCGGAGGGCAGCGCGACCTACTACGTCGTGCGCATGGAGAACTTCGGAGCGGCCGGGCTGTTCGCCGACGCGTTCCGCTGGGCCACCGACTTCACGCTCGTCGCCCTCCTGTCGGCCTGGGGGACGATCCTCGCCGAGACGCTGATCGCGCTGTTCCTGGTGCGGCGCGGCTCCTGGCAGGCGGTCGCCGCGGTCGCGAGCGTGAGCCTCCACGTCCTGATCATCCTGCAGATCGGGATCGTCTCCTTCGGCTTCATCATGGTCGGAGCGGTGATCTGCGCGGCGTCGCGCGGCCTGGACACGTACGCCCCCCGGGCGGCGCGTCTGCTGCGGGCCCGCGCCGGACGGCCCGAGCCGGTGCGGAAGGCCGGGTCCGCGCCGCAGCCCGAACCGGTGCGTGAACCGGTCTGACCCGCAGGACGGCCGGCCCCTGGGCCCCGCCACCACTCCGGCCGTGCTCCGGAGGGCGGGGCCTACGCTGGTCGCCATGCCCACCCCGCCCCCGTACTCGCTCGTCGCCACCGACCTGGACGGCACCCTGCTGCGCGGCGACGACACCGTCGGCCCGCGCTCCCGGGCCGCACTCGCCCTGGCACGGAAGGCCGGGGCCCGGCACCTCGTCGTCACCGGGCGCCCCGTGCCGGGCGTACGGGCGCTGCTCGACGGGCTGGGGTACCGGGGGCTCGCCGTGTGCGGGCAGGGCACGCAGGTGTACGACGCCGGGGCGCGGCGCACGGTCCGCGCCGTGACGCTCGACCGGGAGGCGGCCGACGCCGCGCTCGGGAAGATCGAGGCGCAGGTGGGCCGGGTGTTCGCGGCGGTGGACCAGGACGGGCCCGAGGGGCGCACGCTGATCGAGCCCGGCTACCGGCTGCCGCACCCCGCGCTGCCCGCGCAGCGGACCCGGGACCGGGGCGGGCTGTGGGCCGCGCCCGTGATCAAGGTGCTCATCCGGCATCCCGAGCTGAGCGACGAGGAGCTGACCGCCGAGGCCCGCGCGGTCGTCGGCGACCTGGCGACCGTCACGCACTCCGGGCCGGGGACCGTGGAGCTCCAGCCGTACGGCGTGGACAAGGGCGTCGGGATCGCGCTCGCCGCCGGGGAACTGGGCCTGGACCCGGCGTCCGCGATCGCCTTCGGGGACATGCCGAACGACCTGCCGATGTTCCGCCGCTGCGGCTACGGGGTCGCCATGGGCAACGCCCACCCCGCCCTGCGCGCGGCGGCCGACGAGGTCACGCTGTCGAACGAGGAGGACGGCATAGCCGTCGTCCTGGAGCGCCTCTTCGGCTGAGGCGCCCTCAGTCCGGCACCGCGCCCAGGGACCGCAGGACGTGGTCCACCAGGTTGCCGACCTCGTCCGCGTCCTGCATCGGCTTGCGGAGCACGTGGCGGTAGTAGAGCGGGCCGTAGAGCATCTCCACCGCCAGGCGCAGGTCCGCGCCGGCCGGGATCTGGCCCTGCTCCTGGGCGCTGCGCAGCCGGCCGACCGCCTCGTCGAAACGGGGTTCGATCAGCTGAGTGCGAACGGTTTCGGCCAGCTCGTCGTCGTGGTGCAGCTCGGAAAGGATGCCCGCGTAGGCGGGTCCGAAGGGGGGTACGCCGAGGACGGCGACCGCTCCGGTGAGGTGGGTGCGCAGGTCCTTCGCGATGTCCCCGGTATCGATGAACGGCGTGGCCGACACCAGCATCTCCGTGAACGCTTCCAGCAGGATCGCGCTCTTCGAGGGCCACCAGCGGTAGATCGTCTTCTTGCTGACGCCCGCCCGTGCCGCGATGCCCTCGATCGTGACCCGGCCGTAGCCCCGCTCCGTACACAGGTCCAGGGCCGCTTGCAGGGTCGCCCTGCGTGAGCTCTCGCTCCGGCGCAGCGAACTCGGCGATGTGTTCATTCGGTGAGCATAGGTGGGTTTGAGCCAATCCTTGTTGACAGCCCGTCGCCCTAGGTCGAACAATGCACTGGCGGAAACGGAACGTAGCGTGTCGGCTCGTTCCCTTCGTTTTCGCACCGTTCGTGCCGTTCGTGCCGCGACGAGCCGATCGGGGGACGGCTCGCCGGCCGACGGTACGGCTGCCGCCCCCGCCTCTCAGGCCGTGATGTCCTTCGCCGTGAACCGCGCCCAGGCCGCCGAACCGAACACCGCCGCGTACACCGCCTGGAGCCCCAGGTTCTTCACCACCTCGTCCCAGTAGACGGGGTCGCGCACCAGATCCGAGAAGGACAGCCAGTAGTGCGTGAAGAGGTACGGGTGGATGCCGCTCAGCTGCGGGATGCTGTCCACGATCTGGACGGTGATCAGCAGGCCGACCGTCGCCGCCATGGCCGCGATGCCGCTGTTGGTGAGGGTCGAGACGAACAGGCCGAGGGCCGCGAAGCCGGTCAGCGACGCCGCCACGACCACCGCGACGAGCCCCGCCCGCACCAGGCCCTCGCCGAAGCCGATCGTCGTCCCCGAGATCGTCGTGACGTCGCCCAGCGGGAACAGCAGCGCGCCCACCGCCAGCGCGGAGGCGGCCACCACGAGCGTGGCGACCAGGCAGAAGCCGAGCGTCGCCGCGTACTTGGCGAGCAGCAGCCGGGTCCGCCCGGCCGGGGCGACCAGCAGGTAGCGCAGCGTCCCCGCGTTGGCCTCGCCCGCGACCGCGTCGCCGGCGATGACGCCCACCGCCATCGGCAGGAAGACGGGGAGCGTCGCGGCGAGCGCGGCGAACACCAGGAACAGGCCGTTGTTGGTGACCTGGGACAGGAACGCCGGACCGGCCTCCCCGCCGCCCGGACCCGCCGACGAGCCGTCCGACGTCTCGATGCGCACCGCGATCCCGATCAGGACCGGCACGGCGGCCAGCACCCCGAGCAGGGCGAGGGTGCGCCAGCGGCGCAGCGTGGTGACCAGCTCGGACCGGAGGATGCCGAAGGTCCACAGCGGGTTGCGCCCGGCGGGCCCGGACGGCCCGGCCCCCACGGGCCCGGTCTCAGCCTGCGACATCGAATCCCTCTCCCGTCAGAGCCACGAACGCGTCCTCCAGCGAGGCCCGCTCCACGCCGAACGCGCGCACCCGCACGCCGTCCCGGACCAGCGCCGCGTTCAGGTCGGCCAGGTCCACCGTGCCCGGCGGGGCGTCCGCCCGGAGCCGGTCGCCGTCCAGTGTGATGCCGGTGATCCCGTGTTCCTTGAGCACCCGGGCCGCGTCGGCCGGGTCCGGGGTGGTGACGGCGAGGCGGCCGCCGGTGGCGAGCCCGGAGACGGGCCCCTGGGTGAGGAGCCGGCCCCGCGCCATCACCGCCGCGTGACTGCACACCTGCTCGATCTCGTCCAGGAGGTGGGAGGAGACGAACACCGTGGTGCCGTCCGCCGCCAGCTCCCGGACCAGGGCCCGGATCTCGCGCATGCCCTGCGGGTCCAGGCCGTTGGTCGGCTCGTCCAGGACGAGCAGCCGGCGCGGGCGGAGCAGGGCGGCGGCGAGGCCGAGGCGCTGCTTCATGCCCAGCGAGTACGCGCGCGCCTTCTTGCCGGCCGCCTGGGCGAGCCCGACCCGCTCCAGGGCCTCACCGACGCGTGCGGCGCGGGTGCGCGGGTCGGCGGTCGGGTCGGCCGTGTCGTAGCGCAGGAGGTTGTCCCGGCCGCTCAGGAACCCGTACAGGGCGGGCCCCTCGATCAGTGCGCCGACCTCGGGCAGCACCGTGCGCGCCGCGTCCGGCATGGGGTGGCCGAGGACGCGGGCGGTGCCGGAGGTCGGGGCGATCAGGCCCATGAGCATCCGGATCGTCGTCGTCTTGCCCGAGCCGTTGGGCCCGAGGAAGCCGAAGACGCTGCCGCCGGGGACCGTGAGGTCGAGCCCGTCCACGGCGAGCTGGCCGCCCCGGTAGCGCTTGGTCAGCCCGCGCGTCTCGATCACGGGCGCGCCGGACGCGGGCGGCGCGCCGGGCACGCCGGGTCCGGGACGCTCGGTGGGCGCGGTGTCGGGCCCTGCCATCGTGTGCTCCCCACTGGCTCGTACGGTCGCGCCCGCCCCGCCGCGCGCGGGGCGCACGGCGGGGCGGGCGGAAGGGGTACCGCGGGTGTCAGCTCGCGTCGTTCGCGGCGGCGACCAGCGCGTCCTTGGTGACCGCGCCCACGTAGACCCGGCCGTCGTCCGTCATCAGCGCGTTGATCAGGCGCGTCTTGAAGACCGTGCCCGAACCGAACTTGCCGCTGACCTTGTCGCCGAGGGCGTCCAGGAACTGCTGGGCCTCGGCCGGGACGCCCTTCGTCGCCTCGGTCGGCAGAGCCGCGCCACCGGGGGTCTTGAACTCGGCGATGCTGTTCCAGCCCTTGCCGATGATCTTCGGCGCACCGGCTTCCCCGGCGGCGCGCAGGTCGCCCTCGGCCTTCCCGGCGGCCCTGCGGGCGTCCTTCTCGTGTCCCTTGCCCGCCTCGTCGGCCTCGGTGACCTTCGCGCCCTTGGGCGGGGTGAAGGTGAAGGAGGACGCGGCGGGCTTCCCGAAGTCGACCGAGGTGAAACCGGCGTCCACGACGGCCTTGCCGCCGCCGCTCGGCTGGAGCGTGAACTTGAGCGGCACGCCGTTCTTCGCGTCCACGGCGACGGTGATCGAGCCCACCGTGGAGCCGCTCTGCTCCGGCTTGAGCACCAGGCGGTACGCGTCGCGCCCGGCGACCCGCGCGGTGCCGTCCACCGTGACGGACGTGGTGCCGTCGGCCGCCTGGAGCGCCTGCTCGGCCAGCGCCTTCGGGGTGGTCGGGACGCCCTCGGGGACGGCCCGGTCGTGGCCGCGCGGCGCCTTGTCCGCGCCTTCGGCCTCCGCGTGGTACACCGCGTTGGTCGCGCTGTCGTAGGCCCAGACCTGGTCGCCGTTGTGGATCAGGCTGTACTCGGAGGCGTCGTCCAGGATGGACAGCCGCTGCTTGTCGGGGCCGTCCGCGGCGACGCGCAGCGTATGCGTGCCGGAGACCAGCTCGGTGAGCTTGCTCTGCGGGTCGGCGCTGGACGTGTCCTCGCCGCCGCGCCCGCTCTTGCCGGCGTCGGAGAGGAACGAGCCGGCCAGGCCGCCCATGGAGGGGATGCCCAGGTCCGTGCTGATCTTCACCGTGCCGGAGAAGCGCTCGGTGTCCGACGCGGCGATCTTCTCGATGAGTTCCTGAGCGGTGATCTCCGGCAGCTCGGGGTCGCCCGAGCTGGCGAGCGCGGGGACCAGGCCGATGGTCGCCGCCGCCACCCCCGCCACCGCGACGGGGACGATGTAGCGCGCCGCTCTGCGTCCGCGCCGGCCGCTCCCGCCGGCGGCCGTGCCGGTGGTCTCCGCGCTGTCGTTCGGTGCCATGTGTGCCCTACCTCCGTGATCGGCGGCTTCCTCGGGATGCACTCGCCCACTCCGTGCCGCCATTCTCACCCGTTTTGGTCAGGAGTGGTTGTGTCTCCATCTGACCAAAACGGGCGGCGCGAAGCGTCAACCCCCGGGAGCAACTCCGCGTACCTCTTCGGTATGACGGTGGAGCACCGATTCTCCCCCGTCCAGTAGGGGTTGGGGCCGCGCGGACCCCAGGGGGAGGCCGTCAGCCGGCGCGGTGCACCACCGCGTCGCACATCTCTTCCAGGGCGAGCTTGGCGTAGCACTCGGGCAGCGGCCCCAGCGTGGCCCGCGCCTCCTGCGCGTACCGCACGGTGTCCCGGCGGGCCTGCGCCAGCGCGGGGTGGGCGCGCAGCAGGCGCAGCGCCTCGGTGAGCCGGTCCGGGTCGCCGAGGTCGCCGTCGAGCAGTTCGACGAGGGCCAGGTCGTCCGGCTTGCCGTCCTCCGCCGCCTGCGCCCTGAGGTGGAGGACGGGGAGGGTCGGGATGCCCTCCAGCAGGTCGGTGCCGGGGGTCTTGCCGGACTCGTGGGAGTCGGAGGCGATGTCCAGGACGTCGTCGGCGAGCTGGAAGGCGACGCCGAGCCGCTCGCCGTACTGGGTGAGGATGTCCGTCGTGGCCTCGTCGGCACCGGCCATCATCGCGCCGAACCGGCAGGCCACGGCGATCAGCGAGCCGGTCTTGCCGCTCAGCACCTCCAGGTAGTGCGCCACCGGGTCGCGCCCGTCGCGCGGACCGGCCGTCTCCAGGATCTGGCCGGTGACCAGGCGCTCGAACGCCTCCGCCTGGATGCGGACGGCCTCCGGGCCCAGGTCGGCCAGGATGTGCGAGGCGCGCGCGAAGAGGAAGTCGCCGGTCAGGACGGCGACCGAGTTGCCCCAGCGGGAATTGGCGCTGGGCACCCCGCGCCGCACATCGGCCTCGTCCATGACGTCGTCGTGGTACAGCGTCGCGAGGTGGGTCAGCTCCACGACGACGGCGGCGGGCACCACGCCCGGCGCGTCGGCGTCGCCGAACTGGGCGGCCAGCATCGCAAGCAGCGGCCGGAACCGCTTGCCGCCCGCGCGCACCAGGTGCTGGGCGGCTTCCGTGATGAAGGGCACGTCGCTCTTGGTGGCTTCGAGCAGGCCCGACTCGACAGCAGCCAAACCGGCCTGGACACCGGCCTCAAGAGCCTGGTCCCGCACGCTCAGTCCGAACGGCCCGACGACGGTCACGAGGGGATCTCCTGTCTGCTGACGATCACACGGAATGTCGATGTGTCGTTGTCAACCACTGATGTCAGCGTATCCGGTCGCCTTTGGATCACCGTGGGCGCCTTCCCGCCACCGCCGGTATGTTCGACATCAGCTCATACGATCAGGAGTTGCCGTTTTGTCCCACACCGCCGCCGCCACCGAACCGGAGCAGCCGCCGCCGGCCGACGACCACGCCTTCTTCGGCCAGCCACGCGGTCTGATGACCCTGTCCGGTCTGGAGGTCTGGGAGCGGTTCTCGTTCCTGGGCATGCAGGCGATCCTCGTCCTCTACTTCGCCGACACCGTCGCCCACGGCGGCATGGGCATGGAGGCCGGGACCGCCGCCTCCGTCTCGGCCGCGTACGGCACCCTCGTCTACCTGGTGTCGGTGGCCGGCGGCTGGCTCGCCGACCGCATCCTCGGCTCGTACCGGGCCGTGCTGTACGGCGGCATCCTGATCGCCTGCGGCCATTACGCCATGGCGGTGCCCACGGACGCGATGACCTGGGTCGGGCTCGGCCTGATCAGCGCCGGCACGGGGCTGCTCAAGCCCAACGTGGCCACCATGGTCGGCAAGCTCTACCGCACGGACGACGAACGCCGGGACGCCGGCTTCGCGCTCTACTACATGGGCATCAACATCGGCGCCTTCCTCGGCCCGCTGATCACCGGCTGGCTCGGCGACCACGCCAGCTGGCACTGGGGCTTCTCCGCCGCCGCCTTCGGCATGACGCTGGGCCTCATCCAGTACGTCGCGGGCCGCCGTCACCTGGCCGGACGCAAGCACACCGCCGAGTTCGCCCTGGCCCCCGGCCCGATGCGGCGCGCGGTGCGGCTGATCGTCGCGGGCGCCGTGGTCGTCGCCGCCGTCGCCACCGCGCTCGCCCTGGCCGGGTGGCTCACCATGGACCGGTTCGTGGACCTGCTCACCCTGATCTCGGTGATCGCGCCCGTCGTCTACTTCGCAGTGATGTTCCGCAGCCCCCGGGTCACCGCCGCCGAACGCGGCAGGCTGCGCCCCTACGTGGTGCTGTTCCTGGCCTCGGTGGTGTTCAACTTCATCCTCTTCCAGGCGTACTCGACGATGATGCTGCTCGCCTCGACCAACGCCCGCACCGAGATCTTCGGCTTCCACTTCCCCGCGAGCTGGTACGCCTCCGCGCTCGGCGCCTTCGAGGTGGCGCTCGCCCCGGTGGTCGCGGCCGTCTGGGCGAAGATGGGGCCGCGCCAGCCGCACGCCTCCAACAAGATCGCCTTCGGGGTGATCCTGGGCGGGCTCTCGTTCCTGCTGATGGTCCTGCCCACCTCCGGGCACTCCGGCGACACGTACCGGATGGCCGCCTGGTGGATCGTCGGCTCCTATCTGCTCCTCGGACTCGGCGACATCCTGCTGGAGACCTCCGGCATGTCGGCGACCACCAAGCTCGCCCCGAAGGCGTTCGCCAGCCAGACCATGGCGCTCTGGTTCCTCTCCCTGGCCCTCGCCAACGGCATCCAGGCCCAGATCGTGAAGCTGTACGGCGAGGTGTCCAACCCCGCCTACTTCGGTGTCAACGGCGCTGTCGCGGTGGCGGCCGGCGCGGCCGTCATCGCCGCCGCCCCCTGGCTCAAGCGCACCATGCACCCCGTCCACTGAGGTACGCCCATGCACATCCAGACCTCGTTCCCCTACGAGACCACCCACGAGGACCTCTACATCCCGCTCGCGGACGGCACCCAGCTGTACGCGCGGATCTGGCGGCCGGTCACGGACGAACCCGTGCCCGCGCTCCTGGAGTACCTGCCGTACCGGCTGAGCGACTGGACCGCGCCGCGCGACTGGCAGCGCCACCCCTGGTACGCCGGACACGGCTACGCCTCGGTCCGGGTGGACGTACGGGGCCACGGCAACAGCGAGGGCATGCCGGGCGACGAGTACGACGCGACGGAGCTGGCGGACGGCGTGGCCGTCATCCACTGGCTGGCCCAGCAGGAGTGGTGCTCGGGCCGGGTGGGCATGTTCGGCATCTCCTGGGGCGGCTTCAACTCGCTCCAGATCGCCGCGCTGGCCCCGGAGCCGCTGAAGGCGATCGTCACCGTGTGCTCCACCGACGACCGCTACGACAACGACGTCCACTACATGGGCGGCTCCGTCCTCGCCGTGGACATGCACGCCTGGGCGGCCACCATGCTCGCCTTCGTCTGCCGGCCGCCCGACCCCGCGGACGTCGGCGACGACTGGCGGCAGATGTGGCTCGACCGGCTGGAGGCGGTGGACCCCTTCATCCACACCTGGCTCGCCCACCAGACCCGCGACGCCTACTGGAAGCACGGCAGCGTCTGCGAGGACTACTCCGCGATCCAGGCCGCCGTCCTCGCGGTCGGCGGCTGGCACGACCCGTACCGCGACACCGTGCTCCGGCTCGTCGAGCACCTGGACCCGGCCCGCGTGCGCGGCATCATCGGGCCCTGGTCCCACCAGTACCCCGACCGCGGGCTGCCGCCCGGACCGGCCATCGGCTTCCTCCAGGAGACCCTGCGCTGGTGGGACCAGCACCTCAAGGACAAGGACACCGGGGTGCTGGAGGAGCCGCTGCTGCGGGCCTGGATCAGCGAGTCCCACCCGCCCGCCACCGTCTACGAGACGATGCCCGGCCGCTGGGTCGGCGAGAACGCCTGGCCCTCGGAGACCGTCGCGCCGGTCGCGTACGCCCTCCAGGGCGGCCCGCAGCTCGTCCGCTCGCCGCAGCAGACCGGGCTCGACGCCGGGCGCTTCTTCCCCTTCGGCAACGACGCCGACCTGCCGCCCGACCAGCGCGACGAGGACGCCAAGTCGCTCTGCTTCGAGTTCCCCGTGACCGACGCGCCCATCGAGATCCTGGGCCGCCCCCGGGTACGGCTGCGCATCCGGATGGACGTGCCGCGCGGCCAGGCCGTCGCCCGGCTCTGCGACGTCGCCCCGGACGGCTCCTCCACCCTCGTCACCCGCGGCGCGCTCAACCTGGCCGCCCGCAACGGCCGCGACCGCACCGAGGACTGGCCCGCCGGCACCACCGAGGACGTCACCTTCGAGCTGAACGGCATCGGCCACACCTTCCCGCCCGGCCACCGCATCCGGCTCGCCGTCTCCTCCTCGTACTGGCCCTGGATCTGGCCGCAGGCCGGCTCGGCGGGCTTCACCCTGGAGGCGGACGGCAGCCTCCTCGAACTCCCGGTGCGCCGGGCCGCCGAGGACCCGGACATCACCTTCGAGGAGCCGGAACAGGCCGAACCGCTGGGCGTGGTGTACCCGGAGACGCTGGACACGCCGCGCCCGGAGCGGCTGGTGGTCCGCGACGTCGCCGCGGGCGAGTGGCGCCTGGAGGTGGACCCGCGCTACGGCGGCACCCGGGTCTACCCGGACGGGCTGGAGTTCACCGAGGACGCGCTGGAGACATACACCGTCCGCGAGGACGACCCGCTCTCCGCACGCACCCGCTCCGACTGGACGATCCGGCTGCACCGGCCCGAGATGTCCTGGGACGTGCAGATCGACACCCGCTCCGAGATCACCGCCGACGCCGACGCCTTCCACACCAGCAACGAGGTCGTCTGCACCGAGGGCGGCGAGGTCGTCTTCCACCGCACCTGGGAGAAGAGCATTCCGCGCACCTCCGGGTGATCCGGGCACCCTCCCGCGACGGCGCACGTGAGGCGTACGTTCCGGGGTACGGGAGAGGGCGGGGAAACCACCGCGCGGCCGGGTCCGCCACCGCGCACCGGGCCGGACGGCGCGGGCACGGACCCGGCCGGCCGCCCCGACGTAACGTGTCACGCAAGCGACCCGGAAAGCGAGGCAGCGACAGATGCCCCAGCAGAGCAGCCCGCTCGATGTGCCCGAGGGGCACCCCTTCGGCCCGCACAACCTGCCGTACGGCGTGTTCTCCACCCCCGACCGGCCGGAGCGGCGCGTCGGCGTCCGCATCGGCGACCACGTCCTGGACGCCGGGGCCGCCGCGCTCGCCCTCGGTTCGCCCTACGCCCAACTGCTCGCCCAGCCCGACCTGATGGCCCTGCTCGGGGCCGGGCGCACCGCCTGGCGCGATGTGCGGCGCGCGCTGACCGCCTGGGTGACCGTCCCCGCCCACCGCGCGGACATGGAACCCCTGCTGCACGACCTGGACGCGGTCACCCTGCACCTGCCGTACCGGGTCGCGGACTACGTGGACTTCTACGCCAGCGAGCACCACGCCTCCAACGTCGGCCGGATCTTCCGCCCGGACGCGGAGACGCCGCTCACCCCCAACTGGAAGCACCTGCCGATCGGTTACCACGGCCGCGCGGGCACCGTCGTGGTCTCCGGCACCGACGTCGTCCGCCCGGCCGGGCAGCGCAAGGCCCCCGCCGACCCGGCCCCCGTCTTCGGCCCGTCCGTGAAGCTGGACATCGAGGCGGAGGTCGGCTTCGTCGTCGGCACCCCCTCCGCGCAGGGCACGCCCGTGCCGCTGGCCGACTTCCGCGAGCACGTCTTCGGGCTGTCGCTGCTCAACGACTGGTCGGCGCGCGACATCCAGGCCTGGGAGTACGTGCCCCTCGGCCCGTTCCTGGGCAAGTCCTTCGCGACCTCCGTCGCCGCCTGGGTCACCCCGCTGGAGGCCCTGGACGCCGCCCGCACCGCGCCGCCCGCCCGCGACGTCCCGGTCCTCCCCTACCTGGACGACGCCGAGGAGGACGAGCCCGGCGGCTACGACCTGCGGATCTCCGTCGCGATCAACGGGCACGTGGTCGCGGAGCCGCCGTTCTCCACGATGTACTGGACGGCCGCGCAGCAGCTCGCCCAGATGACGGTCAACGGCGCCTCGCTGCGCACCGGCGATCTGTACGCCTCGGGCACGGTCAGCGGCCCCGAACCGGCGCAGCGCGGCTGCCTCCTCGAACTCACCTGGAACGGCCGCGACCCGCTGGACCTCCCGGACGGCAAGCGCACGTTCCTGGAGGACGGCGACACGGTCACCCTCACCGCCTGGGCCCCCGGCCCGGACGGCACCCGGGTGGGCCTGGGCGAGGTATCGGGGCGGGTGGTTCCGGCGGGGTGAGGAGGCGGGCTCACTCGTACTCCGGGGGCTCCTCGTCCCAGCCGAACTCGGCGTCGTCGTGGGGGGTGGGCTTCGGCGCCTCCGGGGCGGGGCCGGGGGCCGGGGCGGGGGTGTCGAGGCCCGACAGCACCTCCAGGACCGCTTCGCCGTACGTCGTCAGCTTCTTCTCGCCCAGGCCGCTGATGCCGCCCAGCTCGCCGAGCGTCGTCGGCAGGGCCGTGGCGATCTCGCGCAGGGTCGCGTCGTGGAAGATCACATAGGCGGGCAGGCCCAGCTCCTTGGCCTGGGCCGCGCGCCAGGCGCGCAGGGCCTCGAAGACCGGGACGGCCGTCTCGGGGAGGTCGGCGGCGACCGCCGCCTTCCCCTTGCGCTCGCCCCGGCCGGACGAGGACCGGGAAGCGGCCGGCTTCTTCGGCTCCTTGCGGAGCTGGACCTCGCGCTCCCGGCCCAGCACCGCGCCGCTCGCCTCCGTGAGGACCAGCGTGCCGTACTCGCCCTCGACGGCCAGGAGGCCCTGGGCGAGGAGCTGGCGGACCACGCCGCGCCACTCCGCCTCGCTCAGCTCCTCCCCGATGCCGAACACCGACAGCTGGTCGTGGTCGAACTGGATGACCTTGGCCGTGCGGCGGCCGAGCAGGATGTCGATGATCTGGCCGGCCCCGAACTTCTGGTTCCGCTCGCGCTTGAGGCGGACCACCGTGGAGAGCAGCTTCTGCGCGACCACCGTGCCGTCCCAGGTCTCCGGCGGGGTGAGGCAGGTGTCGCAGTTGCCGCAGGAGGCGGTGGCCGGTTCCTGGCCGAAGTACGTGAGGAGCTGGGCGCGGCGGCACTGGGCCGTCTCGCACAGGGCCAGCATCGAGTCGAGGTGGGCGGCGGCCCGGCGGCGGAACGCCTCGTCGCCCTCGCCGCCCTGGATGAGCTTGCGCTGCTGGACGACGTCCTGGAGGCCGTACGCCATCCACGCCGTGGACGGGGCGCCGTCGCGGCCGGCGCGGCCGGTCTCCTGGTAGTAGCCCTCGACGGACTTGGGCAGGTCGAGGTGGGCGACGAACCGGACGTCCGGCTTGTCGATGCCCATGCCGAAGGCGATCGTCGCGACGACGACCAGGCCCTCCTCGCGCAGGAACCGGGACTGGTGGGCGGCGCGCGTACCGGCGTCGAGCCCCGCGTGGTACGGGACGGCCTCGATGCCGTTGCGGCGGAGGTACTCGGCGGTCTTCTCCGTGGACGCGCGGGACAGGCAGTAGACGATGCCCGCGTCCCCGGGGTGCTCCTCCTTGAGGAAGGCGAGCAGCTGCTTCTTCGGGTCCGCCTTGCCGACGATCCGGTACCGGATGTTGGGCCGGTCGAAGCTGGCCACGAAGTGCTTCGCGTCGGGCATGCCGAGGCGCTGGGTGATCTCCTGGTGCGTGGCGTTCGTCGCCGTGGCCGTCAGGGCGATGCGCGGGACGTCGGGCCAGCGCTCGCCGAGGACCGACAGGGCGAGGTAGTCGGGGCGGAAGTCGTGGCCCCACTGGGCGACGCAGTGCGCCTCGTCGATCGCGAAGACGGAGACCTCGCCGCGCGCCAGCAGCGCGAGCGTGGTGTCGAGCCGCAGCCGTTCCGGGGCGAGGTAGAGCAGGTCCAGCTCGCCCGCGACGAACTGGGCCTCCATCGAGCGGCGCTCGTCGAAGTCCTGCGTGGAGTTGATGAAGCCGGCCCGCACCCCGAGCGCCCGCAGCGCGTCCACCTGGTCCTGCATGAGGGCGATCAGCGGGGAGATCACGACGCCGGTGCCGCGCCGGACGAGGGCGGGGATCTGGTAGCAGAGGGACTTGCCGCCGCCGGTGGGCATGAGCACGACGGCGTCCCCGCCGGCCACCACGTGGTCGACGACGGCCTCCTGCTCGCCGCGGAACGCCTCGTAGCCGAAGACGCGGTGCAGCGTTTGCCGCGCCTCGCTCTCGGCGGCGGCGACCCCGCCCGTGGTCTCGTCGGTGGTCATGTCCGTCACGCCCGTCCCGCTCATCGCTCTGTCCCCACCCGCTCCCGCCGCGTCCCGGCGCTCCCCTGCCACCATAGGCGCCCCCTGTGACAACGCCGGACGGGCTTGACTTCCCCCAAGGGTGCCAAGCCCGTCCGGCGTTCTCGTACGGTCGCGCGCGGTTACCTCACGAACACCCCGGCCTGGCTCGCCAGGTCCAGGAAGTACTGCGGGGCCACGCCCAGCACCACCGTGACGGCGACGCCGATCGCGATGGTGGTCATCGTCAGCGGGGACGGGACGGCGACCGTGGGGCCGTCCGCCTTCGGCTCGCTGAAGAACATCAGCACGATGACCCGGATGTAGAAGAACGCGGCGATCGCCGAGGAGATCACACCGACCACGACCAGGCCGCTCGCGCCGCCGTCCGCCGCCGCCTTGAACACCGCGAACTTGCCGGAGAAGCCCGAGGTCAGCGGGATACCGGCGAAGGCCAGCAGGAACACCGCGAAGACCGCGGCGACCAGCGGCGAGCGCCGGCCGAGCCCGGCCCACTTCGACAGGTGCGTCGCCTCGCCGCCCGCGTCCCGTACCAGGGTGACGACGGCGAAGGCGCCGACCGTCACGAAGGAGTACGTGGCGAGGTAGAAGAGGACGGACGAGATGCCGTCCGGGGTGGCCGCGATCACACCAGCCAGGATGAACCCGGCGTGCACGATCGAGGAGTAGGCCAGCAGCCGCTTGACGTCGGTCTGGGTGACCGCGACGATCGCGCCGGCCACCATCGTGAGGATCGCGACACCCCACATGACCGGCCGCAGGTCCCAGGTCAGGCCCGGCACCACCACGTACAGCAGGCGCAGCAGCGCGCCGAACGCGGCGATCTTGGTGGCCGTGGCCATGAAGCCGGTGACCGGGGTCGGGGCGCCCTGGTAGACGTCCGGGGTCCACATGTGGAACGGGACGGCGCCGACCTTGAAGAGCAGGCCGGTCAGGATCATCGCGCCGCCGATGAGCAGCAGCGCGTCGTTGCCCATGGTGTCGGCGAGCGCCGGGTCGATGCGCTGGATCGACCCGTCGACCACCTCGGCGATGCGGGCGTACGAGACGGAGCCCGCGTACCCGTAGAGGAGGGCGATGCCGAACAGCAGGAACGCCGAGGAGAACGCGCCGAGCAGGAAGTACTTCACGGCCGCCTCCTGCGACATCAGCCGCTTGCGGCGGGCGACGGCGCACAGGAGGTAGAGCGGCAGCGAGAACACTTCCAGGGCCACGAACAGCGTCAGCAGGTCGTTGGCCGCCGGGAAGACCAGCATGCCGGCCACCGAGAACAGCACCAGCGGGAAGACCTCGGTGGTGGTGAACCCGGCCCGGACGGCCGCCTTCTCGCTGTCGCTGCCGGGCACCGACGCGGCCTGCGCCGCGAAGGAGTCCACCTTGTTGCCGTGCGCCCCGGGGTCGAGGCGCCGTTCGGCGAAGGTGAAGACGGCGACCAGGGACGTCAGCAGGGTGAGGCCCTGGAGGAACAGGGAGGGGCCGTCCACCGCGATGGCGCCCATCGCGGCGATGTGCGCGTCGGTCGTCCCGTAGCCCCGGGTCGCCAGGCCGACCACCGCGGCGAACGCGGCGACCAGCGCGGCGACGGTCAGGAAGACCTGGGTGTGGTACCGGGCGCGGCGCGGCACGAACGCCTCGACCAGGACCCCGAGGACGGCGACCCCGACCACGATCAGGACCGGCATCAGCTGGGCGTACTCGATGACCGGTGCCTCGAACTTCTTGTCCGCGGCGAAGGTCGTCACCCCGCTCGCCGTCGTCCACAGACTGTGGACAGCTGTTGCGCTCACTTGGCGGCCTCCACCTCGGGCTGGGGGTCCTTCTTCTGTACGTCCGACATGGTGTGCCGGACCGCCGGGTTGACGATGTCGGTCAGCGGCTTCGGGTAGACACCCAGGAACAGCAGCAGCGCGATCAGCGGGACGACCACGACCAGTTCACGGGCCTTGAGGTCCGCCATGCCCTGCACCTCGGCCTTGACCGGGCCCGTCATGGTGCGCTGGTACAGCACCAGGACGTAGATCGCGGCGAGCACGATGCCGACCGTGGCGACGATGCCGACCGCCGGGTACGCGGCGAACGCGCCGACCAGGACCAGGAACTCACTGACGAACGGGGCGAGCCCCGGCAGCGACAGCGTGGCCAGTCCGCCGATCAGGAACGTGCCGGCGAGCACCGGGGCCACCTTCTGCACCCCGCCGTAGTCGGCGATGAGGCGGGAGCCGCGCCGGGTGATCAGGAAGCCCGCCACCAGCATCAGCGCGGCCGTCGAGATGCCGTGGTTGACCATGTACAGCGTCGCGCCCGACTGGCCCTGGCTGGTCATCGCGAAGATGCCCAGCACGATGAAGCCGAAGTGCGAGATGGACGCGTAGGCGATCAGCCGCTTGATGTCGCGCTGGCCGACCGCGAGCAGTGCCCCGTACACGATGCTGATGAGCGCCAGGACCAGGATCACCGGCGTCGCCCACTTGCTGGCCTCCGGGAACAGCTGGAGGCAGAAGCGGAGCATCGCGAACGTGCCGACCTTGTCCACGACGGCGGTCAGCAGCACCGCGATCGGGGACGTGGCCTCGCCCATGGCGTTGGGCAGCCAGGTGTGCAGCGGCCACAGCGGGGCCTTCACCGCGAAGGCGAAGAAGAACCCGAGGAACAGCCACCGCTCGGTGCTGGTCGACATGGAGAGCGAGCCGTTGGCGCGGGCCTCGGCGATCTCGGAGAGCGAGAACGAGCCCGCGACCACGTACAGGCCGATCACCGCGGCCAGCATGATGAGGCCGCCGGCCAGGTTGTAGAGGAGGAACTTGACCGCGGCGTACGAGCGTTGCGCCGCCGCGTTCTCGTCGCTGCCGGAGTGCGCCCGGTCTCCGAAGCCGCCGATGAGGAAGTACATCGGGATGAGCATGGCTTCGAACAGGATGTAGAAGAGGAAGACGTCGGTGGCCTCGAAGGAGAGGATCACCATCGCTTCCACCATCAGGATCAGGGCGAAGAAGCCCTGGGTGGGACGCCAGCGCGAGGACGTGTTCTCCAGGGGGTCGGCGTCGTGCCAGCCGGCCAGGATGACGAAGGGGATCAGCAGGGCGGTGAGCGCCATGAGCGCCACCCCGATGCCGTCCACGCCCAGTTCGTAGCGGACGCCGAAGTCCTTGATCCAGGCGTGCGATTCGGTGAGCTGGAAGCGGTCGCCGCCGGGCTCGAAACGGGCGAGCGCGATGCCCGCCAGGACGAGCGTGCCCAGCGAGAAGGCCAGCGCCACCCATTTGGCCGCGGTGCGGCGGGCCGCCGGGACGGCGGCGGTGACGACGGCGCCGATCGCCGGGAGCGCCGCCGTCGCTGTCAGGAGGGGAAAGGACATGTGATCAGACCGCCCTCATCAGCAGGGTCGCGGCGATGAGAACCGCCGTACCGCCGAACATCGAGACCGCGTAGGAGCGGACGTAGCCGTTCTGCAGTTTGCGCAGCCGGCCGGAGAGCCCGCCCATGGCGGCGGCGGTGCCGTTGACGACACCGTCGACCAGGGTGTGGTCGACGTAGACCAGGGAGCGGGTGAGGTGCTCGCCGCCGCGGACCAGGACCACGTGGTTGAAGTCGTCCTGGAGGAGGTCGCGGCGCGCGGCGCGGGTGAGCAGCGAGCCGCGCGGGGCGGTCACCGGGACCGGCTTGCGGCCGTACATCGCCCAGGCGATGGCGACACCGACGACGAGCACCACCATGGTGGCGGCGGTGACAGTGGCGGCGCCGATCGGGGCGTCCCCGTGGTCGTGGCCGGTGACCGGCTCCAGCCAGTGCAGGAAGCGGTCGCCGATGGAGAAGAAGCCGCCCGCGAAGACCGAGCCGAAGGCCAGCACGATCATCGGGATGGTCATGGACTTCGGGGACTCGTGCGGGTGCGGCTCCGCGTGCTCGCCGCGCGTCTCGGCGGCCGGCTCGACGTCCGGCGCGTCCGGGGATGGCGTCGGCGTGCGGCGCCAGCGCTCCTCGCCGAAGAAGGTCATCAGCATCACGCGCGTCATGTAGAACGCGGTGATCGCGGCGCCCAGCAGGGCCACGGAGCCGAGGATCCAGCCCTCGGTGCCGCCCTTGGCGAAGGCCGCCTCGATGATCTTGTCCTTGGAGAAGAAGCCGGACAGGCCCGGGAAGCCGATGATGGCCAGGTAGCCGAGGCCGAAGGTGACGAAGGTGACCGGCATGTACTTCCGCAGGCCGCCGTACTTCCGCATGTCCACCTCGTCGTTCATGCCGTGCATGACCGAACCGGCGCCGAGGAAGAGCCCGGCCTTGAAGAAGCCGTGCGTCACCAGGTGCATGATCGCGAAGACGTAGCCGATGGGGCCGAGGCCGGCGGCCAGGATCATGTAGCCGATCTGCGACATCGTGGATCCGGCGAGGGCCTTCTTGATGTCGTCCTTCGCGCAACCGACGATCGCACCGAACAGCAGCGTGACCGCGCCGACGACCACGACGACCATCTGCGCGTCCGGGGCGCCGTTGAAGATGGCGCCGGAGCGGACGACGAGGTAGACACCGGCGGTGACCATGGTCGCGGCGTGGATGAGGGCGGAGACCGGGGTCGGGCCCTCCATCGCGTCACCGAGCCAGGACTGCAGCGGCACCTGGGCCGACTTGCCGCAGGCGGCGAGCAGCAGCATCAGGCCGATGGCCGTCAGCTTGCCCTCGCTCGCCTCACCGGCCGACTCCAGGACGGGGCCGAAGGCGAACGTGCCGAAGGTGGTGAACATCAGCATGATCGCGATCGACAGGCCCATGTCGCCGACGCGGTTGACCAGGAACGCCTTCTTGGCGGCGGTGGCCGCGCTGGGCTTGTGCTGCCAGAACCCGATGAGCAGGTACGACGCCAGGCCGACGCCCTCCCACCCGAGGTACAGCAGCAGGTAGTTGTCGGCGATGACCAGGATCAGCATCGCCGCGAGGAACAGGTTGAGATAGCCGAAGAAGCGGCGCCGGCGCTCGTCGTGCTCCATGTAGCCGATCGAGTAGATGTGGATCAGCGTGCCCACACCGGTGATCAGCAGGACGAAGGTCATCGACAGCTGGTCGAGCTGGAAGGCCAGGTCGGCCTGGAAGCCCTCCACGGGCACCCAGCTGAACAGCTTCTGGTGCAGCGCGCGGTCCTCGGCGCCCTTGCCGAGCATGTCGGCGAAGAGCACCACGGCCACGACGAACGAGACGGCGGCGAGCAGGGTGCCGAGCCAGTGCCCGGCGCGGTCGAGGCGCCGGCCGCCGCAGAGCAGCACCGCTGCCCCGAGCAGGGGCGCCGCGACGAGCAGCGCAATGAGGTTCTCCACAGTTCAAGCGCCCCTTACAACTTCATCAGGCTGGCGTCGTCGACCGAGGCCGAGTGGCGGGAACGGAACAGCGACACGATGATCGCGAGCCCGACCACGACCTCCGCGGCGGCGACGACCATCGTGAAGAAGGCGATGATCTGGCCGTCGAGGTTGCCGTGCATACGGGAGAAGGTGACGAACGCGAGGTTGCAGGCGTTGAGCATCAGCTCCACGCACATGAACACCACGATCGCGTTCCGCCGGATCAGCACCCCCGCCGCGCCGATGGTGAACAGCAGGGCGGCGAGATAGAGGTAGTTGACCGGATTCACTTGGCGACCTCCTCTTCTTCGGTGTCCCGGCCGAGCCGCTCACCGGAGCGCTGCTCCAGTGCCTTGAGGCCGGCCAGTGATTCCTGGGACACGTCACGCATCTGGCCGCGCTTGCGCAGCGTCCCCATGACGGTCAGCTCGGACGGGGTGCCGTCGGGGAGCAGGCCCGCGATGTCCACGGCGTTGTGCCGGGCGTAGACGCCGGGGGCGGGCAGCGGCGGGAGGTGGCTGCCGCGCACGCGCTGCTCGGACAGTTCCCGCTGGGTCTTGGCGCGTTCGGTGCGCTCGCGGTGCGTGAGCACCATCGCGCCGACCGTGGCGGTGATCAGCAGGGCGCCGGTGATCTCGAAGGCGAAGACGTACTTGGTGAAGATGAGGCTGGCCAGCCCCTCCACGTTTCCGCCGTGCGCCGTGTTGGCGGTGCCCAGGCCGTTGAACGTGGTCAGCGAGGCGTTGCCGATGCCGGCGATCAGGAGGACGCCGAAGCCGAGACCGCATCCGGCGGCCAGCCAGCGCTGGCCCTTGAGGGTCTCCTTGAGCGAGTCCGCCGCGGTGACACCGACGAGCATGACCACGAAGAGGAACAGCATCATGATCGCGCCGGTGTAGACGACGATCTGGACGATGCCGAGGAAGTAGGCGCCGTTGGCGAGGTAGAACACCGCCAGAATGATCATCGTCCCGGCGAGGCTCAGCGCGCTGTGCACGGCCTTCCTCATCAGCACGGTGGACAGGGCGCCGATGACGGCGACCGTGCCGAGCACCCAGAACTGGACGGCCTCGCCGGTCGACGTCTGCGAGGCCGCTGCGGCCAGGCCGGTCATGCGTCCACCTCCTGCTCCCGCGCGGAGCCGCGGTTCGCGCCGGCCTCGTCGGCCGGCTTCTCGCCCTTGGACACGGCGAGCTGACGCTCCGTACCGGGGGCGGCCTCGGTGACCAGGCCCCGGTAGTAGTCCTGCTCGTCCATGCCGGGGTAGATCGCGTGCGGGCTGTCGACCATGCCGTCCTCCAGGCCCGCGAGCAGCTCGTCCTTGGTGTAGATGAGGCTTTCGCGGGTGGTGTTGGCCAGCTCGAACTGGTTGGTCATCGTGAGCGCGCGGGTCGGGCACGCCTCGATGCACAGGCCGCACAGGATGCAGCGCGCGTAATTGATCTGGTAGACGCGGCCGTAGCGCTCACCCGGCGAGTAGCGCTCCTCGTCGGTGTTGTCCGCGCCCTCCACGTAGATCGCGTCGGCCGGGCAGGCCCAGGCGCACAGCTCGCAGCCGACGCACTTCTCCAGCCCGTCCGGGTGGCGGTTGAGCTGGTGGCGGCCGTGGAAGCGGGGCGCCGTCACCTTCGGCGTCTCCGGATACTGCTCCGTCAGCCGCTTCTTGAACATGGCCTTGAAGGTCACGCCGAAGCCGGCCACCGGATTCAGGAACTTGTCCTCCGAGGACTGGGAGGACGGCGAGGACGCCGGCCCCGTCGGCCCGGTGGACTTCGCCGGCCTCTTGGACCCCGGCGAATCAGGCAGTTCAGACACCGTCGGCCTCCTTTCCGTCACTCGGACTTCCGTCACTCTGAGTATCCACGCCGCCACTGACAACGAGCTCCCGCTCGCGTCGCGGCCTGCGCCGGGGCACCGGCGGCAGGGTCTGTCCGGGCAGCGGCGGCACCGGGAACCCGCCCGCCATCGGGTCGAACGCCGGCTCGGGTTCCGCACGGGCCGCGGCGGCCTTCTCCTTCTTGTCGCGGAAGATGTCGGCGACGAAGGAGATCAGCAGGATCGCGATCACGGCACCGGCCACGTAGAGCAGGATCTTCGAGAAGTCGTAGCCCTCGTTGCGCAGCGCCCGCACCGTCGCGACCAGCATCAGCCAGACGACGGAGACCGGGATCAGGACCTTCCAGCCGAGCTTCATCAGCTGGTCGTAGCGGACGCGGGGCAGCGTGCCGCGCAGCCAGATGAAGAAGAACAGCAGCAGCTGGACCTTGAGGACGAACCAGAGCATCGGCCACCAGCCCTGGTTGGCGCCCTCCCAGAAGGTGCTGATCGGCCACGGGGCCCGCCAGCCGCCCAGGAACAGGGTGGTGGAGACGGCGGAGACGGTGACCATGTTGACGTACTCGGCGAGCATGAACATCGCGAACTTGATCGACGAGTACTCGGTGTTGAAGCCGCCGACCAGGTCGCCCTCGGACTCCGGCATGTCGAACGGGGCCCGGTTGGTCTCACCGACCATCGTGACGACGTAGATGATGAACGAGACCGGCAGCAGGATGATGAACCAGCGGTCCTCCTGCGCCTCCACGATCTTCGACGTGGACATCGACCCGGAGTAGAGGAAGACCGAGGCGAACGCGGCGCCCATCGCGATCTCGTACGAGATCATCTGCGCGCACGAGCGGAGCCCGCCGAGCAGCGGATAGGTCGAGCCGGACGACCAGCCGGCCAGCACGATGCCGTAGATGCCGACCGACGCCACCGCGAGGATGTACAGCATCGCGATCGGCAGGTCGGTGAGCTGCATCGCCGTGCGGTGGCCGAAGATCGAGACCTGGTTGTCGGCCGGGCCGAACGGGATGACCGCGATGGCCATGAACGCCGGGATGGCGGCGACGATCGGCGCCAGGACGTAGACGACCTTGTCCGCGCGCTTGACGACGACGTCTTCCTTGAGCATCAGCTTGATGCCGTCGGCGAGCGACTGGAGCATGCCCCAGGGGCCGTGCCGGTTGGGGCCGATGCGCAGCTGCATCCAGGCGACGACCTTGCGCTCCCACACGATGGAGAAGAGCACGGTCACCATCAGGAACGCGAAGCAGAACACGGCCTTGACGACGACGAGCCACCAGGGGTCGTTGCCGAACATCGACAGGTCCTCGGCGGCGAGCACCGCACCGTGCGGTGCCGCGGCCAGTTGAGCGAAGGCGGTCACGCCCGCACCTCCGGTGTGACGTCGGGAGTACCGGCAGCGGCGGGGCCGATCCGGACCACGCCGCCGGGGCGGGCCCCGGTCGCGGCCGGCACACCCCGCCCGGTGGAGTTCAGCGGCACCCAGACCACGCGGTCCGGCATGTCGGTGATCCGGAGCGGCAGTTCGACGCTGCCGGCGGGGCCGGACACCGCCAGCAGGTCGCCCTCCTTCACCCCGGTCTCCGCGGCCGTGGCGGCGGAGAGCCGGGCCACCGCCTCGTGCCGGGTGCCGGCGAGCGCGGTGTCGCCCTCCTGGAGGCGGCCCAGGTCGAGCAGCATCCGGTGGCCGGCCAGGATCGCCTCGCCGTCGCCGGGCCGGGGCAGCGGTTCGGCGGCGACGCGCGGCTCGTCCGCGTACCCGCCCTGCCAGCCGCCGAGCCGGTCCAGCTCGCGGCGGGCGGACGCGAGGTCCGGGAGCGCGAAGTGCACGTCCATGGCGTCGGCCAGCATGTGCAGCACCCGCGCGTCGCCCGGGGCGAGGTTGCGGGTCATCTGGTCGGGCTTCAGCGCGGCCTCGAACATCCGCGCCCGGCCCTCCCAGTTGAGGAAGGTGCCCGCCTTCTCGGCCACCGCGGCGACCGGGAACACCACGTCGGCGCGGTCGGTGACCTCGCTCGGGCGCAGCTCCAGCGAGACCAGGAAGCCGACCCGGTCCAGCGCCTCCAAGGCCCTCGCCGGGTCCGGCAGGTCCTCGGGGGAGACACCGGCGACGAGCAGCGCGCCCAGTTCGCCGGTGGCCGCGGCCTCGACGATCTGGCCGGTGTCGCGGCCGAAGCGGGACGGCAGCTGGGCGACGCCCCAGGCGGCGGCGACCTCCTCGCGG
>NZ_JAKRGC010000470.1 GCF_022347745.1 Streptomyces sp. OfavH-34-F
TGGCTTCGTTCACTTCTAGGGGCAGCGTTTGTCCGCCAGTTTGGGCAGCAGTTGCGGATCTTGAGGCCCGTGAATGTTCATGAGAAATAGCAACGGGGGCGATGCGCGGTGCGTCACTGCCCGGCGGGTCCTCGGGTGAGTCCGGTTCCGACCTTGGTCAGCATCTGGCCGAGGAGGTGGAGGGCTCGTGCCCGTGTCGGCACTCCGCGCGCTGTTCCCGTCCAGTAGGCGTCTGTGAGCTTGTCTGTCGCTGTGAGGATCCGGTCGTCGTCCTGGGCGGCCAGCACGAGGACGAACCGCACGTAGTCGCCGATGTCGGTGCCCTGGGGGTGCTGGTGGAGGAAGGTCTGCAGCCGCGGTGTCAGGGCGGGCAGGGTGCGGTCTGTCGGGAAGACGACGGCGAGGCCGGCGAGGGCGAGGCGAACCGCAGGGCATTCGGCCGACCAGCGGGCCAGCAGATGAGGAACGTGAGCCTGAACCACTCTGCGGGCCCGGGCTTCGCTGTCGGGATCGGCATGTTGCGGGGTGGCCGGCCAGGTTTCGGCGAGGTGGCGCTCAGCGACGGTGGCAGCGCTGAACAGCAGGTCGACGGCTTGGAATCGCTGTCGGGCGGGAGTCCGCTCGTCGAGGGCGAGGGCCGCGACCAGGGCGAGGCCGTCGGCGGTGGCGGGCTGGCAGGTGTCCTGGTGCAGGATCTCGTTGTAGAAGTCGGCGAGGAAGCCCCGGTCGTCCCAGCAGGGGTCGGTCTCGGAGCCGAACAGCATCACGGCCTGGGGCGGCCTGCGGCCCGGCATGCGGTCGGCGATGACGTCCCGGAAGAGCTGCCGGATCGGCGGACCGGAGACATTCGTGTCGTGCCGTGTCTGCTCGGGTTCGGCGTGCGTGTCCATGACCAGCGCAGCCTACTGGAGCGTCTCGGGCCGACGGTCCGTCGCCTTGGCGGGAGCTGGCAGGACGTCGGCCCTGAGTCCGCAGTGGTCAGCCGGCCTGGACGGGCGCTTCGGTCCGCGCGCGGGTGCTGGCGAGGCGGTAGGAGTCGGTGCCGGTCTCGATGATGGTGCCGTTGAAGGTGAGGCGGTCGACGATGGCTGCGCAGAGGCGGGGGTCGGTGAACGTCTTGGTCCAGCCTCCGAAGGACTCGTTGGAGGCGATGGCGACGCTGTTCTTCTCCTCGCGTTCGGTCAGGACCTGGAAGAGGAGCTCGGCGCCGCGCCGGTCGAGTTCCATGTAGCCGAGCTCGTCGATGCAGAGGAGGTCGACGCGGCCGTAGCGGGCGATGGTCTTGTTCAGCTGCTTCTCGTCGGCGGCCTCGACCAGCTCGTTCACCAGCTTGGTGGCGAGCGTGTAGCGGACGCGGTAGCCCTGCATGGCGGCCTCGGTGCCCAGGGCGATGAGCATGTGGGACTTGCCGGTGCCGGAGTCGCCGATCAGGCAGAGCGGCTGGCTCTTCTTGATCCACTCGCAGCTGGCGAGGGTGTTGACCACGGCGGGGTCGATGTTGGGGTTGGCGTCGAAGTCGAAGGTCCGCAGCGACTTGTCCCGGGGGAACCCGGCGGCCTTGATCCGGCGCTCCGAGCGGCGTCGGGCCCGGTCGTCGCATTCGGTCATCAGCAGCTCGGCGAGGAAGCCTCGATAGGTCATCTGGTCCTTCGCGGCCCGGTCGGCGATCTCGGCGAACTCGTTGCGGATCGACGGCAGCCGCAGCAGCCGGCAGGCGGTGTCGATGGCCGTGGTCGCGGCCTGCTCGGTCAGGTTCCGCTGGCGGGGCAGGGTGGTCATGGAGCTTCTCCCTCTCGCAGGTCACCGCCGCCGGTGCGGCGGTGTCGGAGCAACTGGTCGTAGTGGGTCACCGAGGGCAGCGGCCTGGTGTCCGGTGGAAGATGGTTGAGCTTCCACTCGTGCAGGAACGTCACGCTCGCCCCTCCCGGTCCGGCAGGCGGCCGCGGCACCGGGACCTCGGCGGCAGCGGGTTCGTCCTCGGCCTGGGCGGCCTTGCGGGCCTCCAGCGCGACCGCGTCTGCGGTCAGGGCCCCGGCCCGCAGTGCGGTGGCCAGGCCGGCGACGATGTGCTCGTGTGCGAGGTGGCGGCCCAGCAGAAGCACCTCGATCAGCGCCCGGGTGCCCTCGGTGTCGCCGTGCGCTCGGACCGCCGCGGCCCACCAGGCATCGTGGACAGGGGTGAACTTCCCCGCAGAGCGGGCCTGGTCGAGCGCGGTCGCGCCGGGAAAGGCGCCCGGCTTGCGGATCAGGGCCTCCAGGTAGTGATCCAGCTCCAGCCGACAGCTGCCCTTGGCGATCAGCCGCTCATGCCGGGCCACCTCGACGCTCTTGTCGTAGACCACCAGGTGAGAGGCGTGCAGCAGCACCCGGACCCGCTTGCCGATCAGCCTCACCGGCACCGAGTAGCGGTTGGTGCGGACCGCGATCTGGCCGTAGCGGTCGACCCGCGGAGTGAACACCCGCCCCGTCTCGAACGGATCCTCCGGCAGCGGCAGCAGCCGCGAGCGCTCGTCCTCGAAGTACTCGTCGATCGTCCGTGCCCTGGACCCGATCCTGCGCCGCCCGTCGTGCCGGTCCCACTGCTCGACCAGCTCGTTCAGCTCCGCCAGCGACTCGACCTCCGGAACCGGCACGAAGTGGTTGCGGCGGAAGTAGCCGATCTGGCCCTCGACGCCGCCCTTCTCGTGGGCGCCCTCGATGCCAGGCCGGCAGTAGAAGCTCTCGATCCCGAAGTGCGATTTGAAGGCGATCCACCGGTCGGCCTCCACCCGTGCCCGGCTCAGTCCCAGCACCCGGGCGACGGCCGCCTTCAGGTTGTCGTAGCGGACCTTGCTCCGCGGAACCCCGCCCAGCGTCCGCAGGGCATGGACGTGGCCCTCGAAGAACGCCTCCTGCCCGCAGGAGGCGAAGACGCGGTGGACGGCCTTGCCCGAGTAGGACAGACGGAAGGAGAACAGATAACAGGTCACCACCTCGCCGGCGAGCTTCACGGTCACGTCGCCGAAGTCGACCTCGGCCTCCATGCCGGGCTGGTGCGTCTGCGGGACGAACGCCTCGATCGGAGCCTTGCCCGACTCCACCAGGATTTGCGGCTTGCGGTCGGCGACATAGCGGCGGACCTGCTGGTAGGAGACCTCGGCACCATGCTCATCGACCAGGCGGTGAAAGATCCGGGTGACCGTGTGCCGCTGCTTGCGCGGCGCGTCCAGGTCCGCCCGCAGGATCCCGTCGACCACCGCCTTGTACGGGTCCAGCGCAGTCGCCCGGGGCGGGAGCTTCTTCCTCGGCTCCGGCCAGACCGAGTCCACAGCCTTCCTGATCGTCCGCCACGACACGTTGTACTTGCGCGAGATCTCCCGCATCGTCATGCCGTCTCGGTGACCGCGCCGGATCGCGGCGTACAGCTCGACCTTCGACATCTGTGGCATGACCAGGGCCTTTCACCAGGAGCACTCCCGATGCTGGCCTGGCAAGTACCCCGGTGGCGTCGAAACTCGTGAACATCACCCGTCCGTGGTTCGGGGTGACTCCCAAACTCGTGAACAACTGACGTCAGGACTCGTGATTAAAGCCA
>NZ_JAKRGC010000471.1 GCF_022347745.1 Streptomyces sp. OfavH-34-F
CGGCGGCCACCGCCGCCTCGGCCGGGGCCGGCTGCGGCGCCCCCGCCTCGAAGGCCGTGCGCCGCTCGGGAAGCAGGCTCAGCACCGCCGCGCGCTGCGCCTCGCTGGTGGCGTCGTCGTACGGGTCGGGCGTGGCCGGGACCTGGATGCGCAGCACGGGGCCGGTGCCGAAGCGGGCGTAGCCGCGTCCGGGCGGGGCGTCCGGCGGCGGGGTGGTGTGCGGGTCCGTGCCGAGCACCGAGGCGATCTGGGCGGGGGAGCAGTGGCCCAGGACGACCCGCGCCCTGGTGTGGCTCCGGACCCACTCGCCGAGACCGTCGAGGTGGTCGAACGCCTCGGCCAGCACCACGACGACGCCCGCGGCCCGGCCGTGGCGCAGCGGGACCTGGAGGAGTTCCGCCGGGCCGGGGCCGCCGTCGCCGGCCGGGCGGGCGAGCGCGCTGGGCCGGTCCAGCAGAATCCACAGCGGCCGCAGGCAGTCCTCGGGGACCGGGTCGCCGGCCTGCCGGGCGCGGTTGGCCTCGATCAGCCGGCGCTCCGTCTCGTTGGCCGCCCACTCCAGCGTGGAGAGCGCGCCGGCCGGTCCGCACTCGACGGCCAGGACGCCCTCGCGCCCGGTGAAGCAGGCGTACTCGCCGGTGCCGCTGCCCTCGACGATCAGGATGTCGCCGTGCTGGAGGGCCTGGAGGGCGATGGACCGCAGCAGGGTGGTGGTGCCGCTGCCGGGCTGCCCCGCGACCAGCAGGTGCGGTTCGGTGGAGCGGGCGCCGGTGCGCCAGACGACGCCGGGCGCGTCGCGGGTGCCGGCGCCGTCGCTCACCGGGACGGTGCGGCGTACGGCGTCCTCGTCGGTGAAGCCGAGGACCGTCTCGCCGGGGGCGGTGACGAAGCGCTGGGCGGACAGCGAGGTGGGCAGGGCGTCGAGCACGCTCATCAGGAGCCGGTTGCCCTCCTCGTCCCAGCCGAAGTGGTACTCGCGGCCGCGCCCGGACTTGGCGTGCAGCAGCTGCTCGATCCGGGACCGGGACTCGGGCTCGCTGTCGGTGAAGTACGCGGGGTAGGCGACCCGGAGGCGCGAGACGCGGCCGTCGCCGTCGAACGCGAAGTCACTGAAGACCTTCTCCCACTCGCCGCCGTGGCGGTACAGCGGATCGGGGTCCTCGGCCGCCGCGAAGTACGGCACGAGCGCCTCGTACAGGGCCCGCAGCCGCGCGGTCTCCGCCTCGTCGGGGCCGGTGCGGACGGGGGTGCGGTCCCGTCCCTTCCAGGCGGCGGCGCCCATCACCGCGACCAGGGCCGTCAGCGGCCCGTACGGGGCGAGCGCCACCACGAGGACGCAGGCCGCGACGAGGAACAGCGTGGGACCACGCCGGTCCTTGGGCGTCGCGGCCCACTTCTGCCGTCCCGCGCCGGCCAGCAGCCGCAGACCGCGCGTGAGCGTGATCAGCGGATGGAGCACGTCGGTGGCGCTGTCGGCGGCCGTGCGCGCGAAGTCTCGACCGCGAATGATCGAAGCGCTGCCGCTGCTCAGAATGCGGGGGAGTGGTCGCCGGGCCACATCTGTCTCCTGTGTCTCCTGAAGGCCGGTGCGGGGGCGGACGGTCAGAACTTGATTCCGCCCAGGAGGCCGGCCAGGCTCGCGCCGCCCGCGGTGATGCTCGGTGCGATGGCGGTGCCGGCCAGGTAGAAGCCGAACAGGGCGGTGACGAGGGCGTGCGACGCCTTGAGTCCGTCCTTCCTGAAGAACAGGAAGACGATGATGCCGAGGATGACGACGCCGGACATGGAAAGAATCATGAGGTTCTCCTGGTCGGGGGGACGGTCACCATGAGTCCTTCCAGGCTCACCCCAAGTATCCGTAGGATAAAAGGCGCAACCGGGTGAAAAGGCGGATTATCCACTCGACCGGCGGACGCCGAGCCCGCGCCGGTCCGCACGCCCGTCCGGGCAGTACCCTGTCGGTTCACTCGCACGGCCCCCGCCGTGCACCCCCCGGCCGCCCGAGGCGGCCCGAGCAGCGAAGGAAGGCGGCCCCGCAATGAGCGAAACCCCCGATCCCGAGGTGGTGGAGCTGGCGTCCAAGGTGTTCGACCTGGCGCGCGGCGGCGACACCGACGCCCTCGCCGCCTACGTGGACGCCGGAGTGCCCGCCGACCTCACCAACGACCGGGGCGACTCGCTGCTCATGCTCGCCGCCTACCACGGGCATGCCGCCGTCGTCACGGCCCTCGCCGCCCGGGGCGCCGACCCGGACCGGGCCAACGACCGCGGCCAGACCCCGCTCGCCGGCGCCGTCTTCAAGGGCGAGGCGGACGTGGTCCGCGCCCTCCTCGACGCGGGTGCCGATCCGGCCGCCGGAACCCCCTCCGCCGTGGACACCGCACGCATGTTCGGCAAGGCCGACCTGCTGGAACTCTTCGGCGCCCGCTGAACGGGTTCGTCGTAAATGTGGTCGCGGTGGCGAAATGGCTGGGTCATCATGACGTCGCGGGCCCGATCCGGGCCACCCGACGAGAGGCAGAGGAAGATGCTCTACACCAGGCAGAAGACGGCGGTCGGCGAATCATGTTGCTGCGCGGCCTAGCGCTCTTTCCCGGAGCGCGTGGAACTGCACAGTCCCGGTTGCGTCGACAGCTTGATGTGAGGCTTTCCCCATGTTCGATCCGTTCATAGCGCCGAGCGGCACCCTGCTCGGCCTGCTGCAGAGAGGCCGCGGCGACGGCACGCTCCACGCGCTCGCCGCCCCTCGCCCAGAGGCCCTGGCGGCGCTCAACCACTGCGTCCTGAGCGACCCCCGCCACGACTGGCAGGCGGAGAACCGCTCCCTCTACTACGCACGCCTCTTTCTCGACCTCGACGGCGGCATCGAGGAGATCGAGCGGCACCTCACCGATCCCGAGGACCACCTCGACACGGACGACTCACGGACCGGCCTCGCCCTGTCCGTCCTCGGTCACCTCGCCTCCTACGGCCGCGGCGACGCCCTCGCCCTGCTGCGCCGCTACGCCGCGACCGGCTCCAACTGGGCCTGGGCCCTGGACGAGCTGGCGCTGCGCGACGACGACACGGGACTGCGCTCCCTCGCCGAACCCGTGCTCGCCCGCTTCCCCGACGACGCCGAGGGCCGCGCCGAGCTGGCCGCCACCGTGCGCGACGCCTACGAGCCCCGCCCCTGGCGGCTGTGGGCCGACGACCCGCGACCTGCCGTCGGCGCCCGCGTCCGGGCCGCCTCCGAACAGGGCTCCTTCGACCGCTGGCAGCGCCAGATGCGCCCCGGCGGACCCCGCCCCGGCTGGAGCGTCCAGGCGGTCTTCGACTGGGCCCGGCACGGCCTCGAACGCGGCAGCGCCCTGCACGTACCCGCCGCCCGCTGCCTCGCCGCCGTCGCGGGACCGGAGGACCGCGCCGAGATCGTCGAGGCCGCCCGCAGCGGACCCGACGCCGCCCGCTGCACCGCCCTCCACTACCTGGCCGCCGAGGTCCGCGACCCCGTCGCACTCGACCTCATCGAGGCCGCCGCCACCGGACACGAGGGCCCCGTGGCCGACGCCGCCGTCGCCGCCTTCGA
>NZ_JAKRGC010000472.1 GCF_022347745.1 Streptomyces sp. OfavH-34-F
GGCCGCGACGGCTCCCCGGGCAGCTGCACGGACCGCACCGGGCGGTCGGCCGGGACGGAGCGCAGCGGGTGCGTCGTCGTGCCGGAGGCCCTGCGCCCACCGCGCTCCGGGCTCTCGCCGCGCCGCAGCCGGGTGCTCACGTCGTGGACCGTGCCGAGCGACACGTCGGTCTCCCGGGCGACCTGGCGCAGCGGCGCGTCCGGGTGCTCGGCGATGTACTCGGCGACCCGCAGCCGGCCCTCGCCCGGGCCCACCGGGCGCCGCCTGCCGTCCCGGCCGACGCGCTTGCCGTCGAGCGGGGTGCCGACGTGCGACCTCTCGCGCAGCGAGGCGATCGTCTTCGCGCTCAGCCCGGTGACGCGGGCGACGGCGCGGTCGGACCAGTCGGGGTGGGAGCTGAGGACCCGCTGGGCCCCTGCCATGCGGTCGGACTTCGACAGCGGCAGCCCGTGCGTGCCGTTCGCCTGCATGGCGATGACGAGCGCCTCGGCGTCCGAACAGTCCACGAAGCGCGCCCTGATGCTGCTGTCGCCGCGCAGCCGGGCCGCTTCCAGCCGGTGCAGGCCGTCGATGACGCGGTAGCCGTCGATCTGCACCAGGACGGGCGGCAGCTCCGCAGAGCCGGCCACGTCGGCGAGCAGCTGGACGTGCGCGGCGTCCGTACCGCCCCGGCGCAGGGACACGCCCCCCGAAAGGGAGTTGATGAGGACGTCGCAGGCGGGAAGTCTCTCCAGACTCTTCGGATCGAATGCGCCGCGGGCCGGGACATCGGCGCCTTCCGTCCTGACGGAGCCGATCGCGTTCGTGATCAAGATGGCCTGCGCGCTGCCCTGAGCCATGCCTTTCACTCCCTCTCTGCCGCCGCTTGGACGAGCGTCGCAGAAAGGGCTCCAGCCGCAGTCGAGCGGAGACCGAGACTTCCTGGAACCGCGCGGCAGGGCCCCGGCGGTATCAACAGGGGCATTCCGTTCATCATGCCCCGGCCCGGCGAACGGTGAACGATGGCCGCCGATTCGCCGGGACGGCTACGTTCGATTCCCCGGCGATCCTCCGCATCCGCGGACGTTGCATCTGCCTCTTTCCCCGGTCGAATCCGGAAATCCCTGAAGGTGATTATGAATTCATTCGTGAACGTCCCGGCGAGCACGGGACGGCCGGTGATCGGAATCGTCGCACGCACCGCGCCGGTCACGTTCCAGGGCAGCGACATGGTCGTCGGCTTCGCGCTCCAGGCCCACCTGGCCTACCTGGCGGCGGCCGGCTGCACGCCCCTGCTGCTCCCGCTGCTGCCCGGCGTCGAGACCCTGGCGGACCGGATCGACGGCCTGCTGATACCGGGCGGCCCCGACATCGACCCGGCCCTGTACGGCCAGGAACCGCACCCCGGCACCCGGGCGATGACCCCGGACGCCGACCGCGTCGAACTGGGCCTGATCAGGGCGGTACTCGACGCCGACCTGCCCGTCCTGGGCATCTGCCGCGGCATGCAGCTGCTCAACGTGCTGCACGGAGGCACGCTGCACCAGCACCTGCCCGAGGTCACCGGCCACGACGGCCACCGCCCGGACGAACCCTCCTTCACCCTCGGCCCCCACCCGCTGCGGCTGGAGCCGGACAGCCGGATCGCCGGCGTCCTCGACGAGGCGGCGCCCATGACGGCCTGCCACCACCACCAGGCCGTCGACCGGCTCGGGGACGGACTCGTCGCCACCGGCCGGGCCGAGGACGGGACCGTCGAGGCCATCGAGGTGAAGGACCGCTCCTTCGCCGTCGGAGTGCAGTGGGAAGCGGGATTCACCCCCGACCAGAGACTGCATCACGCACTGGTGCACGCCGCCGGACGCTGACCGCGTTTCTCGGACAAATTCCGTCGGCTCCAGCGCATTTCGAGTGGCTTGAAAGACGCCGTTGCCACGCTGTGCGCGCCGTGCATCCAGAAGGAGAATCCATGAAAAAGCTCGCGTCGGTCACTGCGGTGATCGCGATCGGCCTGTCGGGTCCGGCCGTCAGTCCCGCGATGGCAGCCGAGGGGACTGCCACGTCCGCGTCCGCGGGCACCATCGCCTGGTCGCCGTGTCCCGAGAACGACCCGAACCTCGGCCCGATGCTCAAGGGCCTGGAGTGCGGCGAGGTGGAGGTCCCGCTCGACTACACCGATCCCGACGGCGAGAAGATCGCACTGGCGCTGACCCGCGCCAAGCACACCGTCGCCGACGCCCAGTACAAGGGCGTCGTGCTGCTCCACCGCGGCCAGTGGCCCGGCCCGATCAGCCGCGACATGCCCACCCGGTACGCCAAGGGCACGACCGGGCTGGCGCCGGACGTCAGCGCCGCCTACGACTGGATCGGCTTCGACCCGCGCGGCGTCGGGGCCAGCGAGCCGTCGCTCGTCTGCGACCCGGCCTACATCAACCCGACGCTGCCCGCCCCCGTGCCGAAGACGGCCGCGGCCGAGCAGAGCTCCGTGGCCAGGGCGCAGGCGTACGCCGACAGCTGCGGCGACAAGTACGGTGACGTGCTCGACCACTTCACCACCGCGGACTCCGCGCGCGACCTCGACCGGATGCGCGTCGCCCTCGGCCAGGAGAAGATCAACTACTACGGCATCGACTGGGGCGGCTACCTCGGATCGGTCTACGCGACGATGTACCCGACCCGGGTGAAGCGCATGGTGCTCGACAGCGTGCCCAGCCCCAGCGGCGTGGGCTACCAGAACCAGATGGCCAAGAGCCTCACCTCCGAGCACAACGCCGAGCTCTTCTTCGCCTGGGTGGCCAAGTACGACTCCGTGTACCACCTCGGCACGACCGCCGGCGCGGTCGAGGCGAAGTACTACCAGGCGCTGGAGTCCCTGCGCACGGCACCGGTCGACGGCACGATCGGGCCGGGCGAGTGGACCAACGTCTTCGAACAGGTCGTCTACCGCAGCTGGACCTGGACGAGCCGCGCGAAGATACTCTCCGACTTCGTGGTGAACGGTGACGCCACGGCCCTGCGCGCCGACTCCCCGACCCCGGGCTTCCCGCAGCAGAACCGCATCGCGACCACCAACGCGGTCAACTGCACCGACGGCCCGTGGCCCAAGAGCTGGAACGTGTGGAGCGCCACCCTCGCCGGCCAGTACGCCGCCGGGAACCACCTCGTGACCTGGAGCAACGGCTGGTACAGCGCGCCCTGCGCCTTCTGGCCGGCCCAGGCCAAGGCCGCGGCGCCGGTCGGCAACAGCAGCGCCGACATCCTGCTGGTGCAGCCGCAGTACGACGGTGCGCACGGGATGTTCGGGGCGCTCGACATGCGGGTCCGCTTCCCCAACTCCCGCCTGATCGTGGAGCTGGGCGGCCACAACGTCGGCTCGGCGCTGTCGGCGAACAACAACGCCTGCCTCAACACCCACGTCAGTGACTACCTGAGGGACGGCACGCGGCCCACCTCGTGGTGGGGCATCGACGCCACCTGCCAGGCGCCCGCCGACCCGGTGCCGCCGACGGCCTGACCCCCCCGCCACCGGCCGGGCCCCGCGCGATCACCGTGCGGGGC
>NZ_JAKRGC010000473.1 GCF_022347745.1 Streptomyces sp. OfavH-34-F
GGACGCGGCGGTGCCGCGGGTCCACCGGGCGAGCCAGAGCGCGTCGCAGAGCTGCTCGACGTCCGGGTCGAGCCCGGCCCCGCGCAGCCGGGCGACCAGCTCGGGCAGCAGCCCGGCCTCGTACGCCTCCGAACCATCGGACATCGCGGTCTCACCTCGGCCGGTCGAGTCGCTGGATGAGCAGGTCGGCCAGCCGGTCGCGGCCGGCCGGTGAGGCGGCGTGGGTCAGATATATGGCGTTCAGCAGCTGGTCGGTGGCCAGGAGTTCGGTGCGGGAGCGTTCCAGGAAGTGGGCGATGAGGTCGTCGCTGGCGCGGGCCGCCTCCTCGCCGAGGTGGGCCTTGACGAAGGAGGCCAGCCGCTTGTGGTCGGGGCGGCCCAGCTCCAGGTGGATACAGCGGCGCATCAGCGGGGCCGGGAAGTCGCGTTCGCCGTTGCTGGTGAGCACGACGAAGGGGAAGGCGCGGCACTGCACCCGGCCGCCCTTGATGCGGACCTTGTTGCCGTCGTGGTCGAGGACGTCCGCCTCGCCGTCGGGCAGCCGGTCGGCGATGCGCTCCAGCTCGGGGATGGCGAACTCGCCCTCCTCCAGCACGTTCAGCAGGTCGTTCGGGAGGTCGATGTCGCTCTTGTCCAGTTCGTCGATGAGCAGGACGCGCGGCCGGTCCGAGGGCAGCAGCGCGGTGCCGAGCGGGCCGAGCCGGATGTAGCTGCCGACGCTCTGGGCCGCGTCGGCACCGGTGGCGCCGCCGGCCGCGGCGTGCGAGGCGATCTGGACGTCCTGGAGCCGGGCGATGGCGTCGTAGTGGTAGAGGCCGTCGAGCAGGGTGGTGCGGCTGACGACGGGCCAGCGCAGCACCTTGCCCAGTTCCAGCTCGCGTGCGACCGAGTGGGCGAGGGTGCTCTTGCCCGCGCCGGGGTCGCCGGTGACCAGCAGGGGGCGCCGCAGGTACAGCGCCGCGTTGATCATCTCCAGTTCCTCGGCGCCGGGGCGGTGTTCCTCGGCGACGCGGCCGGGGATGCCGAGCCTGCGGTCGGAGGTGTCGGCGCCGTCCGCGCCGCCGGGTCCGCCGGTGAAGTCGCGCCAGGGCGGCGGGGGCGGCAGCTGCGGCGTCTCGTCGTGCGGTTCGCCGATGCCCCGGTAGATGAGCCACTCGCTGGGTTCGCTCATAGCGTGTTCCTCGTCGTCACTCGTCCGCCGCCGGCGGGCCCCGCCGAACGTGCCTTACCGTAGCGATCCCGATCAACCCCCGTAAGGGGAAGGCGAGTTCGCATGACCTTGGGGTGCGGTACGGGTGTGCTCACGGCGCCTCCAGGAAGTCGGTGCCCGGCAGCGGTCGGTGCGGGTCGTCGTAGTAGAGGGCGGCGCCGGCGGACCAGTACATCTCCGTCCGCCCGGCGCTCACCCCTCTGCGCAGTTCATGGATCTTCCACGGCAGCCGGTCGTGGGTGCGGGTGTCCGACACCGCCTCGGCGACGCGGCGGTGGAACTCCTTGCAGACCGTGTCGGCCTCCGTCGTCCGCCGCTGGAGCAGGGCCACGCCGAAGCCGCTGTCGAGCAGCCGCACCACGCCGGCCGTGACGTCCGGGTCCGGCCGGGTGCCGTAGCGGCACAGCACCGGCACGGTTCCGTGGGCCAGGCCGCGCAGCCGCGTCGACTCCGGTACACGTACCCGCAATTCGTCCTCGCAGTCGACGACCAGGGCGCGGATGCCGGCGGTGAGCCCGGCGTTCCAGCGGGCCGGGCGCTCCGGCGCCGCGCCCTGGTACGGGCTGCGCAGCACGACCGGCCGGACGGCTCCGAGGCGCTGGCCGGAGGGGGTCAGCACCCAGTCGTCGACCGGGAGGCCGAAGAGCGCGGGCGCGACGACGACCTGGAGCATGGCGGGGCCGCCCGGTTCGTCGCACCGCCGGAACGCCTCGGTGAGCGCGGCGGCGAGCCGGTCCGGGACGGTGCCGAGGGGGGCGCCGCGGCTGTCCTCGTCCACCGGTTCCGCCTCGCCGCCCCTGCGGTCCACGGCGACCCGCCAGTCGTACTGGTCGCGGGACCAGCCCTGGAGGTCGACATGGAGGACGACGCAGTCGCGGTCGCCGTACAGGACGGGCTCGGCCGCCGGGGCGCGGGCGGAGCTCTGGCGGTTCTGCTCCAGGCGCAGCCGGATGCCGGCCCACTCCAGGTCGAGCTGGCGGCGCAGGTCCCTGGGGAGTTCGACGTCGGCGATGCGCTTGACCCAGCCCCACAGGGCTTTGGCGTTGCGTACGGAGAGCTGGCCGCAGGGCCGGTCAGCGGCGAGGACGCCCATGCAGTAGCGCACGATCAGTTCGAACCGGGCCTCGCGGTCGCGGGCGCGGGCGTCGTACAGCGCGCCGAGTCCGTCGCGCCAGCCGCGCGGGGCGGGGCGGTGGTCGCGGGCGTAGACGCCGGGCAGCCGGTCGAGCAGCGTCAGCAGGGCGCGGGTGCTGGCCGGGGGCGGCAGTTCGGCGAGCCGTCCCAGCAGGTCCACGCGCAGTTTGGGTCCGAGGACGCCGCCGGGCGGGACGGACAGTTCGCTCTGCGCGTCGGTCCAGGTGCGTTCGGAGCCGGCGGCGCTGGTGTGGCGGTCGGCGTGGTAGCGGTCGTGGGCGTGGAAGACGGACTGGTATATGTCGTCGGTCTCGGTCTCCACGGGGGTGGCGGGCACCTCCAGGGTGCGCAGCCGCTCGATGCCGACGGCGGTGCCGCCCTGGTGGCCGTCGAGCCGTGACTTGACGACGCCGACGACCTCGCCCCGGACGAGGTCCACCAGCGGGCCGCCGGACATGCCCAGCTCCACCCAGTCGCCGTCGAGCCGCACCACCTGCTCGGCGTCGCCCGACCCGCCGTACGAGCCCTTGACGGTGCAGACGCCGCTGCGGTTCTGGAGGGTGCCGCCCTGGCCGGGGGCCCAGCCCACGCAGCGCACCTCGCGGCTGCGGAGCATCGCCTCGGACCGCTCGGTGACGTAGACGCAGGGGTGTTCGACGGGGCGCTGGAGCTGGATGAGGGCGAGGTCGGGGGCGGGCCAGCCGCCCGGTCCGGGCGGCCGGACGGCGGGCAGGGCGGCGACGACCTTGCCGGGCACCTCGGTCAGTTCGGTGCCGTAGCGGTCCTCCTTGAACCACACGCCCACCATGCCGCCCTCCCCCCGCGTCGCCACGTGCGCGCATGTGAGGACCCAGCTGGGTGCGACGAAGAAGCCGCTGCCCAGGAAGTCCCCTGCCGGTTCGTCCTGGGCATACCCGGACGGCGGGCGATGGATGCGCACGGTGGCGTCCTGCACGAGGTCCATGAGAGCGGCCTGGGCGGGCGTCAGCACCCCCTCTGCGCCCCCTCGGTCCTCGGAGGTCATGCCCCGCCGCCGTCCGTGTCGTCCGCACCACCGGGGTGTGCCGGTGCGCCGGGGGGTGCCCCGGCGGACGGGTGGCCGGGGTGTGCGCCGGCGGACGGCGGGGCGGGCGGGGGGCACGGCAGGACGATGTCGCGGCCCTCCCCGCCG
>NZ_JAKRGC010000474.1 GCF_022347745.1 Streptomyces sp. OfavH-34-F
CGCCGCCGTCCAGGCCCTGCGCGACCTGCGGGCCCGGGGCATCGTCGTCGACGGCGTCTCCGGGTTCGGCGAGCGGTTGGTGTCCGGGCTCGCGGACCACAGCGACCCCGCCGACACCGTGCACGCCGACCGGCTCCTGCTGCTGCGGGCCGGCGAGGACCTGTACGCCCACGAACCGCGGCGCGGCCGCAGCTTCCGGCTCGGCCGCGACGTCGCCGAGGCCGCCGAGGCGCTGCTCGTCTGCGACTCGGCCGACCGGGCCGCCTCGTACGTGGAACGCGCCCGCCTCGACACCGTGGGCGAGCGGTTCGGCGCCGCCGGGCTGGCCCTGACGACGCGGCCGCTCGCCGCAGCGGGGAAGTGACGCGGGCATGAGAACGGACGGGATCGCGCTGCCGGAGGCCGGCATCGCCGGACGGGCGGCCACGCTCCTCACCGAACTCGGTGAGCGCGCCGAGTGCTGCAGCCTCTACGACGAGGACGGCTCCTCGATCTACCACGAGCTGGCCCAGCAGGACCACCACGAGGTGCGGGAGCTGATCTCCCTCGTCCGGGGCACCGTCCCCGGACCCGTGCTCGACCTCGCGGCGGGCTCGGGCCGGCTCACGATGCCGCTGCTCGCCCTGGGACGCGAGGTCACCGCGCTCGAACTCTCCCCGAGCATGCTCGACCTGCTGCGCGAACGCCTCGACCGGGCGCCGGCCGGGCTGCGGGGCCGGGCCACGCTCGTCCAGGGCGACATGAGCGACTTCGCGCTGGGGCGCGCCTTCTCCTGCGTGGTCCTGGCCACCACCTCGATCTCGCTGCTGGACGAGGCCGGCCGCGCGGGGCTCTACGCCTCCGTGCGCCGCCACCTGGCACCCGGCGGCAGGTTCCTGCTCACCACGGTCGACCTGGACGCGTCGGCCCCCGCCGAGCGGGAGCTGAACTTCAGCACGGCGGCGGGCAACGACTACCGGATGTTCGAGTACTGGGAACCCGGCATGGAGGCCCGCGTCGTCTCGATCTTCCCCGCCCGGTACGACGAGGGCCCGGTACGGGTGGGCCTCACCAGCATCCGCGTGCTCCCCGCCGACCAACTGGAGGCGGAACTGGCCGCGGGCGGACTGCGGGTCGCCGCACGCCACGCGCTGCCCCCGGTCGGCGAGCGCCACCACAGCACACTCCTCGAAGTGGAGGTCGCGGCATGACCACGACGGATACGCCCCCGGTCCAGGCCACCGGTCCCGAGACGGCGGGCGCGGGCACCGCGGCCCTCTGGCCGAACCTCCTGCCCCCCGAGCACCACGGCAAGGACGAGCTGTGCACCGTCTCCGCCCACGGCGTCCGGGTCCGCTTCGCCGACGGCCGGGAACTGCTCTGCGGCTCCAGCGGCCTGTGGAACACCAACATCGGCTACGGCAACGAGGCGGTGGCCCGGGCCGGCGCCGAGGCCCTGCTCAACGCCTCCTACCTCAGCACCTTCCGCTACGAGAACGTGTACGCACGCCGCGCCGCCGAGGCCCTGGTGGACGTCGCGGGCGCCGGGCACTACGGCCGGGTGCTGTTCTCGACCTCCGGCGGAGCCGCCAACGACCTGGCCATGAAGGTCGCCCGGCACTACCACGCGCTGCGCGGCCAGGAGCGCCGCAAGGTCGTCGTCGGCCTGCGCGGCAGCTACCACGGGCTGACCTTCGGCGGCTTCGCGCTCACCGGCGAGGACCTGGGGCAGCAGCTGTACGGGGTCGACCAGCGGCTCGTCCGGCACGTGCCGCCGAATGACACCGGGGAGCTGGAGCGGCTCCTGGCCCGGCAGGGCGCCCAGATCGCCGCCGTCGTCGTCGAGCCGGTGCTCGGCTCCGGCGCGATCCCGCTCGACGACGCGTACATCGCGGACCTGCTGCGGCTGCGCGAGGAGCACGGCTTCCTGCTCGTCGCGGACGAGGTCGCGACCGGCTTCGGCCGGACCGGCGACTTCTTCGCCTCGCAGCGCTGGCCGGCCCCGCCCGACCTGATGATCGTGTCCAAGGGGCTGACCAACGGCACGAGCGCCGCCGCCGCCGTCATCGCCGCCCGCACCGTCGCCGACGCCTTCCACGAGGCGGGCGCGCTCCTGAGCCACGGCGAGACCCAGGCCGGGACGCCCGTCACCTGCGCGACGATCCTCGCGACGCTCGCCGAGATGAGCCGCATCGACGTGGTGGCGCGGGCCCGCGTGCTCGGCGAGACGCTCACCCGGGAACTCGACGCGCTGACCGCCACCCACCCCTACGTGGCCGGCAGCACCGGGCGCGGCTGCTTCCGGTCGGTCCGCCTCACCGCGGAGCCCGACGGCACCGAACCCTTCCCGCTGACCGAGGTCCCCGCGCTCGTCACGGAGATCCGGCGGGCGGGCGCGATCGTCCACCCCGGCCTGCACGGCGTCCAGCTCATCCCGGCGCTCACCTACACCGAGGCCGAGGCCGCCGAACTGTTCGCCTGCGTGCGGGCGGGGCTCGACGCCCACCTGGCGAACACCGGGAGGGCGACGGCATGACCTCGGCCGTGCTCCCGCCCCCCGACCGCGTCACCCTCGCCGGGATCGCGGCGCTCGCCGCCCGCATCGGGCAGGACCCCGTGGTGGACGCCCCGGGCCGCACGGTCCTGCTCGTGGACGTAGGCGTCCTGGACACCCCGGTCCACCGCCGCCTCACCGAGGTGCTGGGCGTACGCCCGTACGAGTCCCTGGCGCTGACCGGCGCCGGAGACGTGGACGGCGTACTCGCGCTCGGCGCGCGGCTGGAGGGCGCGGCGCGGGTGTTCGCCCTCGGCGGGGGCGCGCTGTTGGACCGGGCGAAGCTGGCGACGCTCGCCGCCGCGGGCCGGGCGGTCGCGGGCCGGCTGACCGTGCCCCAGCGCTCCGGACTCGTCGTCCTCACCCGGGTACCGCCGCGCCCCATGCCGCTGATCGCCGTGCCGACCACCATCGGCACGGGTTCGGAGGCCAGCGCGGTGGCCTGCCTCGGCTACCCGGACGCCAAACGGCTCGTCATGGCGGCCGAGTTGCGGCCCGAGTTCGCGGTGCGCGATCCGCTCGCCGTCGGGACGCTGCCCCGGCACCTGTTCGTCGAGGGCGTCCTGGAGGCGTTCTTCCGCCTGGTCAGCCCCTACATCGGGGACCACGCCGACCAGCCGGAGCCGGACGCGCGGGTGCGGGCGGGGGCCGCGGAACTGCTGCGCCTGGGCTACGAGGTCGTCGCCACAACGCGGACCGGAGCACCCACCACGACCACCCAGCGGGAGCGCGCGGCCCGGCTCAGCGCCGAGATCCACACCCGGCACTTCCACGACGAACGCGACCCGTACGCCGTGAAGGGCTGGCTGGTCGCCAACGAACTCTCCACCGTGCTCGGCCTGCGGAAGATGACGGCGGTCGCCGCGCTGCTGCCACCGCTGTGGCGGGCCGTCGACCGGGGCGAGACGCGACTGGGCTCCAGGCGGCGGCTGCGCGGGCTGTGGTCCGCCGTCCGCGCCGGGGCCGGACAGCCGCTCCC
>NZ_JAKRGC010000475.1 GCF_022347745.1 Streptomyces sp. OfavH-34-F
GGCGCTGCTCGCGGCGCGCGACGCGGCGCAGGACGCGCTGTTCGCCCCCCGGGGCTGAAACGGGACCGGCCCGGAGCGGTGCGCCGAAGCGCCCCGCCCCGGGCCGGGGGGATGCAGCGGGTTCAGCAGGCGCCCAGGTCCTGCCAGACGCCCCACTGACCGGTGGTGCCGGGCTTCTCGCCCTTCGTCCACCACTTCGACTTCCACTGGTGCCCGTCCTGGCTCACCGTCGTGGCCGCGCCGTAGGCCGTGTCCGCGTTCCAGGCCGGCGCCGCGCAGGTGCCGCCCGAGGGGTCGGGGCTCGGACCGGTGGAGCCGGAGGGGTCGGGCGTCGGGGTGGAGCCGGTGCCCGGCTCGACGACCGTCGTGCCGCGCGCCAGGTCGCCCGCCAGGGCGTAGGACGTGCCGTTGAACGTGACGGTCCAGTTGGACGGCGTGGACGTCGGCAGGTAGTAGACGAAGTCGACCTGGACCGAGGCGCCCGGCGCCAGGCTCTGCCAGGACGGCAGCTTCAGCGAGACGCGGTTGTAGTCGCCCTTGAGGCCGCCGATGTTGTTCGGGGCGGTGTGGTCGCTGCGCACGATCGTGGTGCCGAAGCCCGACTGGTCCTTGGCGTTGGCGGGCGCCGAGGTGGAGTAGTCGAACTGGAACTCCGTACCGCCCGGCAGCGTCGCCTTGGTGTTGTTGGTGATGGTCAGCTTGGGGCTGATCGGGTAGTTGGAGTCGCCCAGCGGGAACGCGCCGAAGGACACGTCGATGTCGAGCGCCTTCTTCGGCAGGTCGATCGTGGAGCGCTTCGCCCCGTACGGGGTGGCGTTCTTGAAGGTGTCGTACATCGTCGAGGTGAGCGTCGAGCCGGGCTCGTACTGGCCCTTGGCCGCGTTCCAGCCGTAGTCGCCGGCCAGCTCCCAGATCATCGTGCCGCCGATGCCCTTGTCGACCACGTAGTCGGCCTTGGCCCGCACGGACTGCTCGTCCTCGGTGGAGAGGAAGACCTTCTTCTCGGCGTTCCACAGCCACGGCGCCACCAGGGTGGAGTCGTAGTTGCGGACGTAGCTGCCGGTCAGCTTGGTGGTCGCGGGGAAGCCGTAGTCGGTGACGTAGTCGCCGACGATCCCCTTCTCCAGGTTCTTGGCGTGCCACATCGGGTTGGAGCCGGCGGGCGACTCCTTGCCGTTGGTGTCCAGGTCGTGCCAGAGGTTGTCGATGCCGACCGCGCCGTCACCGCACTTGGTCAGCCCCGCGCCGGCCGGGCAGTCGCTGGTGGCCGCCTTGCCCCACAGGCCGTTGGTGCCGCCCTGGACGTTCTTGAAGCCGCGGGTGTAGTACGGCAGGCCGATGTTGATGCGGCCGGACGGCATGGAGCCGCGGAAGTAGTGGTAGGCCCAGTCGGTGTTGAGGTAGCCGGTCCCGCCGTACTGCGCGGTGGAGTAGACGTTGGCCTGGGCGAGTTCGGCGTCCTTGCCGTCGTCGAACAGCGAGGCGTTCGGGCCGACGTACTCGTTCCAGGCGCCGTGCAGGTCGTACGACATGATGTTGACGTAGTCCAGGTACTTCTGGACCTGGAAGGTCTCCATGCCGCGCAGCAGGTAGCCCGAGGACGGCGCGGCGACGCTGAGCAGGTAGTGCTTGCCGTCGGCGGCGGACGCCCGGTCCAGCTTCTCGCGCAGGGTCTTCATCAGCGCGGAGTAGCCCTTGACCAGGCCGGCCCGGCGGCCGTTGGACAGCGTGTGGTCCAGCGGGTTGCCGGCGTCCTTCATGGTCGTGGGGTACTCGTAGTCGATGTCGACTCCGTTGAAGCCGTACGTCCGGATGAAGTCGACCGCGGAGTCGGCGAAGGTGTTGATTCCGGCCTGGTTGACCGAGCCGTCCGCGTTGGTCGCCATCGAGTAGAAGCCGCCCGAGTCGACGCGCTTGCCGCTGGCGTCGAAGTACCCGCCGGTCTCGGCCCAGCCGCCGACCGACACCATCGTCTTGACGTTCGGGTACTGCTTCTTGAACTTGTTGAGCAGGTTGAAGTGGCCCTTGTACGGGAAGCCCGGGTCCATCTCGGCACCCTTGACGCCCGGCCAGGTCATCCCGGTGGAGGCGTTGTCCGGCCCGTCCGCGCCCACGGAGAGCTTGTTGGAGCCGTCGACGTGGGCGAAGGCGTAGTTGAGGTGGGTGACCTTGTCCCAGGGGATGTCGGAGGCGAGGTAGGCGTCCCTGCCGTCCTTGCCGGTCCGCCAGTTGGTGAAGTATCCGATGACGCGCCGGGGGTGGTCGGCGCCCATCTTCTCGCGCCCCTCGGAGTCGTACACGGAGCAGTAGGGGACGGAGACGCCGGGCGTCTCGTAGAGCCCGTCGGGGCGGCAGGACTCCTGGTCGACGGCGGCGGCCGAGGGGGTCGCGGCGAGGGAGCCGATCAGCAGCGCGGCGACGCCTGCGCCGGCGGCGAGGAGCGAGGCTCTCGCGCGGGTGGGGGACAGCACGTTCGGTTCCTCCTGGGGAGGTCGGCAGAACACAACTGACAAGAAGGGACAGGGGGGTGACTCGTCCCTGGTCGCCGGTGTGCGCACACCGGGGGACCGTTCCTCGGAGGTGACGCAGAGATTAAGAGGACTAGACCAGTGCGTCAATAGGTCTGGACCAATCACGGTTCTTTCCTGTGTGAGTGTCCGAAAAGACCCTTGTCGCGCGGTGTCTGTGAGCCACTCCACAGCGTTCGCCCGTATGGGCCGCGCCCGGACGTGGCACACTGACCCTGTACCAGCAGCAGCGCACTCCGGGGTCGGTGCAATTCCGAACCGGCGGTTATAGTCCGCGACCCGTCCGCATCCAGCGGCCGGTTGACCAGGTGAGATTCCTGGACCGACGGTTAAAGTCCGGATGGGAGGCAGTGCGCGGCGGGCCGTTTCGCGGGTACGCCGCCGTCGGCGGATGGTTTTCCGGGCAACCGGACCATCCGTGTTTTCCGGCATCCGGCGTCCCTGTCGTCGCGTCCCGCTCCTTCTGTCGTCATCGACAGGCCCCGGAGTCCGTGCCCGAAGAGGCAGGAGGACCCGGTGGCCACCGCAGCCGACATCACCGCCATGCGCCGAGCCATCGCGCTCGCCGCCCGCGGCCTCGGCTCCACCAGCCCCAACCCGGTCGTCGGATGCGTCGTCCTCGACGCCGCCGGACAGCCCGCCGGCGAGGGCTTCCACCAGCGCGCCGGCGGCCCGCACGCCGAGATCCACGCCCTGCGCGCGGCGGGCGACCGGGCCCGCGGCGGCACCGCCTACGTCACCCTCGAACCCTGCGACCACACCGGCCGCACCGGCCCCTGCTCCCGGGCACTCGCCGAGGCCGGGATCGCCCGCGTGGTGTACGCGGTCGGCGACCCGAACCCGCAGGCCACCGGCGGCGCCGACACCCTGCGCGCCGCCGGCGTCCGGGTCGAGGCCGGCGTCCTCGCCGCCGAGGCCGAGGCCGGCAACGCCGCCTGGCTGACCTCGGTGCGCCGGGGCCGCCCGCACCTCACCT
>NZ_JAKRGC010000476.1 GCF_022347745.1 Streptomyces sp. OfavH-34-F
GCCCGCCCGGACCACCCCCGTCCCGGAGCCGGTACCGGCGGCGGTGCCCGCGCTGACCCCGGTCGCCTGAGCCGGCCGCCCCGCCGGGGCCCGCACTCCCCCGTCCGCGCGGTGGCGGCGGGCCTGACCTGGGGCGCGGCGGGTGGGTGTTTGAGGCGGTTTCGGGAGGGAAAGGGCCAGGCGTGCTTCGGACAAGAGGCGCGCCCGTGGGAGCTCTGCTCCGGGTGCGGCCTGTCCGCCGGCTCCCGCGGTGGTCCGTACAGGCGACGCCGAGGGAGTGACACACGATGGCCGGTGCCCGACAGACAGCGCCCGAACGAGGCCGGGAGGCGGAGCCGGGGACGGCGGCCTTCCACCGGCTGCGGGCCCTTCCCGACGGCCCCGAGAAGGACGAACTGCGCCGCGCGACCGTCTGCGCCTGGCTGCCCATGGCCCACCGGCTGGCCGCGCGCTTCCGCGACCGGGGGGAGCCGCTGGACGATCTGCGCCAGGTCGCGGCGATCGGGCTGGTGAAGGCGGTGGACCGCTACGACCCGGCGCGCGGCAAGGCGTTCGAGACCTACGCGATACCGACGGTGGTCGGCGAACTGAAGCGGCACTTCCGGGACCACACCTGGGACGTCCATGTGCCGCGCCGGGTCCAGGACCTCCGCAACCGGGTACGGACGGCCCGCCGTGACCTCGCGCAGCGGCCGGGCGGCCGTCCGCCGACCGAGGAGGAGATCGCGGACCGTACGGGGCTGTGCGCCGAGGACGTACGGGCGGGGCTGGAGGCCCTGGACAGCTACCGCACGCTGTCGCTGGACGCGGAGACGCCGAGCCCCGGGGACGGGTCCAGCCTCGCGGACACGCTGGGGCTGTGCGACCACGCGCTGGACGTCGCCGTGGACCGGGAGGCCGTCAAGCCGGGGCTGCGCAGCCTGCCGGAACGCGAGCGCACCATCCTGTATCTGCGGTTCTTCCGCGACATGACGCAGGACCGGATCGCCGAGGCGCTCGGCATCTCGCAGATGCACGTCTCGCGCCTGATCGCCCAGTGCTGCGAGCAGGTGCGCCGCCAGGCGCTCCAGGAGTCCGCTCAGCCGACGTAGCGCCGCGACGTCCCCCGCCGCTGCGCGTGCTCCAGCGCCCTCAGCCGGCGCTCGATGTCCGGCGGTACGGGCCGGCGCAGGCGCAGCACCCACGGCAGGCCCCGTCCCGCCTGTCCGAAGGCGCGGAGCGAGGCGCGGTCCCGGGGGACGGTGGCGAGCAGGTAGAGGGTGCGCCGCAGCGCGGAGCGGGCCGGGCGGCGCAGCCAGGTGAACCAGAGGGTGTTGCGCAGTCCGAGGACGCGGCGGGCGGTGCTGTCGCGCACGGGGGACGCGGCGTGGTGGACGACCATCTCGGGGACGTACGCGAGCCACCAGCCGGCCCGCATCAGGTCGGTGGCCATCAGCTCCTCCTCGCCGCCGAGCCAGAGGCCGGGGTGGAAGCCGCCCGCCTCCCGGAACGCCTCGACGCGCATCACGGTCGCCCCCGCCAGGAACGAGCCGATCGCGGGGCCGGGCAGCCAGGACGGGCCGGTGAGCGGCGAGTCCCGCAGCTCCGCCACCACGGGGTCGTCCTCCCCCGCGGGCTCGACGACGATCCGGGCGGTGACGGCCGCCAGCCGCGCGTGGGCGTCCAGCCGGTCGGCGGCGGTGCGCAGGGAGCCGGGATCCCACCAGGTGTCGTCGTCGCAGAAGGCCACGTACGGGGTGCGGACGTGGCGGACGGCCAGGTTGCGGCCGACCGCGCCGAGGTTGCGGCCCGGGGTGAGCAGCCGTACGTCCGGGAAGTCCCGCGCGACGGCCTCCGCCGTGCCGTCCGTGGAGCCGTTGTCCGTGACGATCACGGCGGGGCGTTCCGGGAGCCGGCTCAGCAGGCGCAGGGTGCGCAGCAGTTCCGGGCGGCGGTCCCGGGTGATGATCACGACGGTGACCCGCCGGTCGGGGGTGTGCGCGGCCGCCGGGCTCATCGCCGGTCGCCGTTCTCCCGGGCGGCCTGGGCGGCCTGGGCGGCCTGGGCGCTTTCCAGGAGCCGGATCCGGCGCTCCACCCACGGGGGCAGTTCCCGGCGCCGGTGCAGGGCGGCGGGCAGGCGTCTCAGGGTCTGGGCGAGGGCGGTTCCGGCGCCCGGCCGTCCCCGGGTCCAGGCGCGGAGCAGCCGGGCGGTCTCGCGCAGGGCGACGGGGAGCGGCCGCCGGAGCCAGGCGGTGAGGAGGGAGTTGCGCAGGACGGTGGCGGCGCGTCCGGGCCGCTCGTCCGCGTGGGGTCCGTGGTGGGCGACGAGGGACGGTTCGTGGACGACGCCCCAGCCGGCCGCCGTGAGGTCGTAGGCGAGCAGGGTCTCCTCGGCGCCGAAGAAGAGGAGGGGGTGGTAGCCGCCGGCGTCCAGGAAGGCGGAGCGCCGGACGACGGCCGCGCAGCCGAGGAAGCCCAGCACGGGCGTGCCGGGCAGGTCCGCCTGTGCGGGGAGGGGCGAGGCTGCGAGAACCCGGTTGAGCGGGTCGGGTTCGCCGGTCGGGTGCACCAGGGTGCGGGAGGCCAGCAGGCCGAGCCTCGGGTAGGTGTCGAAGAGGGCTTCCGCCGTCTTGAGGGCGCCCGGCTCCCACCAGGAGTCGTCGTCGCTGAACGCCACGTAGGGGGTGGTGGCGTGCCGTGCGGCGAGGTTGCGGCCGAGCGCGCCGGTGTTCCGGCCGGGCGAGAGGAGCCGCGCACCCACGGGGTGGCGCCGTACGGCCTCACCGGTGCCGTCCGTCGATCCGTTGTCGACCACGATGACGGGCGGCTTCTCGGGCAGCGCGGCGAGCCGGTCCAGGGTGTGCAGCAGGCTGTCGCGCCGGTTGCGGGTGATGATCGCGACGGTGGTGCGGCCGCCCCGGCCGGGGGTGGGCTCAGCCATGGCGGGCGGCCTCCTTCGCCGCCGCGCCGCCCCGGTGCAGGGCGGCCAGCGCGCTGCCGGTCACCTCGTCGGCGCGGATGCGCAGCAGCAGCGGGTCCGGGGTGGCCGCGTGCGGGTCGCCCGGCGGGCCCGGGTGCCAGAGCACGGTGTGCCGGCGGTCCGGGGGCGGGCCCCACAGCGAGGGGGCGACCGGGCCGAAGAGGGTCACGGACCGGGTGCCGTGCGCGTAGGCGAGGTGGGCGGGTCCGGTGTCGCCGCTGATGAGGAGCGCGGCCCCGGCGACGAGGGCGGACAGGTCGTCGAAGGTCAGGGTGCCCGCGAGGAGGTCGGCGGGGCCGAGTCCGGCGAGTCCGGCGATCTCGGCGCACAGGTCCTCCTCCCCCGGTCCGCCGCTGACGACGACCTGGTGCCCGGCGTCCCGGAGCGCCGCCGCGACGGCCGCGTAGCGTTCGGCGGGCCAGCGGCGGGCGGGGGCGTCGGCGCCGGGGTGGACGACGACGGCGCCCGGTGCCGGGGAGGGTGCGGTGGGCGGCGGGATGCGGAGTTCGGCGGGGGCGGCGGGGGGGGC
>NZ_JAKRGC010000477.1 GCF_022347745.1 Streptomyces sp. OfavH-34-F
CGTTTTTCGCTTTCCAGGTCTTCGCTTTCGCGTTTCCCTTTCCGGCGAGTCCGACTCTATCAGATCCTTTCGGGCCTGATTCCCAGTCAGCGGGGCTTGTCCTCCCGGCCGTTGGGCCGTTCCGACGAGTGAGACATTAGCGGAATCCTGGGCCCCGACGCTAATCGGGGTCGCGTTCCTTCGAACGCGGATTCCTCATTTCGCATATGCGCACAGCAAGGCATGCGACAGCTGTCGCGTGCTCGTTGTGGTTACTGCGGAATGGCTGTCCGGGGACCGACCGGGGTCGGCGCTCACGTCGGACAACTCGGAGCACACTACGTACCGGGAGGCGGTGTGTCAACCCAAGGGTTGCCCATGTCGTGGGGGCGCGGTCAGCCGTTGCCGGAGGCCAGCTCGCGGCTGCGGTCGCGGGCCGCTTCGAGGGCGGCGATGAGGGCTGCCCGTACCCCGTGGTTCTCCAGCTCGCGGATGGCGCTGATGGTCGTGCCGGCCGGGCTGGTGACGGCCTCGCGGAGCTTCACCGGGTGCTCGCCGCTGTCCCGGAGCATCACGGCGGCGCCGATCGCGGCCTGCACGATCAGGTCGTGGGCCTGGGCGCGCGGCAGGCCGAGCAGGATGCCCGCGTCCGTCATCGCCTCCACCAGGAAGTAGAAGTACGCCGGGCCCGAGCCGGACAGGGCGGTGGCCGCGTCCTGCTGGGACTCCGGGACGCGCAGGGTCTTGCCGACGCCCTTGAAGATGGCCTCCGCCGCGGCGAGGTGCTCGCCCGTCGCGTGGCTGCCGCCCGAGATGACGGACATGCCCTCGTCCACCAGGACCGGCGTGTTCGGCATGACGCGTACGACCGGCGTACCCGCGCTCAGGCGCTCCTCGATGAACGCGGTCGTGATGCCGGCCGCCGCGCTCACCACCAGCCGGTCCGCCGTGAGGTGCGGGGCCAGCTCGTCCAGGAGGCGGCCCATGTCCTGCGGCTTGACCGCGAGGATGAGGATGTCGGCCCGCTTCGCCGCCTCGGCGTTGCTGACGGCCTCCACGCCGTAGCGGTCGCGCAGTTCGGCGGCCCGGTCCGAGCGGCGGGTGGTGACCAGCAGGTCCGCCGGGCGCCAGCCGCCCCGGATCACCCCGCTGAGCAGGGCCTCGCCGATCTTGCCGGTACCGAGGACTGCAACTGTCTGGCTCATGCCGTTCACCTTCCGGGCGGTGCTCGATGTGCGCGGTGCTCAGGGCTCGTCGGCGCCATCTTCGCACCGCCCCCTCACACCGTGCGGCGCCGGAGCGTGGCGGCACCGAGGCCCAGCACCAGCAGCGCGCTGCCCGCCACGATCAGGACGTCGCGGACGAAGGCACCGGTCACGTCGGCGTGCCGGAGCACCTCGTTCATGCCGTCCACGGCGTACGACATGGGCAGCACGTCCGAGACGGCCTCCAGGAACGGGGCCATCCGGTCGCGCGGCACGAACAGGCCGCAGAGCAGCAGCTGCGGGAAGATCACCGCGGGCATGAACTGCACGGCCTGGAACTCGGACGCCGCGAACGCCGAGACGAACAGGCCGAGGGCCGTGCCGAGCAGCGCGTCGAGCAGGGCCACCAGGAGCAGCAGCCAGGGCGAGCCCATGACGTCCAGACCGAGGGCCCACACCGACAGGCCGGTGGCCAGGGCCGACTGCAGTACGGCGACGGCGCCGAAGGCGAGCGCGTAACCGGCGATCAGGTCGCCCTTGCCGAGCGGCATGGCGAGCAGGCGCTCCAGGGTGCCCGAGGTGCGTTCGCGCAGGGTGGCGATCGACGTCACCAGGAACATCGTGATCAGCGGGAAGATGCCGAGCAGCGAGGCCCCGATGGAGTCGAAGGTGCGCGGGCTGCCGTCGAAGACGTACCGCAGCAGCGTGATCAGGACGACCGGGACCAGCAGGAGCAGCACGACCGTGCGGGGGTCGTGGGCGAGCTGGCGCAGGACGCGGGCGGCGGTGGCCAGGGTGCGGGCCGGGCTCAGCGGCGGCGCGCTCCCGGCGGGAGCGGCGAGGGCGGTGTCGGTGGTGGTCATCGGTCGTTCTCCTTGCGGTGGGCGGCCGCGTCGACCAGGTGGAGGAAGGCGGCTTCGACGGTGTCGGTGCCGGCGGTGGCGCGCAGCGCCTCGGGGGTGTCGTCGGCGAGGACGCGGCCCTCGCGCATCAGGAGCAGCCGGTGGCAGCGTTCGGCCTCGTCCATGACGTGCGAGGAGATGAGCAGCGTGGTGCCGCGTTCGGCCGCCAGGGTGTGGAACAGCTGCCACAGGTCGCGGCGCAGGACCGGGTCCAGGCCGACCGTGAGTTCGTCGAGGACGAGCAGGTCGGGGGTGCCGAGGAGGGCGACGGCGAGCGAGACGCGGGTGCGCTGGCCGCCGGAGAGGTTGCCGGCCAGGGCGTCCTCGTGGCTGGTCAGGTCCACTTCGGCGAGCGCCCGGGTGACGGCGGCGCGGCGCTCGTCGCGGTGTGCGCGGCCCGGCCGGAGGATCGCCGCGAAGTAGTCGAGGTTCTGCCGGACGGTGAGGTCGGTGTAGACGGAGGGCGCCTGCGTGACGTAGCCGACGCGGGGGCGCAGGGAGGGGTGACCGGCGGGGCTGCCGAGCACCGTGAGCGTGCCGGTCACCTTGGCCTGGGTGCCGACGACGGCGCGCATGAGGGTGGATTTGCCGCAGCCGGAGGGGCCGAGGAGGCCGGTGATCCTGCCGGGTTCGACCGTGAAGTCGAGGCCCTGGAGGACGGTGCGGCTGCCGCGTACGACGGTGAGGCCACGGGCCTCGACGGCACTGCCCGAAGAATTCATCATGTGATGAATTCTTGTCGCCGGGGCACGACGCGTCAAGGGGCCGCGCGTCTGCGCGGCCCCTTGAGGGTGTGGTGGTGATGCGGGTGGTTAGCGGCGGCGGGGCTTCCTGCCCTTGCCGGACCTGCGGCCGGCCGGGTTGCCGGTACGGGCGGAGCGGCGCTTCTCGTACCGGGCGACGGCCTCCTCGTACTCCGCGCGCCGCAGCTTCTCGCCGGGCGCCTCGGTGAACGTACGGAAGAAGTACGCGAGCAGGGAGCCGACGAAGCCGATGGCCTTGAGGCCGCGCAGGTTCTCCTCGCGGGCGGGGTCGGCCGGGCGGCTGCCGAAGCCCTCCCAGGTCTTGCGGAAGGCGATGGCGCTGCAGATGGCGAACATCGCGACGACCAGGACGCCGACGAAGCCGCCGATGTCGGCGATCTCCAGGCCCTGGAAGGCGAAGCGCAGGACGAAGCAGGAGGCGACGGCCGCGGCGAGCGAGCCGACGGCCGCTCCGGCGCGGCGCAGACCGTAGTGGCCGTCGTGGTGGAGCCAGGTGGTGCCGAAGAAGCGCAGCGGCTCGGGCTGCGGGCCCTGCGGGGTCGCGGCGGCGCCGGCCGAGGCCGCCGCGGGCTCGGACGGCCCGGTGGCCGTGCCGTCGTCGGGGGTCTCGCTGTTCTCGCTCACGTGACG
>NZ_JAKRGC010000478.1 GCF_022347745.1 Streptomyces sp. OfavH-34-F
CGCACCCGAGGCCGAGGTCCGGTCCGCCGTGGCCGGCTCCGCTCCCGGTGATCCCTCGCGACGCCTCTTCGTGGCGCGGGCCGTCGGCGGCGCCGCGGCCGTCGCCGGGCTCGGGACCGTGGGCTACGGCACGTACGGCGTGCTGCGCGGGCCCCGGGTGAAGCGGGTCACCGTCCCGCTCGCCCGGCTGCCCAGGTCCGCGCACGGTTTCCGGATCGCCGTCGTCAGTGATATTCACCTGGGCCCGATCCTGGGACGCGCCCATACGCAGCGGATCGTGGACGCGGTGAACGCGACCCAGCCCGATCTTGTCGCGGTCGTCGGTGATCTCGTCGACGGATCGGTCGCGGATCTCGGCCCGGCGGCCGAACCGCTCGCCCGGCTGCGCTCCCGGCACGGCGCCTTCTTTGTCACCGGCAATCATGAGTACTACGCCGGCGCGGCCCAATGGGTTGATCATGTAAGGGAATTGGGGCTGCACCCGCTGGAGAACGCACGGGTGGAGACCGGCGGTTTCGATCTGGCCGGTGTCAATGACATCGCCGGTGAGAGCGAAGGGCAGGGCCCCGATTTCGCGCGGGCCCTCGGCGACCGCGATCCCGCCCGCGCGGTCGTGCTCATGGCACACCAGCCGGTGGTCATCGACGAGGCCGTCGAACACGGCGTCGACCTGCAGCTTTCCGGGCACACCCACGGCGGCCAGCTGTGGCCGGGCAACTACGTCGCGGAGCTGGCCAACCCCACGGTCGCCGGGCTGGAACGTTATGGCGACACCCAGCTCTACGTGACGCGCGGCGCCGGTGCCTGGGGTCCGCCCGTGCGGGTCGGCGCCCCCTCCGACATCACTGTCGTACAGCTCGCCTCCCGGCAGGCGTAATCACCCTCGTACGCCCTCCGGAATAGCGGATCGGTGACCAGTGGTGAACCCTCTGTATTCGCCCGTATCGGCAGAAGGTTTCGACTGGTGAACAATTGACTATGAGCCTCCGATCTCCCCTTCCCGATGTGAATGTCGTGTGATTGGGTGAACCGAACGTGCGGTGATCTGCGTATCTGAAGCGCGACACCGAGGTGGGGCAGTTAAGGGAGAGCACGTCAATGCGGTCGGTCCGGCTACGGATTCTCGCGATTCTCGCGGTATTGGTCATCGCAGGCGTGGTCGCCTGGCAACTGCTTCCCTCGGACGAGGGCAGCTCCGACCCGGTCGTCGTCGGTACGACCGACGAGGTGACCTCACTCGACCCGGCGGGCGCCTACGACGCCGGTTCCTGGGCGATGTACAGCAACCTGTACCAGTCCCTGATGACCTTCAAGTCCGGGGCGATCGTGCCGGAGCCGGACGCGGCGGAGAGCTGCGGCTTCATCGGCGGCAAGCTCCAGACGTACCAGTGCAAGCTCCGTGACGACCTGACGTTCTCGGACGGCAAGAAGATCACCGCCGAGGACGTCAAGTACTCGTTCGACCGGATGATGGAGATCAAGACGGACGTCGGTCCGGCGGTGCTCTTCCCCAGCCTGAAGAACGTGGTCACCGAGGGGCGGACCATCACCTTCAACCTCTCCTCGCGGGACGCGACCTTCCCGCAGAAGATCGCCACGGGTGCCGGCTCGATCGTCCAGAAGGACTCCTACTCCGAGCACAAGCTGCGCAACGACAACAAGGTGACGGGCTCCGGCCCGTACGTCCTGCAGTCGTACGAGCCCGGCGTGAAGGCCGAACTCGTCCCGAACACGCACTACAAGGGCGCCCTCAAGGAGACCGGCGGCCCGGTCACCGTGCGGTACTTCAAGCAGTCCGAGGACCTCCTCTCGGCCTGGAAGTCCGGCCAGGTGGACGTCACCCACCGCCAGCTGCCGCCGTCCACGCTCGCCGAGCTGAACCCGGGCGACTCGGACAAGCGCGTCACCGAGGCCGACAGCGCCGAGATCCGCAACCTCGTCTTCAACGTCCGGGACGGCTCTCCGCTCGCCGACCGCGAGGTCCGCCAGGCCATCGCGGCCGTCATCGACCGCGGCCCGCTGGTGAGCGACGTCTACAAGGGCACCGTCGACCCGCTCTACTCGCTGATCCCGCAGGGCTTCATCGGGCACAGCACCCCGTTCTTCGACGCCTACCCGTCGCCCGACCCCAAGCGCGCCAAGGCGCTGATGCAGGAGGCCGGAGTCCAGACGCCGCTGGCCGTCACCTACGCCTACCGCGAGGGCGAGGAGTCCGCCAAGGAGGCCAAGGAGATCAAGCGCCAGCTGGAGGCGACCGGGCTGTTCAAGATCAACACCAAGGCCGTGGAGTGGACGCGGTTCCAGAAGGGCTACGCCAAGGGCGAGTACGACATGTACGCCGTCGGCTGGCTCCCCGACTACCCGGACCCCGACACCTTCAGCCAGCCGCTCGTCGGCCGCGACAGCAGCCTCCACAACGGCTACACCAGCACGAAGATGGACCAGCTGATCAGCTCCACGCTGCAGTACAGCGACCGCAGCCGGGCCTCCGCCGACTTCAAGGCGCTCCAGAAGCTCGTCGGCCAGGACGTCCCGCTGGTCCCGCTGTGGCAGAAGAAGGACTACGTCGTCGCCAAGGCCGACGTCTCCGGCTCGCAGTACCTCTCGGACGGCACCGGCCTGTGGCGCCTGTGGGAGCTGGGCTGGATCTGATCCGGCCCGATCGACGCGAACGCCCCGGTGCGGGCGGCCCACCCGGCCGCCCGCACCGGGGCGTCGGTCGTCTCCGGCGGCAACTCCTCCCGCACCCCGCGCGGATTCGCGCCCCGGGCGGTCAAGGGTCTGCGCGTACGCTGTGACGCATGCAGCTACGCGACTGGACGGACGGGCACGTGGAGCGGTGGAGCCCCGTGCTGCCCGAGCTGGACCCGGAGGTCGAGGGCGCGGTGACCCGGATGCGAAAGCTCTCCGTCCATCTGCGCCGGCTGCGCGAACAGTCCCTCATCGACCTCGACCTGCACCGCCAGGAATTCGACACGCTGCACAAGCTCGCCGGACGCGGCGGCACGGCCGCCCCCTCCGAACTGGCCGCCGACCTCGACCTCGCCCCCGCCTCCGTCACCGGCCGGCTGGACGCGCTGGAGCGCCGCGGCTTCGTCCGCCGCACCCCCTCCACCACCGACCGGCGCCGCGTGGACGTGGAGCTGACCGACGAGGGCCGGGAGATCTGGCGCGTCGCGATGGACTCCCTCGGGCACGAGGAGGAACGGCTGCTCGGCGTCCTGGACAAGGACGAACGGGCCCTGCTCAACGACATGCTGCGGCGCGTGATGGTGGTCGCCGAGGACCGCGGCGCCGCCTGGGACTGACTCAGCCCACCGGGCCGTCCGGGCCGTCCTTCGCCGGGCGCCCCTGCGCCAGCTGGCGGGCCAGCTCCTCGCGGACCCCGTCCGCACCCCGCTCCAGCAGCCCGGCCACCGCCGCGTTCCAGTGCTCCGCGGCCTGCTCCACCGCGTCCCGGAACC
>NZ_JAKRGC010000479.1 GCF_022347745.1 Streptomyces sp. OfavH-34-F
GCGGCGGACCCGGAGTGGATGAGCTTCTTCCGCGAGGCGGAGCTGGAGATGCTGGAGGCCCAGTGCTGGGCGGCCCTGGGCGACTGGTCGCGCGCCGCGCGCCATGCCGCGCGGGCGGTGCGGCTCCAGGACCCGCACTTCACCCGGAACCTCGCGCTGTACCGGGCGGAGCTGACCGTGGACCTGGCGCGGGCGGGCCGGGCGGAGGAGGCGGCGGCGGCCGGCCACGCGGTCCTGGACCTGCTGGACGAGGTCCGCTCCTCGCGCATCCGGGCGATGCTGGACGACGCGGTGGGGGCCCTGGGGCCGCGGACGGGGGCGCCGCCGGAGGTCCGGGGCTTCCTGGACCGGGTCGGCTCCGGCCCGTCCGGCGGCTGAGGACGGGGCCCCGCGCCGGGTCCGGGCCTGCGGGGCCCGGACCGGACGGTCAGCGTTCCAGGTGCCCGGTGTCGTTCCAGCGCTGGATGGCCGGGGCGCCGTACGCCCAGCCGAGGACGGAGAGCGACGTCGGGGCGAGCCAGACGCGCGCGCCGAAGGAGAGGTCCTCGCCCAGCCACCGGGCGCCCAGCGCCCGCAGGATGTGGCCGTGCGCGAAGACCAGCACGTCCCGGTCGGCGGAGCGGGCCCACTCCACGATCGCGTCGGCCCGGGCCGCCACCTCGGCGGTGCTCTCGCCCTCGGGCACGCCGTCGCGCCAGATGAACCAGTCCGGCCGTTCCGCCTTGATCTCCGCCGGGGTCAGCCCCTCGTACGCCCCGTAGTCCCACTCCATCAGCATGTCCCACGGTTCGGCGCGGTCGCCGAAGCCGGCCAGCTCGCAGGTCTCGGAGGCCCGGACGAGCGGGCTGGTGCGGACCTCCAGGTCGCGCAGTTCGGCCCACGGCCCCCGGTGCAGGCGCTCGCCGAGGAGCTTGGCCCCCTCGCGTCCGGCGTCGAGCAGCGGGATGTCCGTCCTGCCGGTGTGCCTGCCGTTGAGGGACCATTCCGTCTGCCCGTGCCGGGCGAGCAGGATGCGCGGTGCCATATAAGGGTTCTCCCTGAAAAAGCCGGGACCGGGGTTGCGGAATCTGAGATCTTGTTCCCATCATCCCGTACGTGCCGATGAGGCAACCCGGCGGGCCGCCCCGGCGTCCCACACACCACAGAGGCAATGAGCAGTAACTGAGGGGTGCCGACCACACCCCCGGGGGACACGCGGCCGAGGCGCACCGTACGGTTGAACGCCCGCAGTCGGCCGCATGAAAACGTGATGGAGAAGTTCCGGATGCCGCACGCCACCCACGCGCCCGCTCCGCGCCACCGGCCCCGCTGGTGGACCGAGCTGCCGCTCCTGGCCCTGGTGTACGCGGCGTACTCCGGGGGCCGTCTCCTGGCACGCGGCGACGTGTCCACGGCCGTGGACCACGGCCTGGCGATCCTGCGCCTGGAGCAGGCGCTGTACCTGAACGCGGAGCACCCGCTCAACCGCCTGTTCACGGCGCACGCCTGGGTCGGCGTGCCGTCCGACTTCGCGTACGCCTCGCTGCACTACGTGGTCACGCCGGCGGTGCTCATATGGATGTTCCGGCGCCACTCCGCGCTCTACCGCAGGGCCCGCACCTGGCTGATGACCTCGACGATGTTCGGGCTGATCGGCTTCACGCTGATGCCGACCTGCCCGCCGAGGCTGCTGGACGCGAAGCACGGCTTCGTGGACACGATGGCCCAGTACAGCTCGTACGGCTGGTGGGGCACGGAGGCGAGCGCGCCGCGCGGCATGGGCGGCATGACCAACCAGTACGCCGCGATGCCCAGCCTGCACGTGGGGTGGGCGCTGTGGTGCGGCATCCTGCTGTGGCGGCACGCCAAGCACCCGCTGCTGCGGGCGGCCGGCGTCGCCTACCCGCTGGTGACCACGTTCATCGTGATGGGCACCGCCAACCACTACTTCCTGGACGCCGTCGCCGGCTGCGCCGTGATGGGCGTCGGGGCCCTGCTGGCCCGGCCCGTGATGCGCCTCGCCGACCGGGTCCGGACGGCGGCCCTCGTCCGCTTCGGCCGGGCGGGCGTGGCCGCGGAGTCCCCGGATGTCAGTGCCGGGTGCGAGACTTCGGCGGGTGAGCGAATCCCCGGCCAGCGGACCTCCTCCGCAGAACCATCCGACGCGGCGGCGGCCGGCCCGCCCCGCCGGGCCGACGCCTCCGACCGGACAGGACGCGCCGCCCCCGACGGCGACCCTGCGACGGCGGCTCGCTGAGCTGAGGGGCCCGGCGGTCGCCCCGCGCCCGCTGGACGCCCGCGCGCTCGCGGCCCTGGCCGCCAATCCGGGCTGCAAGCGCCGCGCCCTGCTCGACGGCGCCGGGGTGGACAAGGGCGCGCTCGCCTCCGCGCTGGGCTCACCGGCGCCGTTCGGCCAGTCCCAGTTCGCCTTCATGCGGGGCAACGCCTTCGAGGCCCGGGTCAAGGCCGACGGCGGCACGGAGCTGATGCGGCTGCTGCACGAACGGCTCGGGGGCGGCGGCGAACCGCCGCGCGAGGTCCGGGTGCCCGATCTGGCCGCCGCCGGGCCCGAGGGCCGCGCCGCCAGGACCGCGCTCGCGCTGCGCGAGGCGACGGAGGCGGCCGGCTGGGCGCTCCTCGACCACCCGATGCTGGCCCTGGAGGTGGCGGGCTCGCCGGCCTATCTGGAACCGGACGCGGTGGTGGTGCACCCGGACGGCACGTGGACGGTCGTCGAGATCAAGTCGTTCCCCATGATCGACGGCTCGGCGGACGCCGCGAAGGTGGGCGCCGCGGCCCGCCAGTCCGCGGTCTACGTGCTGGCCCTGGAGCGGGTCGCGGAGGTCACGGCCGGGGCGCGGGTGGGCCACCGGGTGCTCCTGGTGTGCCCGAAGGACTTCTCCAACCTGCCCGCCGCCTCCGTCGTGGACGTACGCAAGCAGCGCGCGGTCACCCGCCGCCAGCTGACCCGGCTGACCCGCGTCGAGGAGATCGCGGCGGACCTGCCCGAGGGCGCCACCTTCGACCCGGAGCGCTCCCCCGAGGAGCTGGAGTCGGCCGTCGAGTCGGTCGCCGCGGCCTACGCCCCGGAGTGCCTGTCCGCCTGCGAACTGGCCTTCCACTGCCGGGCGCGGGCCCGCGCCGAGGGCGCCGTGGAGGCGCTGGGACGCGGGGTGCGCGGGGAGCTGGGCGGACTGACGACGATCGCCGGGGTGCTGGCGGCGGCCGCGGGCAAGGAGGGCGATCCGGCGGACCCGGCGGTCGCCGCCCTGCGCCGCGCGGCGGCCCTGCGCGCCGAGGCCCTGGAGGGGCGGGCCGTATGTCACTGATCAGCACCCTGGCCCGGATGGAGGCCGTGGAGTGCGGCCGGGCCCGGCCCACGGCCACCGTCCGCCACCGCCGGCTGACGGACCGGCCGCTCGTCCTGGTGCCGCTGACGACGGCGGGCGAGGCGGGCGCCCCGCCCCGCGCCCTC
>NZ_JAKRGC010000047.1 GCF_022347745.1 Streptomyces sp. OfavH-34-F
CCGCGCACCCGGTCCCGCCGTCCCCGCCGCCCCCGCACCCACCCCCGCCACCCCCCGCAGCGACGACCTTCTCGCCCTCTGGGGCCCCGACCCGCTGCCCCTCTTCCCGTTGCAGCCGCCCCGCACCGGGATCGACCTGCTCGTCGACCACGTCGCGGCGATGGTCTGCTGTGCCGCCGTGGACACGGCGGGGGCGGCCCCCGGCCTCGACTGGCTCGACGGGCCGGCGCTGCTCGTCGGCGGGGAGCGCCGGGCGGATCTCGGGAGCCTGGTGCTCAGCCTGGTCGAGGACGGCGACGCGGGCCCGCTGCGGTCCTGGCTGGACTCGGTGGGCGTACGCGCCGACAAACCCGTGCGCCTCGTCTGAACCGCCTCGTCGCCCTTCGCGCGGAGCGCGCGTAACCGGAGCATTGAGTTCCGTTAAACGTCAATTCGCGACGAACGGTGACGGAGTGCGTGCGTTATGTGATGTGCTGGGGAACGGCGCCGACAGCCGGCGCGTCACAGGTGTTCCGGGGGTTGTGAGGGAGGGGGAGCGTCATGGGGGCGGAACAGATCCGTCGGTGGGAATCGGGTGCCTTGGCGCACGCCGTGACCGATCCTTTCGGCCAGGGCCCGCTGCCCTGGCTGCGCGGCAGCGAGAACTACTTCGACGACACCGGGCAGATCGTGCCCTGGTACGCGGACCCCACCCTGCACGGAGGCTCCACGGACGGCGGCACGCGCACCGCCGACGACGTGCACCGGCAGATCAAGGGCTTCACCTCCACCGGAGCCGCCGCCCCCGGTGAAGCGATCGACTTCCACATCACGGTGGACCCGCCCCAGCAGTTCACCGTGGACGTCTACCGGATCGGCCACTACGGGGGCGACGGCGCCTCGAAGATCACCACGAGCCCCCGGCTGTCCGGCATCGTCCAGCCGGCCCCGCTTGCCGCCGACCGCACGGTCTCCTGCCACCACTGGTGGCTGTCCTGGCGGCTGCAGATCCCGTCCTACTGGTCGATCGGCGCGTACGTCGCCGTGCTGACGACGCTCGACGGCTACCGCTCCCACATCCCGTTCACCATCCGCGACGACCACCCGGCCGACCTGCTGCTGGTGCTCCCGGACGTCACCTGGCAGGCGTACAACCTCTACCCGGAGGACGGCCGGACCGGGGCCAGCCTCTACCACGCCTGGGACGAGGAGGGCCGGCTGCTCGGCGAGGAGGACGCCGCGGTCACCGTCTCGTTCGACCGCCCCTACGCCGGGGCCGGCCTCCCGCTGCACGTGGGACACGCGTACGACTTCATCCGCTGGGCCGAGCGCTACGGCTACGACCTCGCCTACGCCGACACCCGCGACCTGCACGCGGGCCGGGTGGACCCCACGCGCTACCGGGGCCTGGTCTTCCCCGGCCACGACGAGTACTGGTCGGTGCCCATGCGCCGTACGGCGGAGCGCGCCCGCGACCACGGCACCTCGCTCGTCTACCTCTCCGCCAACACCATGTACTGGCAGGTCACCCTCGGGCCCTCGGCGTCCGGGGTGCCCGACCGGCTGCTCACCTGCCGCAAGCGCCGGGGCCCCGGCAAGCCCGCGCTGTGGCGGGAGATCGACCGCCCGGAGCAGCAGCTGCTGGGCATCCAGTACGCGGGCCGGGTGCCCGAACCGCACCCGATGGTCGTGCGCAACGCGGAGCACTGGCTGTGGGACGCCACGGGCGCCGGGGAGGGCGACGAGATCGACGGCCTGGTCGCGGGCGAGGCCGACCGCTACTTCCCGCGCACCACGCTGCCCGAACACGACAACCGCATCCTGCTCGCCCACTCCCCGTACCAGGACGGCGAGGGCGTGCTGCGGCACCAGGAGACCTCGCTGTACCGGGCCCCGTCCGGGGCGCTCGTCTTCGCCTCGGGCACCTTCGCCTGGTCCCCGGCGCTGGACCGGCCCGGCCACGTGGACCCGCGCATCCAGCGGGCCACGGCCAACCTGCTCGACCGGATCTGCAAGCGGGCCTGAGGACGGGCGTCCCGCGCGGCTGTCCCCGGGCCACCCGGTCGCCACCCCTCCGCAGCCGGAGGTTCCCGGATACGGGAGAATCGGAACCGTTCCTGGATCAACCTACGCGGAGGCAGCGTGTCCGGATTCGTAGAAAAGCCCGAGCCCGTGCAGGTACCGGGACTCACCCACCTGCACACCGGCAAGGTGCGCGACCTGTACCGGAACGAGGCCGGTGACCTCGTCATGGTCGCCAGCGACCGGATCTCCGCGTACGACTGGGTGCTGCCGACGGAGATCCCCGACAAGGGCCGCGTCCTGACCCGTCTGTCGATGTGGTGGTTCGACCAGCTCGCCGACCTCGTGCCCAACCACGTGCTCTCCACCGAGGTGCCCGCCGGGGCGCCCGCCGACTGGGCCGGGCGCACGATGATCTGCACCTCGCTGCGGATGGTCCCCGTCGAGTGCGTCGCCCGCGGCTACCTCACGGGCTCCGGCCTCCTGGAGTACAACGACTCGCGCACCGTCTGCGGCATCGGCCTCCCGGACGGCCTCGTGGACGGCTCCGAGCTGCCGGGCGCGATCTTCACGCCCGCCACCAAGGCCGCCGTCGGCGACCACGACGAGAACGTGAGCTACGAGGAGGTGGCCCGCCAGGTCGGCACGGAGACCGCCGCCGCGCTGCGCCGGACCACCCTGGACGTGTACGGCAGGGCCCGCGACATCGCGCGCGAGCGCGGGATCATCCTGGCGGACACGAAGTTCGAGTTCGGCTACGCGCCCACCGCGGACGGCGGCGAGGTCCTGACCCTCGCCGACGAGGTCCTGACCCCGGACTCCTCCCGCTTCTGGCCGGCTGGCTCCTGGGAGCCCGGCCACGCCCAGCCGTCCTACGACAAGCAGTTCGTCCGCGACTGGCTGACCTCGCCGGCCTCCGGCTGGGACCGCAGGAGCGAGCAGCCGCCCCCGGCGCTGCCGCAGGACGTCGTGGACGCGACGCGCGCCAAGTACGTGGAGGCGTACGAACTGCTCACCGGCACCCCCTGGCAGTAGGAGCGGCGCCCTCGTCGGCCGGAAACGGACCCGGACCGGGACCGGCCGACGAGGACCCCCGGCCGGAAACGGGGCCGGAACACGAAGAAGCCCCGGCCGGAGGGCCGGGGCTTCTTCCTCTGAGCGGACGACCAGGTTCGAACTGGCGACCTCAACCTTGGCAAGGTTGCGCTCTACCAACTGAGCTACGTCCGCAAGCGCCGAAGCGCGAGACCTACTATACCCAACCCCGCTGGCGTGCGAGACGCACTGCCGCGTGACGGTTCTCGGCCCCGAGCTTCGTGGCCGCCGCCGACAGGTAGTTGCGTACGGTCCCCTGCGACAGCGAGGCCCGTTCGGCGATCTCCGCGACCGGCGCGCCGTCGGCCGCCAGCTCCAGCACCTCGGTCTCCCGCACGGTCAGCGGCGAGTCCCCGGCGGCGATGGCGTCGGCCGCCAACTCCGGGTCCACATAGCGGTTTCCGGCGTGCACGGCGCGGATGATGCCGGCCAGCTGACGGGCGCTGACGGTCTTCGGGACGAAGGCCCGCACACCCGCCGCGAGGGCCCGCTTGAGGTGGCCGGGCCGGCCGTGGCTGGTCACGATCATCGTGCGGCAGCCCGGGAGTTCGGCCCGCAGCGATGTGGCCACACTCACACCGTCCGCCTCCGGCATCTCCAGGTCCAGCACCGCCACGTCCGGCCGGTGCGCCCGCGCCATGGCGAGGGCCTCCGGGCCCGTCGCCGCCTCCGCGACCACCACCAGGTCCTCCTCCATCGCGAGGAGGGCGGCGAGCGCGCCCCGGATCAGATGCTCGTCATCGGCGAGCAGCACCCGTACCGCGGTCATCTTCGTCCTTCCAGCAGGCCGGACCCCGGCCGTACCATCACGCCGGGGGCCCCCACGGTCCCCGGCGGCAGTCCCTGCTTCCCGCCGCCGTCCGCCTTGGTCAGCGGGATGCTCGCGGTCAGGTGGAAGCGCCCGTTCTTCGCGGGGCCCGCCTCCAGGGTTCCGTCGAGCGCGCCGAGCCGTTCCCGGAGGCCCGCCAGGCCGGAGCCGGGGGCGTCGGACGCGGGCGCGGCGACGGCGGCCGCCGCTCCGTCGTTCTCCACCCGGAGCACGGCGGCGTCCGTCGTCGTGGTCACCCGGATCACGCACGCGCGCGGGTCGCCGTGGCGCAGCACGTTGGTCGCCGCCTCCCGGACCACCCAGCCGAGCGCCGACTGCACGGGCGCGGGCAGCCGTTCACCGCTGTCGCCGGTCACCGTGCAGTCGATGCCGGCGGCGTTCAGCACGCCCTTGGCGCCGGCCAGTTCCGTGGTGAGGTCGGCCTCGCGGTAGCCGCGCACCACGTCCCGCACCTCCTGCTGGGAGGCCCGCGCGATCCGCTGGACCTCGACCATCTGGTCCACCGCCTCCGGCCGGCCGCGCTGCGCCAGCTCCACCGCGAGTTCGCTCTTGAGGGCGATCACCGCGAGGTTGCGGCCCAGTACGTCGTGCATGTCCCGGCCGAACCGCAGCCGTTCCTCGGCGACGGCGAGCCGCGCCTGGACGTCCCGCGCCTCCTCGGCCTGCCACATCACGCTCATGCTCCAGGCACTGGGTCGTACCGAGACCAGGACCAGCACACAGCCGAAGAGGCTGCACGGCACGACCGCGGCCAGCGTGCCGCCCCGGACCCCGGCCGCGGCGAGGGCGCCGGTGATCAGGGCGGTGAGGGCGAGCGACTCGATCATGAAGCGGCGCACCGGCACCAGCAGCACCCGCGTGATCACCAGGGCCATCGGGGCGTTCAGCGCCATGAGCAGCAGTCCGGAGCCGTGCACCCCGTCCACCCCGGCCAGCCCCGCCAGCAGCCCGATGGCCAGCAGCAGGAGCGCCACCGGGGCGATCAGGCGCCGCTCGGGGAAGACGGAGAAGCCGAGGTAGTGCTCGTAGGAGGCGGGGAGGTTGCGGTTGCTCAGCAGGCACTGGGCCAGGCTCGCCAGGAGCAGCGCCACCCCCAGGGCCAGCGGCACCGGTTCGTGGCGGATGTGCGACTGGAAGGGCGCCCCCTGCCAGGCCACCGCGAAGAACCAGGGCAACGCGGAGATGGTGAACCGCGAGTAGAGGTCGATGCGCTCCATTTTGTTGCGCTCCTGCCAACTGCGCCACCAGCCCCGTACGCGGATCACGGTCCGCCCCCCTTTCAGCGTCGCGGATCCCAGCGGAACCACCGCTGCACAGCAAACACCGCGAGTGCCGTCCATGCCAGTCCGATCAGCCCGGCACCGAGCAGATCGGTGTTCTCGGGGACGCCGAGCCAGCCGGCCCGGATCAGGGTCATCACGCCGGTCACCGGCAGGAATTCGCAGAACGTCGCGAGCCGGTCCGGGTAGACGTCCAGCGGGACGAAGACGCCCGAGCCCATCATCGAGATCAGGAACAGCGGCAGGGTCGTCAGCTGGGCCGTCTGCACGGTGCGGGTGACGACGGAGGTGATCCCGGCCAGGGCCGTCAGCAGCACCACGCCCAACAGCAGCCCGCCCAGCAGCAGTTCCGGGCGGTCGGGAGCGTCGAGGTCGAAGAAGACGGTGCCGGCGACGACGATGACGAGGCTCTGGGCCAGGGCGAGGGCGGTGGAGGGGAGGGCCGTGCCGGTGAGGATCTCGCCGTCCCTGACCTCTCCGGTGCGCAGCCGCTTCAGGACCAGTTCCTCGCGCCGGGCGACGTAGGCGGCGACCATGTGCATGTAGACGGCCTGGATGAGCACCATGCCGATGCCGCCCATGAGCGCGGCCCCGCCCATGGTGAGGCCGGTGCCGTCCAGATCGATGTTCTCGAAGGCGGACCGCATGGCCAGCATCATGGTCACCGGTACGAAGAGCGCGACGAAGATCGCCGTCCTGTTCCGGCTGAGCAGCGTCAGCTCGGCGCGCCCGAGGGCGGCCAGCCGGGTCCGGGCCGTGCTGCGGGCGGCGTCGGCCGCGGGGGTGGTCGCGGTGGTCATGGGACGGGTACCTCTTCGGTTTCGGCGGCGGACTTCGCGATGTCGAGGAACGCCTCCTCGAGGGAGGCCGCGCGGGCGTCGAGCTTGTGCAGCGCGACGCCCGACTCGGATGCCCAGCGGAGGAGTTCGGCGAGGGAGTCCTGGAGGTGGAAGGTGCGGATCTCCACCCGGCTGCCCTCGGCGGCGGCGCGGAGGTCCAGGGGCAGCCGCGCGGCCGGGACGTCCCGGGGCAGCTCGAAGCGGATGCGGGCGGGGCGGGCGGCCGTCACCTCGTCGGGGGTGCCGGCCGTGACGATCCGGCCCCGGTGCATGATCGCCAGCCGGTCTGCGAGGGACTCCGCCTCCTCCAGGTAGTGCGTGGTGAGCAGGACCGTGGTGCCGTCCTCCTGGAGCCGGCGCACCAGTTCCCAGGTGTCGCGGCGGCCCTCGGCGTCCAGGCCGGTCGTCGGCTCGTCCAGGAAGAGCACCTCGGGCCGGCCGAGCAGGGCCAGGGCCAGGTCGAGGCGCCGCCGCTCACCGCCCGAGAGCTGCTTGACCCGGACCCGGCTGCGGTGGGCGAGGCCGACCAGCTCCAGCGCCTCCCCGACCGGGCGGGAGCCGCTGGTGCAGCCCGCCCACATCCGTACCGTCTCGGTGGCCGTCAGCTCCGAGGGGAACCCGCCCTCCTGGAGCATCACGCCGATGCGGGGGCGGACCCGGGCGCGCTCGCTGTACGGGTCGTGCCCGAGGACCCGTACCCGGCCCCCGTCGGGGCGGGTCAGGCCCTCCAGGAGTTCGACGGTGGAGGTCTTGCCGGCGCCGTTCGTCCCGAGGAGGGCGAACAGCTCGCCGCGCGCCACCGTGAACGAGACGCCGCTCACGGCCTCGAAGCCGCCGTCGTAGCGGCGGCGGACGTCCTCCGCCTGGATCACGCACTCACGGGGCATGTCGTCGCTGGTCATGGGACCAGGCTTTCGTGGCGGGGGCGGCGGGGGCAGTGCGCGCTGTCATCGCCGCCGATGACAAACGTCATGGTGGCGGGGGGTGCGGGGTCTGCGCCGGGACCGCGAATGAAAGGAAGAAGGCCCCGGTCGAAATGACCGGGGCCTTCTTCACTTGAGCGGACGACCAGGTTCGAACTGGCGACCTCAACCTTGGCAAGGTTGCGCTCTACCAACTGAGCTACGTCCGCATTGCCGCCACTCGGCTTTCACCGGTGGAGCGATCACTACTCTACCTGATCCACCGGAGTGGTCCTGCAGGAGTGATGCAGAGCGGGTGACAGGAATTGCACACTGCGCCTTCCCCCTGGAAGGGGGATGTTCTGCTACTGAACTACACCCGCACGCTGCGTGGGGTTCGGCCTTTTCGGCCTTGCCCCTCGGCGTGCTCCAGACTCTATCCGACCTGCGGGGGTGTTGCGCAAGTCGGCTCCCCCGCGAGCCCCCCTGCGGGGCCGCCCGGAGCTGTCGGTGGGTCAACTCGCTTCCTGGAACGCCTCGTAGACGCTCTTGGGGATGCGGCCCCTGGCCGGCACGTCCATCCGGTGCGAACGCGCCCAGGCGCGCACCGCCGCCGGGTCGGGCGCGAGCGAGGTGTGCCGGTACGAAACGGGAGCCTTGCCGTGCTTGCCGGTGTTTGTCTGCTTACGGCCGGCCGCCACGTACGGGGCCAGGGCGGTGCGCAGTTTCTTTGCGTTGGACGGATTGAGGTCGATCTCGTACGACTTCCCGTCCAGGGCGAAGCTGACCGTTTCCGCCGCCGTTCCCCCGTCGATGTCGTCGGAGAGTGTGACCACTACGCGCTGCGCCACGGATATCGGTCCTTTCCTACGGCACCGTCGCGTCTGACATGCGTCGATGCCGGCCTTCCGGCTGTGAGCGCGGATGCGGGCCGACTGTTGTCGGTGCTCCGGGGCAATGCTGCATTCCCCGGTAATCATTTGTACAGCGAGGGGGACCGCATTGTGAAGCCCGCCCATTTACCTGCGCGTGTCCGGGCACTATCCGGACGGCCCATGAGCATTTGTTTCGCGGCTTTTCCGCCGTCCGGTGATCGTTCGAAATCTGAGCGTGATCTATCCCGTTTGATATCTACCCGCGTAGAATTTCCGGGCAGGTACGCTGAGAGGACCCGCGGGGGTCCGGGGTACCCCCTCCGGAGAAACAGCCGCACCACACCACCACACCGGGAGTGCCAGTGGCACGCGTCGTAGTCGACGTCATGCTCAAGCCCGAGATCCTCGACCCGCAGGGACAGGCGGTGCAGCGCGCACTGCCCCGTCTCGGCTTCGAGGGAATCGCGGACGTACGTCAGGGAAAGCGTTTCGAGCTGGAGGTCGAGGGGCCGGTCGACGACGCCGCCCTCGCCCGTATTCACGAGATGGCGGAGACCTTCCTCGCCAACACCGTGATCGAGGACTTCACCGTGAAGGTGGAGAACGCCGAGGAGTCGAAGTGACCGCTCGTATCGGAGTCGTCACCTTTCCGGGCACGCTCGACGACCAGGACGCCCTGCGGGCCGTACGGGTCGCGGGCGCCGAGCCCGTATCACTGTGGCACCGCGACAAGGACCTGCACCAGGTCGACGCGGTGATCCTGGCGGGCGGATTCTCGTACGGCGACTATCTGCGCGCCGGAGCCATCTCCCGGTTCTCGCCGGTCATGGAGACGCTGATCGAGCAGGCGAAGGCGGGCCTGCCGGTCCTCGGCATCTGCAACGGCTTCCAGGTCCTGACCGAGGCGCACCTGCTGCCCGGCGCGATGCTGCGCAACAACCACCTGCACTTCGTCTGCCGCGACCAGACGCTGCGCGTCGAGAACGCCGGTACCGCCTGGACCTCGGACTACACCGAGGGCCAGGAGATCTCGATCCCGCTCAAGAACATGGACGGCCGCTACACCGCCGACGAGCGCACGCTCGACGAGCTGGAGGCGGAGGGCCGCGTCGCCTTCCGTTACGTGGGCCCCAACCCCAACGGTTCGCTCCGCGACATCGCGGGCGTCACCAACGCCGCGGGCAACGTCGTCGGCCTGATGCCGCACCCGGAGCACGCCGTGGAGCCGCTGATCGGCACCGGTCGCACCGACGGCCTCGGTTTCTTCACCTCGATCATCAAGAAGCTGGTCAACGCATGAGCCTGGACACGGTCGAGCACGCGGCCGAAACCCCGGACGCCGAGCAGCCCTGGAAGGAACTCGGCCTCAAGGAGGACGAGTACGCCCGCATCCGCGAGATCCTGGGCCGCCGTCCCACCGGCGCCGAGCTCGCCATGTACTCCGTGATGTGGTCCGAGCACTGCTCGTACAAGAGCAGCAAGGTCCACCTCAAGCAGTTCGGCGAGAAGGTCCCCGCCAACGACGCGATGCTCGTCGGCATCGGTGAGAACGCCGGTGTGGTCGACGTCGGCCAGGGGTACGCGGTCACCTTCAAGGTCGAGTCGCACAACCACCCCTCGTACATCGAGCCCTACCAGGGCGCGGCCACCGGCGTCGGCGGCATCGTCCGCGACATCCTCGCCATGGGCGCCCGCCCGGTCGCCGTGGTGGACCCGCTGCGCTTCGGCGCCGCCGACCACCCCGACACCAAGCGCGTCCTGCCGGGCGTGGTCGCGGGCATCGGCGGGTACGGCAACTGCCTCGGCCTGCCGAACATCGGCGGCGAGGTCGTCTTCGACGCCTGCTACCAGGGCAACCCGCTCGTCAACGCCGGCTGCATCGGCGTGATGAAGCACGAGGACATCCACCTCGCGAAGGCCTCCGGCCCGGGCAACAAGGTCATCCTGTACGGCGCCCGCACCGGCGGCGACGGCATCGGCGGCGTCTCCGTGCTCGCCTCGGAGACCTTCGAGTCGACCGGCCCCGCCAAGCGCCCCGCCGTCCAGGTCGGCGACCCGTTCCAGGAGAAGCTCCTCATCGAGTGCACCCTGGAGATCTTCAAGGAGAAGCTCGTCGCGGGCATCCAGGACCTCGGCGGCGCCGGGCTCTCCTGCGCCACGTCCGAGCTGGCCTCCGCGGGCTCCGGCGGCATGCGCGTCGAGCTGGACACCGTGCCGCTGCGCGACTCCTCCCTCTCGCCCGAGGAAATCCTCATGAGCGAGTCGCAGGAGCGCATGTGCGCCATCGTCGAGCCGCAGCACGTGGACCGCTTCCTGGAGATCTGCGAGAAGTGGGACGTCATCGCCACCGTCATCGGTGAGGTGACCGAGGGCTCCCACCTGGAGATCTTCTGGCACGGCGAGCAGATCGTGGACGTGCCGCCGCGGTCCGTCGCCCACGAGGGCCCGACCTACCACCGCCCGTTCGCCCGCCCGTCCTGGCAGGACGCGCTGCAGGCCGACGACGCCGGCAAGCTGGCCCGCCCGGCCGGCGGCGCGGAGCTGCGCGAGCAGGTCCTCAAGCTGGTGGCGTCGCCGAACCAGGCGTCGAAGTCCTGGATCACGGACCAGTACGACCGGTTCGTGCAGGGCAACACCGTCCTCGCGATGCCCGAGGACGCCGGCATGGTCCGCATCGACGAGGAGACCAACCTCGGCGTGGCCATGGCGACCGACGGCAACGGCCGGTACGCCAAGCTCGACCCGTACACCGGGGCGCAGCTCGCGCTCGCCGAGTCGTACCGCAACGTCGCCGCCTCCGGCGCCAAGCCGCTCGCGATCTCGGACTGCCTGAACTTCGGTTCGCCCGAGGACCCGGACGTCATGTGGCAGTTCGCCGAGGCCACCCGCGGCCTCGCGGACGGCTGCCTGGAGCTGGGCACCCCGGTCACCGGCGGAAACGTCTCGCTGTACAACCAGACCGGTGAGACGGCGATCCACCCGACGCCGGTCGTGGCCGTGCTCGGTGTCATCGACGACGTCACGCGGCGGACGCCGGTCGCCTTCGCGCAGGAGGGCCAGCTCCTCTACCTGCTGGGCGACACGCACGAGGAGTTCGGCGGCTCGGCCTGGTCCGAGGTCATCCACGGCCACCTCGGCGGCATGCCGCCCAAGGTGGACCTGGGCCGCGAGAAGCTGCTCGCCGAGATCCTCATCGCGGGCTCCCGCGACGGCATGATCGACGCGGCGCACGACCTGTCGGACGGCGGCCTCGTCCAGGCGGTCACCGAGTCCTGCCTGCGCGGCGGGAACGGCGCCCGGCTGGTCGTGCCGGACGGCCTCGACGCGTTCACGCTGCTGTTCTCCGAGTCCGCGGGCCGCGCGGTCGTCTCGGTGCCGCGCAGCGAGGAGCTGCGGTTCACCGACATGTGCGGGGCGCGCGGGCTGCCCGTGACCCGCATCGGTGTGGTGGACGGCGACGAGATCGAGGTCCAGGGCGAGTTCAGCATCCCGCTGAGCGAGCTGCGTACGGCGCACGAGGAGACGATCCCGGCGCTGCTGGCGTAGTTCCCGCACCGCTCGACACGAAACCCCCGACCGGTTCGCCCGGCCGGGGGTTTCGCGCTGGGGGCGGTCAGATCTTCGTACGGGCGCCGGGCAGCCGGGTCGCCAGGATCAGGGCGAGGACCATGGCCCCGGTGGCGCAGGCGAAGACCGCGCTCGTGGAGGAGACGAAGGCGTCCAGGGCCTCCTCGCGGGCCGGGCCGGTGAGCCGGGCGATGTCGCTGGTGGTGCCGCCGGGGCCCTGGGCGGCGTACACCCTGCTGAGGACGGCCCCGAAGAGGGAGGCGCCGAGCGCGGTGCCCAGGGTCTGGAAGAAGCGGACCCCGGTGGTGGCGACGCCGAGCTGCCGCTCCGGGGCGGTGTCCTGGACGAGTTCGATCAGCTGGCCGATGAGCTGTCCGAAGCCGATCCCCATGAGGAGCAGGGCGCCGCGCACCGTCCACAGGCCGGTGTCCGTGTCGAGCGTGGTCAGCAGGGCGAGGGCGGCCGAGGCGAAGACGGAGCCGCTGACGACGAAGGTCTTCTGCGACCAGCCGGCCGCGACCAGCCGGCCCGAGAGGAGGCCGACGACGGTCATGCCGATGGCCATCGGGACCAGGAAGAGACCGGCCGAGGTGGCGGCGACACCCCGGACGACCTGGAGGTAGATCATCACGTAGACGATCGACCCCATCATCGCGACGCCGACGAGCCCCTGGATCGCGAAGCCGTACCGCATCGGCCGCAGCGAGAAGATCGAGAGCGGCAGGATCGGTTCGGCGGCCGTGGCCTGGCGCCACAGGAACAGGCCGAGCGCGACGGCGGCTGCGACGGCGAGGCCGGTGATCACGGGGGAGGTCCAGGCGTACTCCTCGCCGCCCCACTCGGTGACCAGCAGCAGCGCGCTGGAGAAGGCGGCGGCGAGCCCGGCGCCGAGGAAGTCGATGCGGTGGCGCGTCGTGCGGACGGGGAGGTCGACCACGAGGGCGGCGGCGACGAGGACGGCGATGCCGACCGGCAGGTTGACGTAGAAGATCCAGCGCCAGCCGGCGTGGTCGGCGAGGGCGCCGCCGAGCCAGGGGCCGAGCGCCATGCCCGCGCCGGCGATGATCCCGCCGATGTTGCCCTTCCTGTCGCCGCCGCCGGGCTTGCCGTCCTTGCCCTCCTTCGGCCCGGCCGCCGCCCCGATCTGGCGCAGGACGACCATGGTGACGCTCATCAGCCCGCCGCCCCCGGCGCCCTGGAAGGCGCGTGCGGCGATCAGCTCGCCCATGGACTGGGCCATTCCGCACAGGGCCGAACCCGTCAGGAAGGTGGCGAGCGCCCCGAGGAAGACCTTCTTGGCGCCGAGCGTGTCGCAGAGCTTGCCGTACAGCGGAAGCGCGGCGGTCGCGGCGAGCTGGTAGGCGGCGATCAGCCAGGGAATCCGGTCCACGCCGTGCACCGGGTCGAGGTCGCGGACGATCGGCACGGTGGCCGAGGACACGATGTTCGAGTCCAGGACGGCCAGCAGGATCGTGACGACGCAGAGCGCCATGGCGATCGTGGTGCCGCGCCTGGTGGGCGGGCGTTCGGTGCCGGCCTCCCGCCGCGGTGCGGTGGCGATCGTGGTCGCGGACATGGCAGTGGTCCCCCTCCTGGCGGTGCGGGGCGCACCGCTGCGGTGGTTCCACTGTCCCGACATTCATATACCGAGTCAAGTTTTCTCCTCGGATTAATTTTCATCCTGGTACAGTGATGTCATGACCGAGGGGATGGGCTTGCGCGAGCGCAAGAAGATCGAGACCCGGCGCCGGCTGCTGGCGGCCGCCACGGAGCTGTTCTCCGAGCGCGGGTTCGATCAGGTCTCCGTCGCGGAGATCGCCGACGCGGCCGACGTATCGAAGATGACCGTCTTCAACTACTTCGACAGCAAGGAAGACCTGGTCTTCGAGCCGCTGGAGGAGCATGTTGACGACGCCGCCCGGGTCGTGCGGGAGCGTGCTCCCGGTGAGTCCGCGGTGGCGGCGCTGCGCCGGCAGTTCATCGACGCCGTCGAGCGCCGCGACGCCTCGGTGGGCATGAGCGACTCCCCGGTGGTGCTCGGCATCGTGCGCCTGATCACGGAGACGCCCGCGCTGCTGGCCCGCGCCCACTCCTTCTTCGCGCGCACCCAGGACCGGCTCACCGCGGTGCTCGTCGAGGAGGGCGAGGAGCCGGCCATCGCGCGCATCGTCGCCTCCCAGCTGCTGGGCACCCGCGACGCGCTGCTCACCGAGAACCGCAGGCGCCTGCTGGCCGGCGAACCGGCCGACGCGGTCGCCGCCGACGCCGTCGCCCTGGCCCACCGGGGCTTCGACCTGCTGGAGAAGGGCCTCGGCGCCTACGCGACCCGGGGCTGACGGGGGAGCGGGACGCCTAGCGGGACGCCGACCTGGGCCTGAGGGGGGAGCCGGGCGCCCGCCCGGGGGCTGACAGGGGAGCGGGACGCCGACCTGGGGCTGAGGGGGAGCCGGGCGCCCGCCCGGGGCTGACGGGGGAGCCGGACGCCAACCCGGCCGCCCTGTCGGTGCCACGCCGTAGGCTCCCCGCATGCCGCCTTCGCAGAAGCGAGCCCGTCGCTACGACCCGGCCAGGACCCGTGCCGCCGTGCTCGCCCAGTTCACGCACGTACGCGATGCCGTGCGCACCCTGACCCCGGAGCAGCTCGCCGCGCCGAGCGGCCTCGGCGACTGGACGGTGCGCGAGCTGGCCGTCCACCTCACGATGGCCCTGGACCATGTCGTCCGGACGCTGGAGCTGCCCGCCCCGGCCCTCGCCAAGCCCGAGGTCTCCCTCCTGGAGTGGCCGTTCACCACGGCGTCCCGGGCCCCCGGCATCGCGGACGACACCACCGCCCGGGCCGCCGCCCACCCCGGCCTGGACGCGCTCTTCGAGGAGACCGCCGCCCGGTTCGAGGCGCTGGTCCCCGGCGCGCCCGAGGACCGGTTGCTGGCCACCCGCGTCGGGGCGATGCGCCTCGGCGACTTCCTGGTCACCCGGACCGTGGAGCTGGTCGTCCACACCGACGACCTGAACGCGGCGACCGGGCTCGGCGTCCCGTACGACCGGCAGGCGCTCGCCGCGTGCAGCCGGCTCCTCGCGGACGCGCTGGCCGAACGGGCGCCGGGCGGCTCGGTCGAGGTCCGGGTGCCGCCGTACGCGGTGGTGCAATGCGTCCAGGGCCCGCGCCACACCCGGGGCACCCCGCCCAACGTCGTCGAGACCGACCCGCTCACCTGGATTCGGCTGGCCACCGGGCGCACGGAATGGGCGCGCGAGGTCGAAGCGGCGAAGGTCTCCGCCAGCGGGGAGCGCGCCGACCTGTCGGAACTGCTGCCCCTGATGGGCTGACCCGCGGCGGAACCGGGACCACCACCGGAAGCGGAATCAGCGCCGGGCCGCCCGCCGGTGCCACCCAGATGCCGCATTCCGGGCGGCTCCGGTGTGAGGCTCACCACGAAAAAACCGTTCGCCCCGTTCCCGTGCGGCGCCCGCCGACCGCCTCACTCAGCGCCACGAAGCGGTCCGTCGGGCGCTGCGCACGGTGGCCGGAAACGGTCGGCGGACGGCCGGCGATCCGGCTGTCGCCTGCCCTGCGGCGGTTGCCGCGCGTAGATCAGGAAAGGGCTGCGGTCACTCCGGGTGATCGCGGGGGGTTCGCGGGGGAGGGGGGTCGGGCGGGCTAGAGAGGGGCCTTTCCGGCGGTCCGGCGGGTCGTCCCCAATTCGGACCAGTGGTCGATCTCCCCTACACTCGGTGGCGTGCCTCGTGGTGATGGACGACTCAACCACGACCTGCTCCCCGGAGAGAAGGGCCCCCAGGACGCTTGCGGCGTCTTCGGTGTCTGGGCTCCGGGCGAAGAGGTCGCCAAGCTCACCTATTTCGGACTGTATGCCCTGCAGCACCGTGGACAGGAGTCCGCGGGTATCGCAGTGAGCAACGGGTCTCAGATCCTGGTCTTCAAGGACATGGGACTGGTCTCGCAGGTCTTCGACGAAACCTCCCTGGGATCGCTCCAGGGCCATATCGCGGTCGGTCATGCCCGCTACTCCACCACCGGTGCCTCGGTGTGGGAGAACGCTCAGCCGACGTTCCGTGCCACCGCGCACGGCTCGATCGCCCTGGGCCACAACGGGAACCTGGTCAACACGGCCCAGCTCGCGGAGATGGTCGCCGACCTCCCGCGCAAGGACGGCCGCGCCACCCAGGTCGCCGCGACCAACGACACCGACCTGGTGACCGCCCTGCTCGCCGGCCAGACCGACGAGGACGGCAAGCCGCTCACCATCGAGGAGGCCGCCGCCCAGGTGCTTCCCCAGGTGCGGGGCGCCTTCTCCCTGGTCTTCATGGACGAGCACACGCTCTACGCCGCCCGTGACCCGCAGGGCATCCGCCCGCTGGTCCTGGGCCGCCTGGAGCGCGGCTGGGTCGTCGCCTCGGAGTCCGCCGCCCTCGACATCTGCGGCGCCAGCTTCGTCCGCGAGATCGAGCCCGGCGAGCTGGTCGCCATCGACGAGAACGGTCTGCGCACTTCGCGATTCGCGGAGGCGAAGCCCAAGGGCTGTGTCTTCGAGTACGTCTACCTGGCCCGCCCCGACACCGACATCGCGGGCCGCAACGTCTACCTCTCGCGCGTCGAGATGGGCCGGCGGCTGGCCGCCGAGGCGCCCGTCGACGCCGACCTGGTCATAGCGACCCCGGAGTCCGGCACCCCGGCCGCCATCGGCTACGCCGAGGCCAGCGGGATTCCGTTCGGCAACGGCCTGGTGAAGAACGCCTACGTCGGCCGGACCTTCATCCAGCCGTCCCAGACGATCCGCCAGCTGGGCATCCGCCTCAAGCTCAACCCGCTCAAGGAAGTCATCAAGGGCAAGCGCCTGGTGGTCGTCGACGACTCGATCGTCCGCGGCAACACCCAGCGCGCACTGGTCCGGATGCTCCGCGAGGCCGGCGCCGCCGAGATCCACATCCGGATCTCGTCGCCCCCCGTGAAGTGGCCCTGCTTCTTCGGCATCGACTTCGCGACCCGCGCCGAGCTGATCGCCAACGGCATGTCCGTCGAGGAGATCGGCACGTCGATGGGCGCCGACTCGCTCGCCTACATCTCGATCGACTCCATGATCGAGGCGACGACGATCGACAAGCCGAACCTGTGCCGCGCCTGCTTCGACGGCGAGTACCCGATGGAGCTCCCGGACCCGGAGCTGCTCGGCAAGCAGCTGCTGGAGACCGAGCTGGCGGCGGGCCCCGCGGCGACCGCGGCGTCCGACGCGCTGCGGCGTCCGTGATCCGGACCGCCCGGCAGCCCTTCCCCGAGCCCCGTATTTCCACACGAAAGATCCCAGGCAATGTCTGAGACAACAGGTGCTTCCTACGCGGCAGCGGGCGTCGACATCGAGGCCGGCGACCGCGCCGTCGAGCTGATGAAGGAGTGGGTCAGGAAGACCCAGCGCCCCGAGGTCGCGGGCCTCGGCGGCCTCGGCGGCTTCGCCGGCCTCTTCGACGCCTCGGCGCTCAAGCGCTACGAGCGTCCGCTGCTGGCCTCCGCCACGGACGGCGTCGGCACCAAGGTCGACCTCGCCCGCCGCATGGGCGTGTACGACACGATCGGCCACGACCTCGTCGGCATGGTCGTGGACGACCTCGTCGTCTGCGGCGCCGAGCCGCTGTTCATGACCGACTACATCTGCGTCGGCAAGGTGCACCCCGAGCGCGTCGCGGCCATCGTCAAGGGCATCGCCGAGGGCTGTGTGCTGGCCGGCTGCGCGCTGGTCGGCGGCGAGACGGCCGAGCACCCCGGACTGCTGGCCGCGGACGACTTCGACGTCGCCGGAGCCGGTACGGGGGTGGTCGAGGCCGACCGCCTGCTGGGCCCCGACCGCATCCGCGAGGGCGACGCCGTGATCGCCATGGCCTCCTCCGGGCTTCACTCCAACGGGTACTCGCTCGTCCGCCACGTGGTCTTCGACCGGGCCGGCTGGGCGCTGGACCGTCAGGTGGAGGAGTTCGGCCGGACCCTGGGCGAGGAACTCCTGGAGCCCACCCGGATCTACTCGCTGGACTGCCTGGCCCTCACCCGGACGACCGAGGTGCACGGCTTCAGCCACGTCACCGGCGGCGGCCTCGCCAACAACCTGGCCCGGGTCATCCCGGACCACCTGCACGCGACGGTCGACCGCTCGACCTGGACGCCGGGCGCCGTCTTCGACGTCGTCGGCACGGCCGGCCGGGTCGAGCAGCTGGAGCTGGAGAAGACGCTCAACATGGGCGTCGGCATGATCGCGGTCGTGCCCGCCGACTCCGTGGACGCGGCGCTGACCACGCTGGCCGACCGGGGCGTCGACTCCTGGGTCGCCGGTGAGATCACCGCGCGCGGTGACCACGCGACCGGCGCCGAGCTGGTGGGTTCGTACGCACGCTGAACGGGAACGGCCGGGCCGACGGGCCCGGCCGGTCACCGGCCGCCTTCGCCTTCCCGTCCGGGACCGCGCAGGAGCGGGACAGCACAAAACCCGGTCCGGAGCAGGTCCGGACCGGGGTGATGTGTCAGCGCGAGGTCAAGCGCCGCGGCGCTTGGACGAAGGACCGGACTGGCCGTTCTCGTCCTCGTCCTCGTCGTTGTTGTACAGATCCGCGTACTGTGCGTACGGGTCATCTTCCTCGTCGTCATCCTCGAACGGCTCCGCGTTCGGTGGTTGACTCGAAGTCGATGCGCCCAGCTCACTGGCCAGACGCGACAGGTCCGTCCCGCCGGTGCTGTATTTCAGCTGGCGGGCGACCTTTGTCTGCTTGGCCTTTGCCCGGCCGCGCCCCATGGCTCGACCCCCTCGGTGACGGGGCTCGACGGCCCCAGAGTCTTGACACGCGTTCATGTTTCAGACCGGACTCTCAGCCGAGAGACCGTGCCTGTAGTGCTTCAACGGTACCTGCTTCCGCGGCCATACGGTACGCCGCCCGCATCACGCGCCCCGGAAGCGGACCCGCGAGACGCGCCGTCCTCGCTGGTCAACTGCGATTTTAACCTCTTATCGGCCGACGACCCGCCGACCGGCGTGAGTCTTGTCTCGCCGGTCGGCGGGCCGGGGCCGTACGGGGTAACGCGGCTCAGCCGCGGCGCGCCTCCGCCATGCGCTGCTCGGCGATCCGGTCGGCCGCCGCGGCCGGCGGAATGCCGTCCGCCTTCGCACGTGCGAAGATCGAGAGCGTGGTGTCGAAGATCTTCGCCGCCTTCGCCTTGCACCGGTCGAAGTCGAAGCCGTGCAGTTCGTCGGCGACCTGGATGACCCCGCCCGCGTTCACCACGTAGTCGGGCGCGTACAGGATGGCGCGGTCGGCGAGGTCCTTCTCGACGCCCGGGTGCGCGAGCTGGTTGTTGGCCGCGCCGCACACCACCTTCGCCGTGAGCACCGGGACCGTCTCGTCGTTGAGGGCGCCGCCCAGCGCGCACGGGGCGTAGATGTCCAGGCCCTCGGTGCGGATGAGCGCGTCGGTGTCCGCCGCGACGGCGACCTCGGGGTGGCGCTCGGTGATCCGGCGCACCGACTCCTCGCGCACATCGGTGATCACGACCTCGGCGCCGTCCGCGAGCAGGTGCTCGACGAGGTGGTGGCCGACCTTGCCGACTCCGGCGACCCCCACTTTTCGGCCACGCAGCGTCGGGTCGCCCCAGAGGTGCTGGGCGGAGGCCCGCATGCCCTGGAAGACACCGAACGAGGTGAGCACCGAGGAGTCGCCGGCGCCGCCGTTCTCGGGGGAGCGGCCGGTGGTCCAGCGGCACTCGCGGGCCACGACGTCCATGTCGGCGACGTACGTGCCGACGTCGCAGGCCGTGACGTAGCGACCGCCGAGCGAGGCCACGAACCGGCCGTAGGCCAGCAGCAGTTCCTCGCTCTTGAGCTGCTCGGGGTCGCCGATGATGACGGCCTTGCCGCCGCCGTGCTCCAGCCCGGCGAGGGCGTTCTTGTACGACATGCCCCGCGCGAGGTTCAGCGCGTCGGCGACGGCCTCCGCCTCGGAGGCGTACGGGTAGAAGCGGGTGCCGCCGAGGGCGGGGCCCAGGGCGGTGGAGTGGAGGGCGATGACGGCCTTGAGGCCGCTGGCCCGGTCCTGGCAGAGGACGACTTGTTCGTGTCCTCCCTGCTCCGAGTGGAACAGGGTGTGCAGGACATCGACAGGCGCGCCGGTCACATCGGTCACTGTGGTGACTCCCAAGTACGAAGCGGCGGAGACGACCCTCCTGAAGGTGGGGAGGGCCCATCGGTCCGCCCGCGTGGGTCGGCCCGATGAGCAAGAGCGTAAGTGCTACCCCCACGTAGATCTGTTTCCGTGCCGAGGATCACCCCCAAGGGGGCCGGGCGTGACACGATCACCGCATGTCGGTGGTGTCTTCGGTGCTGGTTCCCTACGCGTCCTACCTCCGGGTGTACGAGCCACTGGCGGCCTTCCCGGAGCCCGAGCGCTCCCACTGGGCCCGGTACGCGGCCCGCGACCGGATGCCCACGGCGCAGGACGAACTCCGGCGCTCGCTGGCCGACTTGGCGGCGACCCCGCCCGCCGGGGTGCCCGTGCACGAGAGCGCGGACGCGTTCGTGGCCGAGCTGGACGGCGTGGTGTGCGTGTGCCCGTGGCGGACCAGACTGCGCGGCTGGCTGGCGCTGGACGGGCTGGCGGAGCTGTTCCCCGGTCCGGTGCTGGACGCCGTGCTGCCGCCGGTGGTGCGCGGCCAGGCGCTGGCGGACCACGAGCGGTGGGCCGAGCGCCATCCGGACGCGCGGCCGTGGATCAGGTCGGCGGTGTGGCAGGTCCCGGTCCGCTGGTTCGTGCTGTTCGCGGACGAGGAGCGGGAGCACGTGGTGGCCGGGCCGGACGGGGAGCCGCCCGTGTTCCGGTACCGGACGCCGATGGTGGAGGCGCGGCGCCGGCTGGCCCGGTCGCTGCGGACGCTGCGCGAGACGATGGAGGACGGTCCGCTGACCACGGGGCTGGTGGACGTCGGGCGGTGGCTGGAGGAGTTCCACCCGCGGGCGCTGGTGGAGCTGGACTACGGCGGGCTGGTGCACGCGCTGCCGGAGCGGCAGCTGAGCGAGGACCGGAGTGCGGCCGACGTGGCGGAGGGCATCGCCGCGCTGCGGGCCGGGGAGGCCGAGCGGGCCGCCGAGGCGTACGCGCGGCTCGCGGAGCGCTGGCGGGCCGTGAGGGACCGTCAGTTCGCCAACTGAGGGCGGAGCCGTCCGATCGGGGAGCCGGTGTCACTCGTGCGGGACGGGGTGAACCTGTTGCGGGTGTGACACGTGAGGGTGAAGTGGTCCCTGTGACGCGGGAGGTGGCGGGACCTACGTCCCGAACCGGGCCTTTGCCTCAACCGTGATGGATAGCACTTACAGGGCCCTTGCGCCCTTCCCTACCCCTCGTGCCAAAATAGGACAAGGAGTCCGGCGAGGGCTCCATCCGTCCATGTATGGGCGGATCGCTCAGCATTGCACGCTATGGGGGGTCTGATGACTCCTGATCGCTCTGTGACTGATCGTCACGGTGGGGTGACTGTCCGCTATGGCATGGTCCATCGGCTTTCCGTCGCTGATGGACACCTGGGAGGGCAATTCCATCGGTTTGGCCGACGTGGCTGGACGGATGGTGTAGTTGTAGTGCCGAGGACAAGCCGTTCGTCCTATAACCGACTCGGCCCGCGTCCGCCATTTCGGGCAACGTGGGTCAAGGTGCAGAATTTAGAGGAAAGAACCGAGATGGTTCGGTTCTCCCGAGGAGGCCGCTCATGACCGCTCGCACCCCTGATGCCGAGCCGCTGCTGACCCCGGCTGAGGTTGCCACGATGTTCCGCGTGGACCCGAAGACGGTTACCCGTTGGGCGAAGGCGGGCAAGCTCACGTCCATCCGCACGCTCGGTGGGCATCGCCGGTACCGCGAGGCGGAGGTCCGTGCTCTGCTGGCGGGCATTCCGCAGCAGCGCAGCGAGGGCTGACAAACCCCCTGTCACCCCTTCACACCTGGGCTTTTGGGCCCCCCAACCCACTTGCCCACCCATAGCTCCATATGACGGGCGCCCGCCCCAACGGGCGCCGTACCCGTGCCTTACGGGTCATGTCATCCGATCGCGCTGGACTCCGCCGGGTCCAGCGCGATTTTTTGTGCCCGCGCCGGGCCCCGTACGCACCCCGCCGTTCGGCGCCGTGCCGTCCTGCGGACGCCGTCGCGGCCGGGGGCCCGCAGGGGGCGGGTGGCGGGTGGCCGGCGGGTGGTGCGGTGAAAAACGGACTGCATCCCTCCGGGGAGTGCAATTGCACATATTAAATTCGCCAGTTGTAGGAAGGGTGTAAACTCCCCCCTTCTCAAAACTGATTCAGTGACACCCGTCACACCGCATGACTGTTGCCATCTACGAGCCTGCCACTGTGAGGAAGCCGGCGGCGGTGCCGAAGGTCATGTCGTGGCGGGACTTACGTCCCCGGTCCCCGAAGCCCGTGACGGGCCTCCTCGGCGCCCCGCGGGCGTCCCGGGCGGTCCGGCGGGGATCTCGTCCGCCCCGGCGTCCGGAGGGGCCGCCGAGGGCTCCGTGGCGAGCCGCAGCAGCCGGGCGCAGACCGCGCAGCGCCGGGTCAGGTGCCGATAGCCGGAAGCGGCGGCCAGATGGGCTCTCAGCAGGGCCCGGACGTCGTGCCGGGGTGTTCTCGCGCGGACCCGCGCCGGCTCGGCCGTGGTTGTCCCCATCGCGCCACCTCCCGGTGGATGCGCGCCGCCCCCGCTCCGGGAATCCGGGGACGGGCCCTGGTTTCTGAGTACTCGTCGGCGGAGTCCGGAGTCAAGACGCGCGAAGGCCCGGATTCAGGGAATCCGGGCCTTCGGTACTGCGGTCCTGACGGGATTTGAACCCGCGGCCTCCACCTTGACAGGGTGGCGAGCACTCCTAACTGCTCCACAGGACCAGGTTTCGCGGCCTTCCTCGCGTCCGGCTGCGAAAACAGACTGTACAGGAGTCCGGAGGGTGCGGTCGAACTCACTCCGGGTGCCGGAGCCGCTACGCCCGTCCTCAGGGGGCGGCGGCGTCGATGGCCTTCACGATGCGCTTGTCCGAGACGGGGAACGCGGTGCCCAGGGCGTGCGCGAAGTAGCTCACCCGCAGCTCCTCGATCATCCACCGGATGTCCAGGACCTCCTGGGGGACGGGCCTGCCCTTCGGCAGCTGCTCCAGCAGCCAGGCGTACTCGTCCTGCATCTCGTGGACCTTCTCCATGCGCGTGGTGTCGCGCTGGACGTTGGTCGGCATCTGCTGGAGCCTGCGGTCCTCGGCGACCAGGTAGCGCATCAGGTCGGGCAGCCTGCGCAGCCCGGTCGCGGTGACGAAGCCGGGCGGCATCAGGCGCGCCAGGTGGTCGCGCACATCGGTGACGTTGTTGATCAGGACCAGGCTGTTGGTGGTCTTGAGCCGGCGCTCGCACGCCTGCCAGGCCGCCAGGATCTGCTGCACCTGGCCGATCGTGCGGACGGTCAGGTCCACCAGGTCGGCGCGGACCTTGTCGAACAGGGTCCGGAACGACGCCTCGTCCCAGGCGGGCCCGCCGTGCGCCGCGATCAGCCGGTCCGCGGCCGCCGTCGCGCAGTCGTCGAACAGGGCCTGGACGGAGCCGTGCGGGTTGCGGGACAGGGCCAGCTTCTGCTGGTTCGTCAGCGTGTCCGAGGCGAACTTCGCCGGGTTCACCGGGATGTTCAGCAGGATCAGCTTCCGGGTGCCGCGCCACATCGCCTGCTGCTGCTCGGCCTCGGTGTCGAAGAGGCGTACGGCGACGCTCTCGCCCTGGTCCACCAGCGCCGGATACGCCTTCACCGGCTGCCCGGCCCTGCGCGTCTCGAAGACCTTGTCCAGCGTGCCGATCGTCCAGTCCTTGAGGCCCGAGCGCTCGACGGACTCGCCGCTGGGGCCCGCGGTGGCCGCGGCGGCCTTGGACAGGGCCTGACGGGCCTTCGGGCGCAGCCGCAGCCGCAGCGCCTCCAGGTCCTTGTCCTCGGCGACCCTGCGGCGCCGCTCGTCCACGATCCGGAACGTGATCTTGAGGTGATCCGGAACGCGGGCCAGGTCGAAGTCGTCCGCGGTGACCGGGACGCCGACCATCCGCTGGAGTTCGCGGGCCAGGGTCACCGTGAGCGGCTCCTGGAGGGGGACGGCCCGGTCCAGGAACTTGGCGGCGTAGTTCGGCGCGGGCACGTAGTGCCGGCGGATCGGCTTGGGCAGCGAGCGGATGAGTTCGGTGACGACCTCCTCGCGCAGGCCGGGGATCTGCCAGTCGAAGCCCTCCGCCGTGACCTGGTTCAGCACCTGGAGCGGGATGTGGACGGTGACGCCGTCCGCGTCCGCGCCGGGCTCGAACTGGTAGGTCACCCGGAATTTGAGTCTGCCCTGCCGCCAGGAGTCCGGGTAGTCGTCCTTGGTGACGGCCCCGGCCTTCTCGTTGATGAGCATCGAGCGCTCGAAGTCGAGCGCGTCCGGCTCGTCCCGGCGCTTGTGCTTCCACCAGGAGTCGAAGTGGGCGCCGGAGACGATGTGCTCCGGGATGCGCTGGTCGTAGAAGTCGAACAGCGTCTCGTCGTCCACCAGGATGTCGCGGCGCCGGGCGCGGTGCTCCAGCTCCTCCACCTCGCCGAGCAGCTTGCGGTTGGCGTGGAAGAACTCGTGGTGGGTGCGCCAGTCCCCCTCGACCAGGGCGTTGCGGATGAAGAGGTCCCGCGAGGTCTCCTGGTCGATACGGCCGAAATTGATCTTGCGCTGGGCGACGATCGGTACCCCGTACAGGGTGACCCGTTCGTAGGCCATGACCGCGGCCTGGTCCTTCTCCCAGTGCGGCTCGCTGTACGTGCGTTTCAGCAGGTGCTGGGCCAGCGGTTCGATCCACTCCGGCTCGACCCGGGCGTTGACCCGCGCCCAGAGCCGGGAGGTCTCCACCAGCTCCGCGGACATCACGAACCGCGGCTGCTTCTTGAACAGCGCGGAGCCCGGGAAGATCGCGAACTTGGCGCTGCGGGCGCCCAGGTACTCGTTCTTCTCGGTGTCCTTGAGCCCGATGTGCGACAGCAGCCCGGCGAGCAGCGAGGTGTGCACCGACTGCTCGGGCGCGTCCTCCTCGTTCAGGGAGATGCCCATCTGCTTGGCGACCGAGCGGAGCTGGGCGTAGATGTCCTGCCATTCGCGGATGCGCAGGAAGTTGAGGTACTCCTGCTTGCACATCCGGCGGAAGCTGGAGGAGCCGCGCTCCTTCTGCTGCTCGCGGATGTAGCGCCACAGGTTGAGGAAGGCCAGGAAGTCGGAGGTCTCGTCCTTGAAGCGGGCGTGCTGCTGGTCGGCCTGCGTCTGCTTGTCGGAGGGCCGCTCGCGCGGGTCCTGGATGGAGAGCGCGGCGGCGATGACCATGACCTCGCGTACGCAGCCGTTGCGGTCGGCCTCGACGACCATCCGGGCCAGCCGGGGGTCCACCGGGAGCTGGGAGAGCTTGCGGCCGAGCGGGGTGAGCCGCTTCTTGGGGTCCTTCTCCGCGGGGTCGAGCGCCCCCAGCTCCTGGAGGAGCTGGACACCGTCGCGGATGTTGCGGTGGTCCGGCGGGTCGATGAAGGGGAACTTCTCGATGTCGCCGAGGCCGGCGGCGGTCATCTGGAGGATGACGGAGGCCAGGTTGGTCCGCAGGATCTCCGCGTCCGTGAACTCCGGGCGGGTCAGGAAGTCGTCCTCGGAGTACAGCCGGATGCAGATGCCGTCCGAGGTACGGCCGCAGCGGCCCTTGCGCTGGTTGGCGCTGGCCTGCGAGATGCGCTCGATCGGCAGCCGCTGGACCTTGGTGCGGTGGCTGTAGCGGGAGATGCGGGCGGTGCCCGGATCGATCACGTACTTGATGCCGGGCACGGTCAGCGAGGTCTCGGCGACGTTCGTCGCCAGAACGATCCTGCGTTCGGTGTGGCGCTGGAAGACGCGGTGCTGCTCGGCGTGCGACAGGCGCGCGTAGAGGGGGAGCACCTCGGTGTGGCGCAGGTTGCGCTTGTTGAGGGCGTCGGCGGTGTCGCGGATCTCCCGCTCGCCGGAGAGGAAGACCAGGATGTCGCCGGGGCCCTCGCCCTGGAGCTCGTCCACGGCGTCGCAGATGGCGGTGATCTGGTCGCGGTCGGCGTCCTCGGCGTCCTCTTCGAGCAGCGGCCGGTAGCGGACCTCCACCGGATACGTGCGCCCGCTGACCTCGATGATCGGCGCGTCGCCGAAGTGGCGCGAGAAGCGCTCCGGATCGATGGTCGCGGAGGTGACGACGACCTTCAGATCGGGGCGCCGGGGCAGCAGCCGGGCCAGGTAGCCCAGCAGGAAGTCGATGTTCAGGGACCGCTCGTGGGCCTCGTCGATGATGATCGTGTCGTAGGCCAGCAGCTCGCGGTCCGTCTGGATCTCCGCGAGGAGGATGCCGTCCGTCATCAGCTTGACGAAGGTCGCCTCCGGGTCCACCTGGTCGGTGAAGCGGACCTTCCAGCCGACCGTCTCGCCCAGCGGGGTCTTCAGTTCGTCGGCGATCCGCTCGGCCACCGTGCGCGCGGCGATCCGGCGCGGCTGGGTGTGCCCGATCATGCCCCGGACGCCCCGGCCCAGCTCCATGCAGATCTTGGGGATCTGGGTGGTCTTGCCGGAGCCGGTCTCACCGGCGACGATCACGACCTGGTGGTCGCGTATCGCCTCCAGGATCTCGTCCTTCTTCTGGCTGACCGGGAGCTGTTCGGGATAGGTGACGGCGGGCATCCGCTCGGCCCGCCGGCTGAGCCGCCCGGCCGCCTTGTCCGCCTGCGTGGCGATCTCGTCCAGCACGGCCCGCTGGGCCTCGGGCTTACGGATGCGGCGGGCTCCCTCGAGGCGGCGGCCGAGCCGGTTCGCGTCGCGGAGGGAGAGCTGTGCGAGCCGGGACTGGAGATCGGCGAAGGAAGTAGACATACGGACCCCAGGATCTCACCCGGGCCGGAGGAACGGCGAACCCATTTCCCGCGGTGCCGCGGCCCGCCGGAGCCTGGTGGCGGGCCCGCCCGGACATTAGGATCACGCGCAACTCGGACCGGAAGGGATACGGGGCCGGCCGCCGCAGGGCGCGCCCCCCTCGGTGACGATGCGCGGAATACTCCTCGCCGGTGGTACGGGTTCCCGCCTGTGGCCGGCCACGCGGGCGGTGTCGAAGCAGCTCCTGCCGATCTTCGACAAGCCGATGATCTACTACCCGCTGACCACGCTGGTGCTGGCGGGCGTGCGCGAGATCCTGATCGTGACCGGCCCCGACGACCGGGAGCACTTCCGCCGGCTGCTCGGCGACGGCTCCCAGTTCGGGCTGCGTCTGGAGTACCGGGTGCAGGAGCGCCCCGAGGGGATCGCGCAGGCGCTGGTGATCGGCGCGGACTTCATCGCGGACCAGCCGGTGGCGCTCGTGCTCGGCGACAACCTCTTCCACGGCGCCGGTCTCGGGACGCGGCTGCGGCAGTACGCCGATCCGGTGGGGGCGCGGATCTTCGCGTACCGGGTCGCCGACCCGTCGGCGTACGGCGTCGTGGAGTTCGACGAGGACGGCACCGCGCTGTCCATAGAGGAGAAGCCGGTGCGGCCGCGCTCGCGGTACGCGGTGCCCGGTCTCTACTTCTACGACAACCGCGTCGTCGGGATCGCGGGCGGTCTCACCCCCAGCGCGCGGGGGGAGCTGGAGATCACGGCGGTCAACGAGGCGTACCTGCGGTGGGGCGAGCTGAAGGTGACCCCGCTCGACCGGGGCGCGACCTGGCTGGACGCCGGGACGTTCGCCTCGATGGTCGGGGCGTCGGAGTACGTGCGGGTGGTCGAGGAGCGGCAGGGGCTGAAGGTCGGCTGCCTGGAGGAGACCGTGTGGCGGTGCGGGCTCATCGACGACGCGCGGCTGCGCGAACTGAGCGCGCCCCTGCTGGCCAGCGGCTACGGCCGCTACCTCCTGGACCTGCTGGACGAACGGGGCACGGGCTGATGGAGGTGCGGGCGCTGGGCATCGAGGGGGCCTGGGAGATCCGGCCGCCGCGCCGCACCGATCCGCGCGGGGTCTTCCTGGAGTGGTACCGCGCCGACGTGCTCGCCGGGGCGGTCGGCCATCCGCTGCGGCTGGCGCAGGCCAACCTGTCGGTGTCCGCGCGCGGCGTGGTGCGGGGGGTGCACTACGCGGACGTGCCGCCGGGGCAGGCCAAGTACGTGACGTGTGTGCGGGGCGCCTGCCTGGACGTGGTGGTGGACCTGCGGACGGGCTCCCCGACGTACGGGCGCTGGGAGGCGGTGCGCCTGGACGACGAACGGCGGGCGGCCGTGTACCTGGCGGAGGGGCTGGGGCACGCCTTCTGCGCCCTGGAGGACGACACGACGCTCAGCTACATGTGCTCGGAGCCGTACCGGCCGGCGGCGGAGCACGCGGTGCATCCGCTCGACCCCGGGCTGGCCATCGACTGGCCGGTGGAGCGGCCCGTGCTGTCGGAGCGGGACCGGGCGGCGCCGACGCTGGAGCGGGCGCGGGCGTCGGGGGCGCTGCCGGAGTACGCGGCATGCCGTGCTTACGCCGCCGGACTCCGGATAGCGAACAGTTCTGCCGAATGAATTCCGTTTACATGTTCCGCTCCTGTTGGAGCAGCGGATTCCGCTTGTAGGCGTCCCCCTTGCGGAAGCGGCCGCGAAAGGGTCCGTGCGGCCGCTCGGCGGCCGTCGGCACGCCACCTTTTGTCCGGTTTAGGGGGTGATCATCTTGGGATGGTCCATGATCAGTTGCGCTATTCCGTTGAATCGGACAATCGGTGATCTTCTTCCGCTTCAATACAGACTCTTTACACCTCTTCACGTCGGTGCCATGATTGGCGCACGTCGAGAGCGTGATGGAAATAACACGAACATCATGTGATGGTTGTGTTCATTCCGGGGGCGGTCGGGGCACGTAATCATCGGGGGTTCTTCGTGACTGGCTATTCGGTTCTGGTGCCTTTCTTACCGAGGCGCCCCGAGCAGTTGCTGCCTTATGCGGGCCTGGTCCAGTGGACGCGGGCCGAGCGCCTGTGGCAGGGACAGGCGCTGTATGTGGAGCCGCACCAGGGCTTCACGCACGCCGCCGGCGCGGGATTCCGGGTGCCGGTCGGGTTCGGCGTCACGCTGATGCCGCTGCGCCATCCGTACGAGGCGGCCCTGCAGGCGCGCTCCGTGGCGCTGGCGACGGGGCAGCCGGTGGTGGCCGGCTTCGGTCCAGGCGGGCGCTCGATGCAGCGCAGCCTGCTCGGTGCGCCGTACCGCAGTCCGCTGACCGCGGCCCGCGAGTACCTGACCATCGTGCGCGGGCTGCTCGCCAACGAAGTCGTGGACGTACAGGGTGAGTTCGTCTCGTTCCAGGGCGCCCTGCCCGCCTTCCCCGCCCCTCCCGTCGAGCTGGGACTCGGCGTGCTCAGGCCCGGAATGGCCCGTCTCGCGGGGGAGATCGCCGATGTGGCGATCACCTGGCTGACCCCCGCTTCCTATCTCGCCGACACCGTGCTGCCGGCGCTGCGCGAGGGAGCCGCGCGAGCGGGCCGGCCGGTGCCCCGGCTGACCGCGATCGTGCCGGTGGCGCTGGAGCACGAGGGGCGGAGCCCGGACCGGATCGCGCTCGCGAGCAACGCGGCGCATCTGCGGGGCCCCCATTACATCGACATGCTGCGCCGGGCCGGCGTGGGCGTGGGCGGTGAAGACGTCGAGGCCGACGCGAAAGCAATCGTGGCGGGCGGCGCATTTCTCAGCGGTGATACCGGGCAGGTGCTCGATCAATTGCGGGCCTATGAAAAGGCGGGCGTTGACGAAGTGGTGCTGAATGTGACCGGGGTATTCAATGCCGTCGGCGCGCAGGAAGCGATGTCCGATCTCAAGAAAATTCTTTCTGCTCTTCCTTCCGTTTAGGTTCCGGATTTTATTTCTCCGGGCATGGTGTGCGGTGTCGTGTCGTGCCGTGCCGTGCGCCCGTGAGAACTGTTTCGTGCGAGTCATTACTGCGTCTCATTGCCGCGTCATTGAGGAGGGTGTGTCATGTCCGCGCTAAAAGTGCGCCTGATGAGCTGGTCGACAGGGCGTGCGACCACGGAACGGGGCGCGCCGCGCGCCGCCGCCGGCACCGTGGTGCTGGAGGACGCCGCCCACCTGGACGCCCTGCTCGCCTCGGACGCGGTGGACGACGACACCATGATCTTCGTACCGGGCGAGGCGGGCTCCGCCCCCGCGCCGGGCGAGGGCCCCGCTCTCGTCGCCTACGAGGGCTCGCTCTCCGAGCCGGGCACCGAGTTCACGCACGACCCCGGCTTCTACCTCCAGATCCAGGCGTACGGCATCAGCGAGTACATGTCGATCGTCGGGCCCACGGTCGTCCGGGTGGCGGACGAGGGCGACTTCGAGGCGTACCTCAACGACGCCGACCGGGCCTACGAGGAGGGCGGCTTCGCCGACTTCCTCACCAACCCGGCCATCCAGCTCGCCGACCTCCCCGCGCTCGGCGCCGGACCGGCGGGCGACGGCCCCGGACTCCGGCTCCACGCCGGACCCACGGGGACGCTGTCCACCTCGCCCGGCGGCACCCCGCTCGGCACCGTGGGCGACGGCTTCGCACAGCTCACCGAGGCGTGGACGCGGGCCAACGCGGGGTCCGAGGCGCCGTGCGCCGTCTGCCTGGGCGCCGCCGTCCCCGAGCCGG